>NZ_VSKN01000031.1:0-17499 GCF_008086185.1 Bizionia gelidisalsuginis
TTTTAATCACGACAACTCTTTACCAGCAGGCGTGTACACTTACTATTGCGAAATAAGTCAGCCAAACGCTTACGACTGTAACGCCACGAGTAACCCGGTAACCATAACGGTAAATGAAGGGCCATCTATTGTGACACAGCCTATTGGTGCAGAATACTGTTTGGGCGATACAATGGCAGAATTGGAGGTTGTTGTTACAAATGGTGTTGGCATTCCAGATTATCAGTGGTATTCCAATGATACAAACGATTTAGATACACCAAACCCAGTAGGCACAAACACTAGTCTATTAACGCTGCCAAATACAAACGTTAGTGTATTTTATTATTATTGTATTATTTCCTTTTCGGAAGGAGGATGTGGTGATTTAACGACTCAAATGGCACCAATAACTATTAATCAAGTGCCACAAATCAGTAATTACGATGCTCTTATTTGTAGTAATAATACGTTCTCAATAATTCCCGATAATACAAATGGAGATATTGTGCCTCTAAACACAACTTATACGTGGTCGCCGCCTATTGTAAGTCCTGTTGGTGGTGTTATTGGTGCCGTAGAAGAATTAACGCCTATAACGAGTATTTCACAATTTTTAGAAAACACGACTACTAATCCAGCTACAGCAACCTATACGGTAACGCCTGTTGCTGGAGATTGCTTGGGGGATACTTTCGAGGTAACGGTAACGGTTAATCCGTCTATTACAGTGTTATCTGATTTAACAAATAACAGCTGTTTTGAATCCAATAATGCGTCTATCGAAATTTCTGTAGCTGGAGGTGTGCCATTTTCAAATGCAAATCCTTATACTATTACATGGAATGGGCCGAATGGATTTACCAGCACGGATGAGGATGTTTTCAACCTAGAGATTGGTACTTATGTTTTAAATGTATTAGATGATGGTGGTTGTCCCTATTCGGAAACATTTAGTATAACAGAACCTGAAGACTTAGTGTTTAGTGCTATTAATTTCGACCCACAAACAATATCGTGTTTTGGAGCTAATGATGGTGTGATAGCTATTAGTATTGAAGGCGGAACTTTACCTTATGTTTATAATTGGACGAAAGACGGACAGTCTTTTTCTACAAATGAAGATCTTTCAGATTTAGGTCCGGGAAATTATGAGGTTACTGTTACAGATGCTAATAACTGTGGGCCCATCATTCAAAGTTTTTTAATTGAAGAACCGCCATTACTTGAAGTGTCTATAAATTCTCAAACAAATGTGTTTTGTTATGGGGATTCTACAGGAGCAATTACAATATATGTTATTGGTGGAAGACTAGGTTATACGTACGCTTGGACAGGGCCTGATGGGTTTGTAAGTGCGAATCCAAATATTGATAATTTAAGTGCTGGTAACTATACAGTTGTAGTAACCGATAGTTCTGGATGTCTCGACACGATGACTATTAATATTACTCAGAATGATGCCATCACAATAGATGTTACAACTACAGACATTGAATGTTACGGTAATAATGATGCTTCAATTACGATAAATAATATATTAGGAGGCGTGCCACCTTTCGCTATTGCTTGGAGCAATTTTGGAACGGGGCCAGTGCAAACCGACTTGTCGCCAGGAACCTACACGATTACAATTACAGATGCTGTTAATTGTTCAGAATCTTTTTCTATAATTATTGAAGAAGCGCCTCTATTTTTAATTAATCCTGAAGTCACTCAAATGTCTTGTTCTGGAGAAAATGATGCAAGTATTGTACTTAATTTTGAAGGCGGAATGGAGCCTATTACAGTCGTCTGGGATGATGATGATACAGCAGGAGTGGAGCGCAATAATTTAGCTCCGGGAACGTATTCTGTTACTATTACAGATGGAACGCCATGTGTTATTCAAGATAGTTTTACCATAATTAATATTGCGCCATTACAGCTCTCTACAAATGTTATTAATGCTTTCGATTGCGATGATGCCAATAGTGGCGCCATTAATTTATTAATAGCAGGAGGTACACCACCTTTTAACGTGGTTTGGTCTAATGGAGCAGTCACAGAAGATTTAGTCGACATTCCACCAAATAGTTATACTGTAATCGTTACAGATGCTAATGGTTGCGAAATAGAAGGGAGTTGGGAAGTGGATAGGTTTGAGCCTTTAGCGGTTGGAGTAGATACTCAGTCTGAACCCGATTGTGAAGCACAGATAATACATCAAACGTTTGTTGCTGTTGCTAGTGGAGGTGTGCCGCCTTTCCAGTATAATTGGTCAAGCGGTACTGTAAGTGGTCTAAATAATGAATCAATGACTACAGACGAAAATGGATTGGTGATTTTAGAAGTTACAGATAGTTTAGGCTGTAGTACCAATTTTAGTTTCAATGTAGAAACGCCAGTTATAGGTCAGCCAGATTCCGAAATAACAGCGTTTGGATATTCTAATTATGGTGTGTTTGCCATTCAAGATCCAATTCAATTTACAAATACAGCGACCGGAGATTATGTTAGTGTTTTATGGGATTTTGGAGAGGGCAGTTTTTCCGCTGAAGAAAATCCTATTCACACTTATTTACAAGCAGGGAATTACGTGGTAACCCAAACTGTTACATATCCATTTGGTTGCTCTTATAGTACTATCGTGACGCTAACTATTGAAAAAGGTTATAAACTTATTATGCCCAATGCATTTACGCCTAATGAAGATGGTTTAAATGACTTTTTTGGTCCGAAACATATTGGATTAAACACCTTAGAACTTAATATATACGATACTTGGGGAAGTCTTATTTACTCAGAATCTGGTGAGAGTATACGCGGTTGGGATGGTAAGATAAACACTATAGAAGCCGAGAACGGAAATTATTATTACACTTTTAAAGCACGCACATTCTATGGCGATGCCATAGCAAAACAAGGATCCTTTGTATTTATTAAATAATAGCTAGAATGAAATTTAAAATTATACTCTTTATAGTACTCCTCTTAACGGTGTCTGCAGCAAAAGCTCAAGACCCCATATTTTCGCAAGCTAATTATGTGCAAGAAACTTTAAATCCAGGGTTTTCTGGATTTGAGGATAATGGTAAAGTCTATGCCGGTGTGCTTAGTCGGTTGCAATGGCCAAATTTAGATTTAAAACTAACCACACAGTATGCCTTTGTAAATAAGTCTTTCGATTATGGTCCGGATCTTGGTTTTGGCATAGGTGTCAATGCCGTATGGCAGTACGAGTCGTTTAATAACTATAATTATTTTCAGATAAATACAAATTATGCACACCGTATCAATTTAGATGGCGGCTGGTTTTTTAGACCAGGTATAGAAGTTGGTGTGGGGAATAAAAGTAACCGATTTAGGAATCTTAGGCTGGGAGATCAGATAAATATTAATACAGGAACTATAAATCCGAATTCTGTAGACCCCTTGGCTAATACTATTAAAAACCCGTATTTTGTAGATTTCTCAACCGGTATTGTTTTTGAAAAAGAAGCGTTTTATGGCACATCCTATTGGTTTGGAGCTTCTGTAAAACATTTAAATAGACCTAATATTTCTTTTGTTGAAGGAGAGAAAGTGCCTTTAGATATATTTTATTCGCTACACGGTAATTATCGTTTTCCTTTTTTAAATGATAGCAGTGTAATGATGACTGCCAATTATATGCAACAAGGGCAATATAACCGTTTAGATGTGGGGTCTTTATTTCAAGTAGAGGAATTTCTTGTAGGTCTTACAGCAGCTACAAACCCAGCGCTTAATGACGATAATAGTCATTTATTAACCTCTATAAATGCATTTATCGGATTGGAATATTCCGAGCTGCGATTTGGTTTTTCTTACGATATGAATACCTCTAAAATAGGTAATACGTATGGTGTTTACGAGTTTTCGTTAACGTACCTCTCGAGATGTAAAAGCTGTAATTTGGACCGTAGTAGAAAGCGATAAACAGACGCCACTAATCGGTAAATTAGAACGGGCTAAGAATTTTTTAAATACACTCTTTTTTTACATCAGGAAAAGGTCTGTACGCATAATATTGAAGTACTTCTTCCAAAGCCATTTTAAGCGCTTTGTTTATTGGCAGAATGATGTTTCCTAAATGAAAGTCAATTTGGTTTAATTGCATATAATACTCTGTAAATACAGGTACGTACAATCCTTTTGTAATGGCTTCGGCAGCCGATTTATAGTCTTCTGCCTGACCTTCTTTTATGATTTTGCAAGTCGCTAATCTTAAATTTCCGTATTTATCGGTGTTGGCAGCGAAACCAAATAGGCGACAAATAAGACCTCGGTATTTGTAATTACTACACCGACCGTGACCGCTTAGGGATAAAGATGTGTAAATGAAACAAGTTGAAGTCTCAGTTTTATTAAGTACATCTAGTGTTTTTTTTGCGTCACCGTTCTTAAACAAATGAAAGGCCCAAGGTAAAAATTCTAATGGAGAGGCCTCTATATTGGGATTTGTACAGCATTTCCCGCAACCAGAAACACAACTCATTCCTGATGCTTTTTCAAACTGAGCGCCTTCTTCCTCTAATTGATGAAATAGACTTTCTACCAATTGTACTCTGCGCTCTATAGACATAGTTTTTTACCTAAGGTAGGCTTAATAAGAGTGGGGCCTTTAACTTATTTCATAAAAGAATTTTTAATTGTCTATTTAAATATTTCATTAATCCGTAATTAAGGCATATTTCACGGTAATAGATTTACTGTCTTATACTGTTTACGTAATTAATCTATTCAACTGGGCGTAACTTATTTAGTTATTTTTATAGGAGGAATTGCATTGGTGCTATAAAGAGAACAATGAATAAAATGTAGCAGATGGGGTAAGAATAACGCTTAAGAAGCTGAAACAACTGTCTGTAACCTTATGTGGTGGAGATAATAGTTTGATAGTGACACGCAATTCGTTGGAAGTTGTCTGTTTTTTATTTGAATTTATACCGGCAAAACTCACAAAGCCAGTGGCAATCCCCTTAATTTATTCTCAATAAATTATTTTTTAATTAAAGGTTATATCTTAAGGTTTTATTCATTTTGGGGAATGCAAAGGCTTATGTTTTTATTAATTTTAGCTTAAAGAGGAAAGGTTTCGCAATAGTTAGGTTTTAGTGTATTCTGCTTGCGAGATCAGAATCAGACTACTGTTTTATTTCCCTCTATTTTCCTGTTAAATCCAACCTACCGGTAAGCTCAAAATAGGTCATCATTTTTATTTGGTATTGCTGTATTATTATAATAAGATGTTGAATAAATACCCTGAAATGATAATGCAAAGCGTAACGAGACCAAAAAAGATGGCGATCAGTTTTAAGGACATCACTTTCTTTAAAAGCATGGCTTCTGGTAATGATAAGCCAACAACACCCATCATAAAAGCAATTGCAGTACCTAAAGGGATGCCTTTTGCAACTAAAACCTGAACTACAGGAAGTATACCTGATGCATTCGAGTACATTGGCACCGCCAAAATGGTAGCAATAGGTACAGCAAATAAATTGTCTTTGTCCATATATTTTTCAAAAAAACCTTCCGGAATATAACCGTGCATCAATCCTCCAATGGATATGCCTACCAACACATAAGGAATAATACCTTTAAGTATTTTTAGCACTTCATTCCAAATAATGGGTAACCTTTGTTTTAAAGTTTGTTTTTCGGCAATAAAAGCATCTTGATCTTTTTGTGCAGTAGCCAAAATTTCTTTTACCCAAGGTGTTAAAAAGGATTCCAATTTTAATTTTTGAAGGATAACGCCCGAAATGGTGCCCAATGAAACACCACTTATCACATAAATAAGGGTTGTTTTAATTCCAAACAACCCCACAAAAAGTCCGATGGCTACTTCATTGACTAACGGTGAAGTAATTAAAAATGAAAAGGTAACACCTAAGGGTATTCCTCCTCTCACAAAGCCGATAAATAGTGGGACTGACGAACAAGAACAGAAAGGAGTTACCACACCAAATAGGCTTGCCACTAAGTATTCCAATCCGTATAATTTATGCCTTGACAAATAATTTTTAACCTTGTCTATGGGAAAGTAACTGTTGACGATTCCCATAAAAAAGATAACAATAAAAAGAAGGATTAAAATCTTTGCGGTATCATAAATAAAGAAGTTTAAGGCTTCAGTCAAATGTTGCCCTTTGCTCAAATTAAAAACATCATAGACCAACCAATCTGAACTATTTTGTACCCAATCAAACATTTTAAATCGTGTTAATCGTTCCTGAGATGTTACAAGACAATTTTACCGTGTTGTAGATGGTACCAAACTTTTCAATATTCTTTTTTAGCAGGGTCGAATTTAATTTGTCATCATTAGTATAAATTGTTAACTCGTAAAAAACACTGTCCATCCTAGGTGGGTTTTCAAGACGTGTTGCATTGACTTCAAGAGAGGCTTTTGTATAGGTGAATTTCATCAGTCTAGAAAAACGTTCAACATTTTTCAACATACAAGCGGCAAAAGACCCCAAGAATAGTTCAGCAGGATTTGGTAAGGTTTCAGCCGTTTTTGGGGAGGTGCCAAAATCTATATTTGATTGCTTTATATAAATAACGGCATCCTGATTGGAGTGGGATGAAGCTGTAATTTCGTATTTCATAATCTGTGTTTTAATTAGTTTAAAAGTGCCAATACTTCATCTTTTGAAGGCACTCTCCCTTTTATTGCAATAACATCATCTATTACCAAGGCAGGTGTAATCATTACGTTATATTTCATAATCTCCATTATATCCTCAACTTTTTCAATGGTTGCATCAATGTTGTTCTCGGTAACCACATCTTTAACAACTCCTATCATCGCTTGGCATTTTGGGCATCCTGTGCCTAGTATTTTAATTATTTTGGTCATAATAGTTGTATTTTTTTATCGCTAAAGGGCGGTAGTAGCTAAAAATAGCAATCAGAACATTGCTGAAATACTGCTTTTGTAACATTCCCATTTTTATTATTAATACAGTACCTTATTCTCGCGGTTTTAATTCAACATAAATAAGATTCGTTTTTTAAAATTCTTTTAGATGTGGAGAAGCTGTAGATTGAGCCAATGGAAACACCTCTCCCAAAATCGTCTGTGTAACAACGCAATTGGTTCTCAAGACACTTTAAGAGTGCAATACAAATAGGATGAGCTAAAGTTTTCGCTAATTTAGCCAAGACTTCTGTGTTTTCCGTATACTCTATTTGTTCTACACTTATTTTTCATATTCCCTATCCTAAATATACGATTGGTATTTGAATTGAAATATGACTTTGATCACCTTGATCTAATTTTACTGGTAATACAAAATTCTTAAGAAATGGCAGGCATAATAAATTTATCCTTACTAACGCTTAAACACAATATCCCGCTGTAGGTTTTATTAGGAATTGTGGTTTAAAGGGAATAGAAGGGGTTTGCACTTTAAATAACGGAGAGTACTTTGGTGCCTATTGCTAAATTAATGGGTAGCTTCTTTACAGAGTAATAGTGCAAGCTAGGTAAACACGCCTGTTCTAGTTATAATGTTTATCGTGATTTGAAAGCCCAAAATTCATTCTTTGGCAAAGGTGCTGCGAACGATTTTAATTCCTTATTACCAGAGACTTGATAGGTGATTTTTTGTGCATGAAGACAAATAGATAAAGGAAAGTAGTCTTGATCTGAGCCGTATTTTTTATCGCCAACAATAGGGAGTCCTATATGGGCTAGTTGTGCCCTTATTTGATGAAATCGACCTGTTTTTGGTTTAATTTCTAAGAGATAACCAAAATCGTTTTTGTCTATAACCTGGTAGGAAAGAGTACACTCTAAAGCGTCTTTGGATTTTGATTGGACTATATCTGCCCTTTTTTCTAGAGTATTTTTTACGAGAAAATTTTTTAAGTTGTCCTTATCCTTCGAAGGTTTGTTTTTAACGATTGCTAAATACGTTTTCTGAACTTTTCGGTTGCTAAATAGGGCATTAAATTCTACCAAAATACTTTTTTTCTTGGCAAATAACAACACGCCACTTGTTACGCGATCTAGCCTATGGATTACTCCAATATAGGGTTTGCGTTTACTTTTTAAAAGGTGATTAAAAACTTGGTCCTCAACAGTGTTATTCTCGTATGGGCTTTTCTCACTTATAAGGCCGGCCATTTTGTTTACAACTATATAATCGTTGGTTTCATGTACTACTTCAAATTTGGGCATTGGTAGTTTTCTTTTTTTTAGGGGCTGAAGACTACGTTCAGCAAGTTTAGTTTCTATCTGTTTACAAAGAGAAGCCTTAAATTAAGTCTTAATTACAAAATACGATACTAATCATTCCTCTGTCCTTCTATACAATGAGGTAATGTAGTATACTAAGAAATAGTTAGGCTTTTCTTGGTTAATTAAAAGTTTGAAAGACTTTAAATCCTGTCTTTTTTATGTATCGGAATATAAAATTGCTTAATTAAATGGCCTAAAACAGGTGTTTGTTTTTATAGCTTTTTGTGTTATTATAACTCAAATTAAGAAAAATTAATAGTTTATGATAACTATAGATGTGCTTTTATTTATTCTTTACGAAAATTAATTTATGTCTACTTTTAGTGTTTTCTCTTTGTTCTAATTCAAACTTACCGATGGATTTAATAAGGGGCGTCAACTTTTCAAATCCATAGTTCCTAGAATCAAAGTTGGGTTGCTTTTTTTGCAATAAACTTCCTACATCTCCAAGAAAAGCCCAGCCATCTTCGTCGGATAAATCGGATATAGTAGCAGAGATTAGTTTAGTCACTTTTGGAGTGACTTTATCTATGCTATCTTTTACGTGGTCTTTCTGACTAATATTTTCTTTCTTTTCCGTTTGCTTCCTAATAATTTCAATATAAATAAATTTATCGCAGGCCACGATAAAAGGATTTGGTGTTTTTTTCTCTCCAATTCCAATCACTTGCATACCCGCTTCTCTTAATCTAGTCGCCAGTTTGGTAAAATCACTGTCGCTAGAAACAAGACAAAAACCACTAACTTTCTCAGAATATAGAATGTCCATCGCATCAATTATCATGGCCGAATCTGTCGCGTTTTTACCTGCGGTGTAAGCATATTGCTGAATAGGGGTAATAGCATTTTGTAACAATAGGTTTTTCCATTTTGATAAATGCGGACTCGTCCAATCGCCATAAATCCTTTTAATCGTGGGATTTCCATATTTTGCTATTTCTTCCATCATTTCCTTTACGTGAGCAGAGGGTATGTTGTCTCCGTCTATTAGTACGGCTAAATTCATATTCATAATGTGTGTAGTATTACTTCTTTTTAATGCTAGTGAAGCTAAATTTCAGTTATAAAGGCATTTAACGGCCCCGTGTATCGTACCTTATTTTTGATTAGCAACTAATTTAGCAAAAGAAAACGAACCAAAGAGAAATCTAGAGAGTTTTATAAGCAAACACAGAGCGAAAAGTTAATAAAAGAGGTGTTAAGTGATTGTTTTTCGTGTTTTTTATGTGAACGATTCTGTATTTACTTAACAAATGTTGGCGCGGTAATACACTAAAAAACAATGTTTTCTTAAAGCACTCCTTTTTCTTAAAAGGATTTAGTGGAATACTTGTTTCCTCTAAAATTTTCTAGGCGTTATTTTTATATTTAGAAGTGTGATACCGGTTCTTTGAAAGGAATATACTTTTAAAATTAGACTTAAAGCCATTAACGATGAGGTTCAATTCCCAAGACTATCCCAAAGACCAGACTCATTTATTAAATAGGTGTTAAATTGAGTGAAAATAGAGATAACTATATGATAGTAATTGATAAACCGTATGTTTCAGATTTTCTTATTAAAACTATTAAGGAAAATAATTATGAAATTGTGGCTACTGCTCAGGCGAAAAATATGATTGCTGATAAAAAGCTGAATTGGATCACCGAGGAAGAAGCAAAAGATAGTTTAAAGAAGAATCCGGAAACCCCAATGTATACCAATTCTGAAAACACAATCAACTGGATTCAAAAGAATGTGGTTTCATTAAGCCTTCTCGATCAAATTGAAGTGTTCAAAAATAAAATCAAATTTAGAGAACTAATTAAAGAGTCTTTCCCCGATTATTTTTTTAAAGGAGTGAGATTTGAAGATCTGAGAAAACTTATTGTGGAAGAACTTAAATTCCCATTCATTATAAAACCTGCAGTTGGTTTTTCTAGTATCGCTGTGCACAAAGTCGATACTGCTGCAGAATGGCTACAAGTTTTAGATAAGATAGATTCTGAGAATAACCATTCTAAAGACCTATACCCTAAGGAAGTTTTAAATATATCAGAATTTATTATCGAAGAATATATAGCTGGAGACGAGTACGCAATTGATTGTTATTTCGATAATAAGGGAAAACCAGTGGTGCTTAATATTCTTCATCATATATTTTTATCTGATAAAGATGTAAGTGATAAGGTGTATTCAACTTCACAAGAAATAATACAAAAATACAAGAATGAGATAGAGGCTTTTCTGGGTATAATAGGGGAAAAAGCAAAACTAAAAAATTTCCCTGCTCACGTAGAATTAAGAATTGATAACAAAGGCATCATAAACCCTATTGAGGTAAATCCTTTAAGATTTGGAGGGTTTTGCACCACCGGAGATTTATCTTGGTATGCTTACGGGATTAATTCCTATGAGGCCTTTTTTCAATCTATAAAACCAGATTGGGAGACGATTTTTAAAACCAGAAAAGGTAAAAAGTATAGTATTATTGTTTTAGATAATAATTCGGGCATTGATGCAAGTGAAATAGAGTCCTTTGATTATGAGAAATTAGTATTAGATTTTGAAAAACCTCTGGATCTAAGAAAAATTGCATTGAATGAATATTCAGTTTTCGGATTTTTGTTCACTGAAACACAAAATGGAAACGAGAAAGAACTACTGGAAATACTGGGTTCTGACTTAAAAAAATACATCAGACTTAAATAAAAATAAAACCAGAAATTAAGTAATAACAAAACCAAACAACGTCAATTTTCTCAACACTTTAGACTTCAATACTAGTTGTGTTTTGGTGTAACATTCCGCGCGACGCGTACGATGGCTAAGGATAAAGAAGGGTAAATCGCTAGGTAAAGATATGTCATAAACTAAAAAGTTTACAAAATAATGAGGTGGTATTTAGCAAATAATACGGTAGTTGGGAGGGAAGCGATAACGGGCAAACGGCAATTAGCGAGGCCTTAGTTAAAATTTTGGCTACTTATAGAGTCTCATTATAGCGAGAGGATTCCAATTGCCCAAAGTCTAATTCTTAGAACGAGCAAAACCATTATATGGTTAGAGGAGTTATTTTATTATTGAACGGTCGTAAATAGCTTGACTTAAATTTGTTTCGAGAAGAGCAGGTGTAAGAGGTGGTTTGAGACGCACGCTATTACTATTTATGGTTGGAGAGGTTTGTTTGATAAGCATAGATGTCATTTATTTTAGAATTAAATAGTTTCATAAAACGTGGAGGGAATTCATCCCTTAAACAGACTGTTTTACCTGTAAATGGATGTGTAAAGCTTAATGAATATGCATGTAAATACAACCCCTTACCGCGTAAAATTAAAGGTTCAATCCCGTATGCTGCATCCCCTAATATGGGAGTGTTAATGCTGGCCAAATGTTTACGCAATTGATGCCTTCTACCCGTTTGAGGTTTTAATTTCACTAAGTTGAGATGGCCGAATCTTTGCGAGGAAACGGTTTCGAGTAGATTGTAATACGATAGTGATTTTTTACCGTCAATTTCTGAAGTGATACTTCCTGCCTTTTTCATTTTACCAATAGTAACGGCATAATATACTTTGTAAACCGTTTTGTCCTCAAACATTTTATTTAAAGCACGAATACTACTACTCGTTTTTCCAACCAATAAAACACCTGTGGTCGCATAGTCTAATCGATGCACGGGCTGAGGTTTAGTAGCATCTAGAAGCGTGCTTTGTTTAATATTTTGAGGTAATGCATTGGCAATAGTTTTAAAACTATTACCGCTCACTACTATGCCCGCAGGTTTATGGAGTAGTGCTAAATAATCATCTTCGAATAAAACGTTAAGTTGAAATACCAATTTCTTATGCGGTGTAACTTCTTTTGGAATAGATAAAGTTAAGCAGTCACCCCCGTTTATTACTGTAGCGGAAGTCGCAATAACAGCGTTAACCGTAATAAATTTTTTCTTTAGTGCTTTTTTTAGCGCCGATTTCGTAATCGCAGCAATGAATAGGCCAACACCATATTCCTGCAGTCGCATTGGAGCGGATATTTCAGGAACAATATGTGTTTCTTTTAGATTGATTGTGGGTTTGATTTTTGTTAATGTTTCTGTTTTAAAATAAATAGTGGCTTCGTTGCGCACGTAAGATACTCATTAGAATTCCGATGGCTAGTATAGATTTTAATTAGTCTAAAATATAAGGCTTATTTTTAAGTGGTGTTACTATTGTTTTTCTGCATACCCGTAAAATGTCGCAACAGTTACCGCCTTATTTTTATCTGCAATAGATAAATAATTTGTTGTATTTAAGAGTTTTAAATTAGGGGTTACCATTTATTTCTATTGAAATTCTGGCGAGATAATTCTTGAAATTTGAATACCGTTTTCTTTATTTTGAATAGTAAAATAGACCTCCGAGTTTATAGGAGCTAAATTTCCAGACAAGAGGTTACAAAACAGATGACGGATAACGTAAACAACACACAAATTGTGATTTGCTTTTAGAAGACCCGTAAGTGCGGTGGTTTTGAGAGGTGTGCTGGCAATAACTCGATTATTGGTAATGTTCGCTGTACTAAATGTAAAGTTTGTTTGTCTAATTGTGATATTTGTTTTACATTTGTTGACAACAAAATTATAATATTATGAAAGTAAATTTTTTATTTCCTAATAAATTCAAAAAAACGGGTTGGTTTTTACTTATTCCTTCGGCAATTTTAGGTTTCATAACACTTAAATATGAGTACGAACCAAACTTTTTAGATTTTGATATCCCTGCAGTTTTTATAGATGACTTATTTAAGGATAAACAGCTACTAGGAATGGTTAAGAATAATATTCTCAATGAAATCTTTGGAATTTTAATTATTATTAGTTCTTTACTTGTTGCTTTCTCTAAAGAAAAATTAGAGGATGAATATATATCCAAAATTAGGCTAGAGTCTCTGGTTTGGGCTGTTTATGTTAACTACGGAATTCTTTTGTTTGCGTTTTTGTTTATCTTCGATTTTTCTTTTTTATGGGTCATGATATTCAATATGTTTACGGTATTAATCTTTTTCATAATTAGATTTAATTGGCAAATTTCAAAACTTAAAAAATCAGCTTATTATGAAGAATAGTATCAAAGTAGAAAGAGCAAAAAAAAATATCACTCAAGCCGATTTAGCTAAATTGGCAAAAGTGAGTAGGCAGACAATTAATGCTATGGAATTAGGTAAATATGTTCCCTCAACAGTTTTGGCACTAAGATTAGCGCAACTATTTGACGTCGAAATAAGCAAAATATTTACGCTGGAAGATTCAGATTGGGTTTAATATGCATTACCGTCAGCGTTTTTGTATAGGGTTTGTTGGTAGGTTGTATGTCCAGACTCTTCGTAGTAAAAATAGAGGCTTGCAATTAAGCAGCGATCCTAATTTAAGTAAATATTTTTATATAGTATCGGCATCTTTTGCGTACAGCAAAGTAAGTAAGTAAGTAAGTAAGTGATTTAGAGGGTGCGATTTTCGTAATTAAGTGGTAGGATAAACAGATTTGCAATCAATTGATTGTTGGCGGTCTACTGGATTGTCAGAAGCCTTTTAACAGATTTGTATTTTTTATATGAATTCTATTAACTTTATTTTCGCGTCTTTCCTGGCTTTAAAATCTCCTTCGTTAGTGCCTCCAAATTCATATTCGTAGTCCTTTCCATCAATGTTAATTGTTCCAGTTCTAAAATTTGAATTTACCTCTGGGTTATTTGAAATTAAATGTCCGGCATTTTTATATTTTATATTCTGAAAAGAATGCTTAAAATTATTTTCTTTTAACCGTTGTTCTATCATATCAGCCATTATTAATGAGGGCCAAACCTTATCATCACTTCCGGAAAGAAGCAGAATAGGACCATTAATTTTTTCCGCTTTAATAGTTGCTTTATTTACTAAATCCGTTTTCGATAAACCATTTTTCCAATATTCTAGTAATTTAATTTTACCCGAGTCGTTTCGAGAAATTTTATCCATAGGCACATACGGAATGTCAATTCCGTTATATTTTCAGCTTGGTTTCAATTGATTTGAATTATAGGGTAAAACAGTATTTGACCAAGAAATCGAACGTGGTGAATACGCAACAACTCCGCTTACAATTTCTGGGAATGTTGAAGCAATCACTAATGCTAATTCTACATTTCTTGATGCTCCCATTGCAATAATTTTTTCAGGGTTAACTGATTTCTGTTTTCCTAACCACTTGATTGCAGTTTCAAAGTATTCTAAATTAATTTCTTCTAATAATTTTGGTAAACCTTCTTTTCGCGTATATGGCAATGATAGACCAACCATTTCTTTATTAGCAAATTCTTGTGCCCAATAATCCCCCCATTGTCCTCCACCTATTAATACTACTGTCGTTTTACTTTGAATAGCCTCTTTGAAGAAATAATTTGCCTGAAAACCAGTTTCATTTATGGCTTTGGGTTTCATTCCGTTGAAGAGCATACTGTCGGCAATTAAATAGCCAACAAATAGTAACGCAATTATTCCAGTCGCAAAAATATGTTTTCTGTATTTCATCATTTCCTTCAGGTTGTTGCAAACGTTGTGCTTTACGTATAAGCTTAGTTGCGTTGTTTAAGCAGTGTGCTATAAATGTCAATTAAGTTTATAAGGTGTGTGTGCCCAGTATGGGCATCTTTAACTTACAGCAAAGTAAGTAATTAATCTAGAGGGTGCAAGTCCCTTATGCGCTGGGGTAACGCCTAGAAGCATTAGTAAGTCGCAAGGGTGGTAACTGCAAAGTTACATCTGAAGAAAGCGAGACTACAAAACTCGGTACTGACGAACAGAAACCGTATACAGAGGCCTATTTATTCGGGTAAGCAACCACATCATTGCAACGCCCAAAGAGTATCAAAAGGGTAAGTAGGTAGATACGGCAGGTATTGAGTGAAAGAAGATGTCATTACCTGGGGAGATCTCCAAAGTTACGAGTTGGCCTATTGGAGAAGTCAGCAGAAGTCATAGTGCTTAAGGGAAACGAGGTGGGAGAAAGAGCCCATAGGACTCACAATTAAGGAAGGACGTCTAGGTTGAAAAACGGCTGTTTTATACATTGTAGAGGTTGAAAAAGGGTGTCTTTTTGGTTGGAATAGGTTTTAAAGTGGTGCTTTTTGTTTGGAATAGGGGGCTAAAGACCTGTTTTATGTTTAAATTAGATTGGTTTATTTCCTTAGTTAGGTTTTTTGCCTTTTGCAAAAAAAAACTAGGTTTTGTTTTGTGTGAAATTATCTAGTTGAAATCTATTTCTAAATGCTTATACAGACGTCGTACTTTCATTCTCCAACTTGTTCTTACACTTATCCAACTTTTACCTCCTTCGACAATTAAAATATTATCGTTAGAGTGTATTGGCTTTATTCTGTTTTGCTTTACTTTACCATCAAACTTTAATAATAAGTACGGGTTTTGTGTAGGACACACCTCTTCGTCTAGATCAAAAATATTTTGATGTTCTTTTTTGTTGAATGTTTGTTTTTTAACCTTTAAAGCTTCAAATAAATCTATGATGTTTATTTTTTTGGTAATAAAATCTAAATCGTAAATATCTTTTTTTGCTGCACGACTAGATCCACTTATTAGCTTGAAAAGCCCAATGTCTTTAGTGGTTACTAACCTTACCTCATCTACAACCTCAACAGCATCCATCATTTTCATATTTTGAATGATTTCTACTTTAATAAATTCACCACAAGGTTGTTTTACCCAAAATCTAAGGTAGGTGTGTTGGTCGCTTTCTTTATCGAAAGGATACTCTAAGCCTGTAATATTTGTTTCACCAAAAACGTTTTTAACTTCCGTTTCAATAGTTTCAAAATGCTTGATTCCTACTATTTCTGGACAAAATAAATCTATATCTTGAGAATGTCTATGGTTAAAACGAAATGCTAAGTTTGTACCACCTGCTAATGCAAATTGAGATAAACTTGGTAGTGTTTGTAATTGTTTTATGGTTTGTAAGAGTACTGGAGTTACTGCACTCATTAATTAGAACTTATAACGTAAAAATGTAGGTTTACTGTAACGTGTTGCCACCATACGACATACATTATTACTAATACGCTCTTTAGTATTTTTTAATATTACGTAGATTTCATTTGTAGTATAAAGTTTTTCTACATTTGTAATATCTTGTAAAAAAGTTTCTTTAGTTGTAGCCATAAGCATCCTTGGAATAATAAGTGCCTTATCTTGTTTAGTAGATAATTTACTTATGTCCATATCCCAAAACACTTGTTTAGGAGCAATATTAGCTATGTTTATTTTTGTTTTCAAAACTCGTTTTACTTTAGTATATAATACTTAGTATGTTACAAATGTACAAAATAGTATTTATATAGCATTACTTTGTATGTATTATACAATATCTATACCATTAGTTAATATTGTATTAATTGAATTACGAGTTACATAGCTCATAAAACTTAGAAATATCAACACTTCTAATAGCAGTAGTAATAGTTTTTTCATAATGTGTTGTTTTTGGTTAATTCTATGGGATATATTGCATATCAAAACGTCCACTGGTAACATCAATATTTTCACAGTTATCATTTATAGACGAAAACTGAAATGTTCCAGATATAATAAAGTTATCAGTATCTATTTTAGAAAATATAACAGAACCCTCGTAAGAGTCTTCAAGTTCATAGTGGCAGCCTAATTCAGGATTTGGGTCAATTAAATATCTTGCTTTTCCAGTTAAATCATTTTGAGTATTAATCATAAAAGGCTCTTGAACAAGCATAAAAATTCCTCCAGCTCCAAACTGTAATAACCCACCTTGATAAATAGCAACTTACTGAGAAGTGTTAGTAACATTTATTGGTTCTCCATTAACTAAAAAACCAAAGGTATTAGCACCTGTTTGGGTAGTTGGTGGTAATTGGTCTATTGGGTTTGTGGGAGTGGTGTCGTCATCGTTGTTGCAACAACTTAATGTAAGTGTAACTGTTAATAGTAATAATAGTTTTTTCATAGTTTTGTTTTCAATAAATATATAATTTTTTTGCTTTCCTTGAGTAAGGAAAACCTTATTTAATTGTGGTTTATTTTTTTATTCCGTTATATATGCCATCTGAGTGAGCGCCTTGTGCCTAACGGTTTGTAATCGAGTAGACAAGGGGAATTTCACCCCAAGCCTCTCACAGAACCGTGCTTGAAAGTCTCCCCTCACACGGCTCTTCTAATTTGCAACAAATATAAGCTCATCCTTTTTCAAGTTGGCAAACTGTATTCCAAATTAGCTAA
>NZ_VSKN01000032.1:0-16530 GCF_008086185.1 Bizionia gelidisalsuginis
AATTACCATTGCCTGGGAAACTTCCCGATTCAAAAGCTTCAAATTCTTTACGCCACTTGTATAAAAGAGTAACCTTGATACCTAGTTCTCTTGCTAGTTCTGACAGGTTCTTTCTGTCCTTACTTAATTCTACAGCTTGTCGTTTAAAAGCTGGATCATATTTCTTTCGCTCTTGTGTCATAAGTTAAATGTAAGACTTTATGCTTAACTTGTACTGTCCGCTAAATTAGCACATCCAATCTTCAACTTCTGGAATTTCAATTTCTTGTTTAAGCCATATTTTCTTTAAGTCTCTAATGGTCTCCATTTTTCTTTTATTCTGTGAACCTTAACTCTAACATTACCTTCTGAAAGACCAACGATTTTGGCTATTTATTTTTGATTGATATCTTCCAATTCCAGTGATATTATTATTATTTCTACTTCCTGTAATTCTGAAATATATTGATGTAAAAGGTGTAAATCGTTCTCAATACTTGTCTCTAAAACGCCTTCCTTAATCTCTATGGGGAATTCAGACTTAGGCATCTTATTATCTTTTTGAATTTGGCGTAAACAAGTATTGGAGGCAATTATAAATATCCAGGTTCCAATCGAAGATTCATTTCTGAACTTGGGTAATTGTTTTCAAATTTTAATAAATGTCTCTTGAGCTAAATCTTTCGCCAAATCTGTATCGTTTACAGACCCCATACAAAGCCTGAAAACCTTTTGGCAATAAGTGTCATAAATAGTTTCGAAATTCATTCTTCAGTCCACTTTTTTAATGTGTCTATAAACATTGTTTGTTGGTCAATAAAAAGGTTATGAGAACAGTTTTCTAAATATTCCAAATTATCCTTATTAATTAAACTTTCAATTTTTCTTATTTGAACTTCTGAAAATAAGCCATCATCTTTACCATATAAACCGAAAATAGTAGTGCCATTGTTTAGTGCTTTTTTTAGGTTTTGTTTTATATCTAGTGTGGTGTGTTTTTCGTTTTTCTAAAATCCTCTTCGAGCTTCATAAGTCATTTGCGAACTATATTTTAAAAGTAGGGTATCCGTTTTAAACTTTTGAATAAATATTGACGGCTTCTTTTGTTGGCTCTTTTGGATAATAAAATCCATTTTGCATAGCGTGACTAAAACAATATGAGCTATACTGAATAGAGCTTTTGTCCATTTTTTCTAGCATACTTATATAATTAAGATTAGTGCTATCTTTTTTGTTTTTATAAATAGTTTTTGACGCTTTTAATATTGTTGAAAATGTTTCTTGCATAGACAGCGGTGCTGATACGAGAATGATAGATTTAACTTTATTTGGATGTTTTTCCGCATATAAGGTAGCAATTGTACCACCGAAGCTATGCCCTATTAGTGTTGCTGATGTTAAATTGAATGTATCATAAATTAAATTTAAATCATCAAAAGTTTCATTAAAAGTGAATTTTGCATATTCGTCTGGTGACCGTCCTTCTCCACGTCTGTCGTAAGTAATAACATAAAAACCGTTTTCCGAAATTTTCTGAGCTGTTGTTACTTCAAAACCTACAGAATTATATCCTGGACCACCGTGAAGGTAGACTAGTGGCTTGTCATTTGGATTGCCAAATGCTTTTGAATAAAGTGTCTGAGAGTTAACTACGATTGTAGATACTATAAATGCGAATAATGCTAGTGTTTAGTTCATTTTGTTTCCTGTAGTTTTCATTTAGATACAAGGAATGGCAAAATGTTACAAATTATTTTTCTAAAGTTGCTTACAACTTCTTTATATCTGTAAAGTTTTCAAAGTTATTTAAAAAAATACAACTAGGCTGTAAACGTGCTCAGCGTAAATAATAACAGCTTTATTTTAAACTATAAAAATAGAAATATATATCGAGTTGATATTCTGGTTTACCATAAACAACTTTTTACTTTTAGTACTAAATAGGAGTAAAAAAAGGGCTAACTAAATAAAATTAGTTGTAGGGTAATGTAATTACAATCTGTTTTATAGATTCTGTTTTGTGATAAGTCTGATTTTTATTTGTTTACCGAAAAAAAAAGGGGATTTAAAAGTATTAAGGTAAAAAATCAGATAACTCATTAAGTTAACTTTTCTTTATTCTGCAAATTGTGGTCAAATAAAAAAACTCTTCGAGGTACTGGTTTTAATAGTGGCCTCGACTGGGTTAAAACCTGTCGCGCAAATCTCTATAAACAAAGGGGCTTTGCAAGTTTCTTTTTTATGAGGTAGCCTGATAGCTACTATGGAATTGATTTTAAAAATGTCTGTAAGACTTTCAATCTTGGTGTAAAGATAAACGAAAATAAACGTATAAAACGGCCAAGTCTTTGTTTTAGTAATTATTTGTGAGATGGAAATAAAATCTGGTTGTTGTAATGTAGCGTATGTAAAACAGATTGTTGCGAAATGAAAGGAGTAGGTATGTGCTGGAAGTGTGGAAACGGTTAGACTATCGTTATTTATAAGCAGTGACTTTTCAATACTTGCGTTGACTGTTTCAATAACTTTTTCTAAAGATTTGAATGGAAATGCAAAAATGACAAGCGATACAAGAATTAAGAGCATTTCTAAAACATTAATAATAAGTAGTGTAATCCAAAATCTATTAAGTGTTGTAGGTTATGTTTAAATCGTACGAATTGAATTTTAATGTGATTGATAAAAATCTAAACATAGCCCTCAGGTACGATTCTATTTTATATGGAAATAAAAAGGGGAAAGAAATAGATTTAATCGGTTAGTTTGACGTTTATTTGGTATTACAGCTTATTATCGAAAGATTTTCGTATTAATTCAGCTTTACTATGAATCTCTAAAGCTTTGTATATATTTTTAATATGAGTACGCACAGTGTCAATAGAAACGAATAAATCATTGGCTATCATTTTATAACTTTTGCCATCGACTATGCCTGTAACAATTTCTTTTTGTCTTGGTGTAAGCAGATTGCTTTGATTATGTTTTGGAGTAAAGCGATTAACGATTTTTCTTGCTATGGATGGCGACATATATGACCCCCCATTATTAACGATTTCTACAGCTTCAAGAATTTTTTTTAGTGACGTTTTTTTAGATAAATACGAGCAAGCACCTGCGCATAATGCTTTATAAATACTATCATTATCTTCAAATGTGGTAAGCATAATGATGTTGGTTTTCGGGAGTTCGTTTAATAGAAGCGGAATACCATCAATCCCAGACATTCCTAATAAATTAATGTCGAGAAGAATAATATTTGGCACTTTAATAAGTGCGTCAAAATCCTTCAAATACTGTTCAACCGAAGACGCAATTTGCAAACATTCTATGTTAGTTTGGGCACTAAAGAAGTCCTCTAGGCTTTCCTGAATTAATACATCATCTTCTATAATTGCCAAGCTAATAGTGTTCATTTGTAATGCTTTAAAAGAACTTTTAAGTTAAACAGATTCTTCATTTGTAAAGTTATGACTTTAAGACAGGTGCACAATCACATTAAGATGTGATATTACATATTGAAAGGTAGAAAAAGGTAAACACTAAATCCGTTTTCCTTTTGAAACTTCAAATTCGCCTTTAATTTTTCGGCACGCATTACCATATTCGGTAAACCTAAACCTGTAGATTTATAAGAAGATTTTTCACTACCATTATCTCTAATTATAAATTGACAGCCTTTAGAATGATTAGTTATAGTAACGCTTACCTTAGTGGCATCAGAATGTCGTAAAATATTGGTAATCGCCTCTTTATAGATTAAAAAAATATTCTGTTTGGTCTGTGCTGTTAATTTTTTTGTCGGATTTTTTATGTTAGAACTATCGATATGAAAAGAAATAGCCTTTGGCAATAACAACTCTTCTGCAAGCTCCTGCATGCGCTCAATTAAATCCTCAATCGTTTCACGTCTGCTATCAATACTCCAAACCAAGTCTCGCATTTGCGAAATGGCATTTCTGCTGATTCCTGCAATTTTTTGAAGTTTGAATCTATCGGCTTCACTAGCATTAATTTCCATAAGTTCAGTCTGCATTGCGAGACCAGACAATAATGAGCCTACATCATCATGCAAATCGCTGGAGATTTTAGTCCGAAGACGTTCCATAGCCAAAGCTTGTTGTAATCTATATCTAAATATCGAATACATAATGCCTATAATTACCAGTAAGACAAGCCCAATAAACCACCATTTTTTATAAAATATTTGACGTACCTCAATAGGGATAGATAATAGGGCTGTACTTTCATTACCTCTGGAATCTTTGCCTTTAACTTTTAAGACATAGTCTCCGGCAGGTAATTGGTGGTAACGTATAGACGCCGAATTACTTTGATAAAACCAACGGTTTTCAAAACCTTCAAGTTTTGTGCTGTACGTGTGTTTTTGATTTTGAAAATAGCTTGGCATCGTCCAGTTGATTTCAAAATACTGATCATAGGGTGATACCTGAAACTTCTTAAATTCTATTTGACTATAATCTGTAGAGAATCTGGTTTGGTCTTTGCTGTTATAACCTGAAACTCCTAAAAGGTGTAATTTTGGTGTTATAGATTGTTTTAAGACTTCATTGGGTTTGAATGTATTAACACCGTTCATACCGCCAAAATAAAAGGTGCCTCTACTATCCTTAAAAAAAGAAGTATAATTAAATTCGAAATGTGTTAGACCGTCTTCGGTATAAAAATTTTGAAAAACCTCGGTCTCTTTCTTGAAATGAGATAAGCCATTATAGGTGCTAATCCATAAGCTTTTATTAGCATCCATTAAAATGCCAACAATATTATTATCGGGTAACCCTTGTAATTTGGTAAATATTTTTATGGTTTTTCCATCTGCAGAAATATGATTGAGACCTCCGCCATGCGTACCAATCCAAAGACTTTTATTTGAATCTTCTTCAATAACAAGAATATAGTTTCTTGAGATACTTGGTTTAGAATCTGTGGTAAATATACTTTCAACACGACCACTCAGATGTATTTTTAACACACCATCATTTCGTGTTCCTAGCCAAACGATACTATCTGTTTTACTTTCTTTGAAATACCTAAAATCGGCAATATCATTTTCAATTTCAGAACCTTCAAAAACGAATTCACTTGTTTCCGTTTCTGGATTAAAAAGCACCAATCTGGTTAAACTTTGTCCGAAAAGTAATTTGCCATCCCGAAGCTTTATTAGTGGGTTTTGCCCTTTAAATGTTATATTAGGGCTAAATTGGTCGTAACTTTTAGTTGTTCCGTTTTTTAAATTTATTTTCAATAAGCTTTCACCCAATGTGAATACATTTTGTTTTTTAGTATCTAATGCATAAAAATTTGCTGTGTATTTAAGTGCCTCTTTAGAAAGGCGATCTATTTTAATAGTTAGCGTATCAATTACGCCATTCTTTGTTTTATAGATAAGCTTGTTTTGGCTTTCGCATTTGGCGAAAATAGTGCCGTTGCCATCTTCAAAAATACCACGCATAGTGTTGCCCCAACCTTTATTTTTAGATACAAACAATGGTAAAAATAATTCCTCTCCTATGCGTATTTTAAATAAGCCATTATCGGTTGCTACCCAAAGTAATTTGTTGTTATCTATGAAAAGATCATTGATTTTAGAATATTCAAATAGGGATAGTAATTGCTCTGTATAGTCTGTTAAATTACCTTCTGGACTTATACGATACAATTCTTTATTACCTGCAAACCATATATGTTTTTGATGATCTTCTATGGCATAATAAAATTGATTTTCACTGTCGAAAAGGCGTTTAGACGTTAAGTCTGTTTCATTAAAAGTATAGATACCGTGTTCTTTCTGCGGAAAAAAATAATGAGTGTTGTCACTATCGTAAAAAGATACCGTAAAATTTAAATTGGAACTATGCCAGTAAAAAGTTGACAACTTAAAGGTGTTTAATAACTTCCCTCCGGGATCAAACTTTAAACTTCCAAGTGGTGTGCTCCATAAAATATGGCCTAATTTATCTTCAATTAATCTGCTGTAGGCGTGTTTACTTCTACGAATTGAAGCCTTCACTTCAAATGTTCCGTTAGTTAATTTTTGAAGGTATTGTTTCGCGTTTCCGTTTTCGGCAGTTAAAAAATCGTCAGTCATAATCCAAATACAACCATCTATAGCTTTTAAAAGGCGTAACACTTTCCCCTTTATATTATGCGAACCGTTATAAGCGATTATTGTATCTGTAGATAATTGAAGTTTAAACAGTTTTTCATTCGCCATATACCAGAGTTCATTGGTATTAGCATCAAATTCCAGTTCTCCTGTAATTAATTCTTCTTCAATATAAAATGGATTGCTTTTATCGGAGTTATAAACCTTAAAATTATAACCATCGTACTTAACCAAACCAAGGTCGGTTCCAAACCACATAGCTTCGTTAGCATCTTGGGTGATGGAAGTAATATCTCTAAATATTAAGCCTTGCTCTGTAGTAAGAATATCTATCTGCGACGGGTTTTGGGAATAAACACCGTTGCACACCACAAGTAAACCTATTTGTAGTACAAAAACGGGCAGTATTTTAAAGAATTTAGAAATAACGGTTATAATTAATAGCTAGCTTAAAGATACAAAAAGTTAGTATTCAATATCACATTAATATGTGATTGATAATTGATTATGAGAGCATTAGTTTAGTGTGTGTTAAATTATAACATTGAAAAGCTATTAATTTTTAAAACAGACCACTATGAAAACTTTAAAAACAAGTGTCATTGTATTTCTTCTAATTATTGGGCAAATTACCTTCGCCCAAGACAAGAGTTATAAAGAGACGGTTACAGAAAATCCTACTGCTGAAGTCGACCTAAAAGTAGTGGCCGATTATTTGGAGGCACTAATCAATAACAAAATGACTAAAGTTACGAGCTTACTCGCAGATAATTTTCAGGGCGAAGGGCCTAGCTACCAGGAAAGCGAAACTAAGACTGAGCTACTTGAAGCTTGGAAGGAATATCACCAAACACGTACCAACCAAAAAAATGACTACGTGAGTCAGGCCTTTAGAGTGATTGATGGCGACTTAAAAGGCGATTGGCTATCTGTTTGGGGCACGTATACTTTCACAGAAAATAATATTGTGATGAATTTACCTTATCAATTAACTGCTCTTGTAGAAAACGAAAAGATTAGCAGATCGGTGATATACTATGATAGAATGGCTATTAACACAGCAATGGGTTACGAGTTAACGGCTAAGAAAAATTAACCAACTAAACTCAAGTACGACCCCGTTTTAGTTTTGATATACTATGGGTGCATACAATTTCTATTTATGAAGGTTAAAACTGTTTTAGAATACAATGTTATAAGATGCTGACTTCACTCACAATAAAAGAGATAGTGTTTTAGACTGTGATTCTTAAAATGATATGTCGAAAGCTAACTATTTAACCGCGATATATTTTTATAAGATTTAAAGTCTTTTTCTAATCTAAAGTTTAGAGGGAACATTTAAAAAAGAACTGTTTACAGGCATTAGTACACAAAAATTAATCTATAAGAAACCATTAAAGCAAAGGGCGAAAAATATTATAACGCTTGTTTTATAAGGAAGGGATATCAAGTGGGTGTATCATCTATTAATAATTAAACATAAAGATGAAGTTTACGCTATCAGATTTATGAACGTTGCTTTTTGGAAACATAAATAAACGCAGGGGTATGATAAAAACATTAAGGAATTGTGGCGTACAAAAAAAGGAAGTGGATCAGACTTTAGAAATCTTATCTATGTTTAAAAATGATAAGAACATCATTAAAAGTAATAATAAAACGCGGTATAAATCAGTAATTAAAACCAACCAAAATGAATACATCAACAACATTAAACAAGAACACAAAAAGCATTGAAAACCTTTATAAAGCCTTTGCTATTGGCGATATTTCAGCAGTTTTAGCAATTATGGATTCAAAAATTATATGGAACGAAGCCGAAAGTAATTCTTTAGCAGATGGCAATCCCTACATAGGGCTAGACGCCGTTTTAAAAGGAGTTTTTGCTCGTATAGGCGACTTGTATGAATCTTTCACTTTGCAGAATATTGAACTACACGAAATGAGTAATAACAAAGTGCTTGCTACACTGCGCTATCATTTAAAAGTAAAGGCAACAGGTAGGGAAGTTAATGCGCAGGCGGCACACTTTTATACTTTTAACAATGGCAAAATCACAGCATTTCAACAATATGTAGATACTAAGAAGTTGGCAGATGCTGAGGAGTTGATATCATAAGAAACAAAAATTACAGTAAAAGCAATTGGTAGTGATGATGGCGCAGGAAAATATTTGGCACCAGAGTTGACAGATGGGCACATTTATTTTTTTTAAAACAGCGAATTAAACACGCGGCCAGACGTCATTAATTTACAAGCATTAGTTGCTTATAACGAAGAAAAGCCCTTTCAAAATACTACTATGGAAAACAAATTACGTCGTTATGGATAATACGGGCAAAGCCGAAAACCGATTTAGAGTAGGCGTGTAAAATCGATTAAAATGAGAAATATATTAGTTTTTGCAATGGTTGTACTTTTTGGTACCACAGTCTTTGCACAATGGAATTACCCAACTACAAAAAAAATAGAAGTAAGTGACACCTATTTTGGTGTAACTTACAATGATAATTATCGCTGGCTGGAAGACATGAAAAATCCAGAGGTGGCATCATGGTTTAAACAGCAAGCTGATCTTACTGATGCCACGATGAACACAATCTCGGGAAGGGACGAGCTCATAGCCGAATGGCGAAAATTAGATAAACTCCAACCTGCTAGCTATGGTAATATGACAAAGGAGGGGGGGAGAATATTTTTCCAGAAAAGAATGCCAGGCGAGAAAGTGAGTAAGGTGTATTACCGCGAAAATATGGACAGTCCGGAAATTTTACTTTTTGATCCATTAACATTTATAGACGGTAAAACATTATCTGTTGGAGATGCTATACCAAGCTATGACGGCAAAAAGCTAATAATTTCTTATTCTGAAAATGGAGCAGAAGTATCCACCATTCAAGTAATGGACGTAGATACTAAAAAGTTTTTGCCAGATCTCATTCCTGCCACAGCGGGAGCTATGGGTTGGACTTTTGATAATTCTGCCTTTATGTATATGTGGATTAAATCTGCAGATAATAATGATCCAGAAGGACGATTAAATCCTAAAACGAAACTGCATACCTTGGGTACAGATAGCGATACAGATAGTGATTTTTTTAGCAACGAAACGTATCCTAATTTAAATATTGAATCCAAATCATACCCCTATGTTTATTTATCAAAACATGCAAAGGACTACGTTTTTGCTGGAGAAGGTACGGTACAGAATGAAATGACATTATTTTATGCGCCTATTAGTCAATTTGATTCAGGAGAAATAGCATGGAAAACCCTTAGTAAAACAACAGATAAACTAGTTGGCGGATTAGATGTTTTTGATGATAAAATCTATGCTATAACCTACAAAGATGCAGATAATTACAAACTAGTTTCAACAGATTTAAAAAATCCAAATTGGGATAATGCTACTGTTGTCGTTCCTGAAAAAACTATGATTCTGAAATCTTCAATTCGGTGTAAAGATTATTTTTTGTTGCGTTATAGCGATGGTATAAATTCACATCTTTATAAATATAATCCTAAAAATAATACGACTAGTAAAGTAGAATTACCATTTATTGGAACGGTTTATTTTAGATCCCTAGACAGTAAAAGTAATGAGTACTTAGTGGGAGTAACCTCTTGGAACAAACCGTTCACAGAATTTTTATTTAATGCCGAAACAGAAAAGTTTAAGGCAAGCCCTTTTAATAAACCGTCGGTCTATCCAGCAGAATATAATGATTTAGTTGTTGAAGAAGTAGAAGTAAAAGGGCACGATGGTGTAATGATTCCGCTGTCTATTATCTATAAAAAAGGAACAAAAAAAGAGGGGTCTAATGTGTGCTTTATGGATAGTTACGGAGCTTATGGGTACAGCATGACTCCTTATTTTAGTGATAGATACGCTTCTTTAGCGGTGAAAAATGTGGTCATTGCCGTTCCTCACGTACGTGGCGGGAGTGAAAAAGGTGAAGCGTGGTACAAAGCAGGTTTTAAAACGACAAAGCCAAATACCTGGAAAGACTTCATCAGTTGTGCAGAATATTTAATTGACCAAGGGTTTACACAATCTTCAAAATTATCTGGAATGGGTACAAGTGCAGGCGGTATATTAATATCTAGAGCAATCACCGAAAGACCAGATTTATTTGCTGCTGCAATTTGTAATGTAGGATGTGCCAATGCAATGCGCCTTGAATTTTCATCTAATGGACCTGTTAATATTCCTGAATTTGGAACCGTAAACGACAATATAGAAAGCAAAGCACTTTATGAAATGGACGGCATGCAACATGTTAAAGAGGGGGTGGAATACCCAGCCGTTATTTGCATCGCCGGATGGACAGATCCAAGAGTAGCGGCTTGGCAACCCGGTAAATTTGCAGCAGCTGTGCAAAATGCAAGTGCATCGGACAAACCTGTACTGATGAAAGTAAACTATGACAATGGACACTTCACCGAAGACAGAGAAGTAACATGGGCAAACTTTGCAGATCAGTTAGCGTTTGCAATGTGGCAAAGTGGGCATCCAGATTTTCAACCGAAAGGTTAAAATCAATCGGTGTAATAATGCAATACTAACCAGTTCGGAAATAACGAACACAATACTTAAACACAATGAAAAAAGTAGTAATTGTAGTAATGATGCTATGTACATTCATCAGCTACGCACAAAAAAAGAACGGTACCGTTTATATTGAACATCCTGCAATAGATGTTGTACACGAATTTGTAAAAGCGTCTCTTGCTGGAGACAAATCTAAAATGGCGAGCTATTTAACAGACGATTTTAAAGCTTACAACGGAACTTCCAATGCAACAAATGATATGGGAAGGGGCAAAGAAGCATTTATTAAAAACCAGATGGTTTATTTCAATCAGCTAGATTATTATGCCATTGAAGCCTATCCTGGCGCTTATCCAGATGCCATTGAATACAATAAAGACAACCCCAATAAAGAAGTTTGGGTACAGACTTGGGATGTATTAAAGGGCGTGCAAAAAAACACTGGTGTAAAAATCGATGCGGCCGCACATAGGTTGTACAAACTAACCAAAGACCATAAAATTAATATGATTATTGGTTATGGTAACGATGCTGTTCTTCTTGAAATACAATCCAGTTTTGCAGACCGAACTAACGGTACGATCTATAATCATCATGATAATATAAACACAATACGTAAAATGATGTATGCTTTTGAGAAGAAAGATTTTGATAAGGCATATCGTTTTTATGACGAAGAAGCAAGATTCGTAGATTCAAGCTCACCAACCTATGAGACTATTACATTAACAGAACAAAAGAAAATTGACCAACAAGTTTTTGATAAATATGAAATTATAAGTGTTGATATGATGGGCTATCCAGATTATTTGCATTACGAAATGGGAGATGCCCGTGTTGTTCAATCCTGGTGGAACATAAACCTTATCCGCAAATCAGACAAAAAAGAAATTATTTTACCTATTCATTATATCCACGATTTCAATGAAGAAGGATCAGTAATTTCTGAAACAGCTTATTACAACGCGAAACTATTGGATTAATTATTAAAGCGTGATTAATATAAGCTTTTCAAACAGAAATTACGAACACAAAAAAAAATGAAATTGGATTTAACTGTAAGGAAATATTAGGTTTTGTAGAAGGAGAGGTCGGGCTGTATTAATATAAACAAACAAAAAAAACAGAAGACTTTCTACTGAGTCCGGAAGTTGAAAAAGTCTATGGCTATCCAAATCTCTGGCGCAGTTAGTATGAATAATGAAGACAACTCACCGCAATTGGCGATTTTGAACAACAAATGAAAAACTGTTATTCAGATTTAGAAAAAGTCCTATCCCATTGCGGTTGCACGTTCAATGATGTGATAGTAGAGAAGGTATCCACCACAGATATGCCTAAGTTCTTAGAACTTGTTGGTTATAGAGCAGAAATCTATAAAAAAAAAACAATTCCTACAGGTTCTTGGATTGGTGTTAAAGAATTGGATATACCAGAATTTTTAATTGAGATCGAGTGTAGACGCGCATAAAACCGACAGATAATAGCAATTTAATGTTTAACGTTTAATATGCTCATAGAAACTGGTAATGGATTTGATTACTCTTTCAATTATTGCATTGCTTGTGGCAGCTAATTTGCGAATGCTATTACATAACATAAAAATGAACTCTTTAAAGAAATACATGGGTAATAACCAATAACTAAAAACAGAATACTATGAAAACCGTACTAATTACAGGAAAGAGTAAAGGGATTGGTCTTGAAACGGCTTTGGCATTTGGTCGTGCAGGACATAAGGTCTTTGCTACTATGCGAAATCCCGCAATGGCTAACGATTTTAGACAAAAAATAAAAAAGGAATCTCTTGACATCATTATTTGTGAAATGGATGTGGATTCTGATGCTTCGGTTAAGGATTGTATTAACACTATTATCAAAAAGCAGGGTGAGATTGATGTTTTGGTCAATAATGCTGGTATCGAGCGCCATGGTTCTATTGAAGAATTGGCTTTGGAAAATTTTAAAGCCATTATGGAAACTAATTATTTTGGAGTGCTTCGCTGCATAAAAGCATTGTTACCTCAAATGAGAAAAGATCGCAAGGGTTGCATTATTAACGTTGCCTCTGTTGCAGGACATATTTCGAGTAGCCCGTTGGGGGCTTATGCGGCAAGTAAGTTTGCCCTCGAAGCTGTCAGTGAGGCTCTTGCTCAAGAGGTGAAACCTTTTAATATTAGAATCGCAATCGTGGAACCTGGAATTATCAATACACAAATGGCCAAGGCAATTAGCGTAGATAAAGAATCCATTTATCCGCATTCCAAAAGGTTTGGAGGGTTGTTCTTAGCATCTCTTAAAACGCCAACACCACCAAGTTTAGTAGCGAACAAGATTTTAGAAATCGCAGAAAGTAATACTTGGAAATTAAGACATCCTATTGGGCCAGATGCACAGCCTTTTATAGATTGGCGAGCTTCAATGAGTGATGAAGAATGGGTGGATTGGAATGCTGCCAACGACGACGATTGGTATGAAGCTGTTCAAAATACATTTGGATTAGATGCTAGATAAGTAATTTTTTAGTAATCGCATACAATAAAAGTTAAAGGTAACAGAGCGTATACACGACGAATACTTAAGCTATTAAAAAAAATTACGGATAAGCCGAAAACCGGTTAGAGTAGGCGAAATTATTTAAACATAAGAAATCATGAAAAAAACAATTATAGCGAGACACAAAGTAGGGGGTTTTGCCACTTGGTTAAAGGGCCATCAAGATAGACTGGATATATTTGGTCCAGTAATGTCTAGTCTAAAAACATTCCAAGATGCTAACGACCCCAATTCTGTGGTAGTAATTATAGAAGTTACCGATATGGATAAGTTTGGAGCTATTTTAAAAGATCCATTTACCAACGATCTAAAAAAGAAACATACCGTATTGGAGCCAATGACTCTATCAATGGAAGTGGAGATTTAAGATGATGTTTTAAGAGAATGCACAGAATTGTAGGCTTTTACAAATCAGGATTAAAAGTTGTGTGTGACTTTCGTAAATCTAAAATTTTCACTAGTACAAAATAGGCTATTCGTCCAATTTATAATTATTTTCTACTGGAGCGCTTCGCCTACGATACGTGTAAACTTAAGTTGGAATTTTTAGAGTTACTCAGAGTCCTTATTTATTTAGACCTCTGTAGAGTATTTAAAATTCTAATCTTTTTGGCCGTGATTTTGAATTGTCGACTAGGATTAATTTAGTCATCCTTTAAGTGCCTATTTTTAATTAATAGTAATAATTAAAAGACATTAATAAACAATTTTAACGATATACCTAAAATTAAGAAGCTTTTAAAATCCTAGATTTTAGAAGCTTTTGGTGCTAATTACATTAGCTAATAGAGACCTCAATTGAATAGCAATCTTCGTCGATAAGGTCTTGCGGAGAGGCCTTTGTTGTTTTTGTAGGCGTTGAGTCGTTTTTGGGATTGTATTTACTATAAAATTTTATATTTACTATATAAGCGATCAATTAATAGCGCACGCAATATAGAAATAACTTATTCTGTTTTAGTGTAAAAAAATCGTGAATATGGGGTAGTGGTTATTTAAATTGGAGAAAGTATATCTTTTGTTTTTATAGCCTTGTTGGGGTTTTAAAATATGTGGTATTATTTGTTAGTTTTCGTCTATTACCTGCCGCAAAAGTTTAACCATACACGGCATTTTTTATAGCTACGTAATGTTTTTGGGACTTGCTATTAATATTGTTGTAGAGATGACTATTAAACCGCCGTTTACAGCCTGTCGCGAACGTGTTACGGGGAGCTCCGTATGTATAGTGGTGTTAAGGCGTTCTGTAAATCAGTCGGTTGGTCGTCGCCTGCTCGATTGGGCGTAATTGTTTATCTTAAAAGGCTATGATTTAGTGTCTTTTTCCTATTCACTTGTATTCTTTGGTTAAACAAATTGATTATTTTATCCTTTAAAGGATGGTATTCCTCAAAACAATCTTTTCCTTTAGAATCAAAAACAATTAAGCACGCATAATAATCATTTATAGTTTCTGTTCCGTCCGCTATAATTGTAAAAACTTCATCATTTTTTAAAAGTTTTATGTTTTCCCATACTTTACGATTCATATTTTCTAGATGTAATCCTTTAGCTTGGCTGTTCCATATTCCAAAATCAAGGTACATTGATTTCATTGTATCAGAAGCAGAGTCAATTTTGTAGAATCGTAATTCGTTAAAATTAATAGTATCTGAATTAATAACTTTAGATGTTTTAACAATTTTTAAATCATTAAAACTAGTTTTATATATCATTTCCGTACTGTCTACTTTAGAAGTTGAACAAGAAATAAAATTCAAGATTAGTACTATTATTAATGTTTTTTTCATAAAGGCTTAAAAGTTAGTCGTATAAATACCCTTTAATTTCTTTATAGACTATTTACGTGTTTATTCTATAGTTAAAAATGCGATCATTAACAACTGCTAAATACTCATTAAAAGTATAAAATATTATTAATTGATAGCGCAAACAATATAGAAAGAACTTATGCTGTTGTAGTGCAAAAAAGCATAAATGTGTCATTGACTATTCAGTTTCTTAATTAGAATAATGTTCTTGGATTTTGCATAATAATCCATTTAGTTCTAGTTCCATCATACAACAGCTCAATCATTTCGTATTTTTTGGGCTTCATTGCAGGATTACTTTCTATTTGATTTGGACCTAATGAGGCATCATCATTTTTTTTAAGTTCTAACTCACCGTGTAGTGGATACAACCAAATGTGTTGCCCATTCGCTCCCGCTTTAATGCCAGTAAATTTTAATTTACCGTCGGTATCAGTCACTTTAATCTTAATAATATTTTTGTTTTCGTTACTCTCGCCAGACCCAATGAGTAAGTCTACATTATCAAATTTACCGTAACTACTATTATCGTCTAAAGTGATTTCTCCAAAAGAGTATCTAGGGTTACCATAAGAACTCAGAGTATTACTTTGCAGCTTTAAGTTTGTGCCGATAGTAATTTCGCGAAAAACTCCGTTGTTATCTAGGCCTCCTATTTTAGTAGTTGTTATTTCTGCTTGGTCTGTCGTTCTAAATTTGCTGGTCCCATTTACGTCAAATGTTTCTTCTGGATTAAGTGTATTAATCCCTACTGGTCCCATCATTTCAGTAAATGCAAATAATAAAGTAATTACAATTAGGTGTTTCATAATATAATATTTAGTGGTTATTTTAAACTTATTGATTTTTTTTTAGCTTGCGTAGAACTTAATTATATAGGTATAAAACCAACACTTAATTATCTTAACCGGTGTTAGTTACGCTGTGTCTATATTCAAAAAAACTATTAATTATAACTGGCAATATCACGCAACGGGATATGGAAGAGACTAAATTAATAGCCCACTAAATATAAGATCTTTTTATTATAGTTTGTTGTAAAAAATCGTGATTGTTATCGTAATTGAAATTAAAAGAGAAGACGTGTTATATACTTACTTTTAATTGTGAAGACTGTGGCTCTGGTTGCCATCTATCTATACCTTAATTATTCGCGTAATTTGTGTCGTGTTGTTGACTATAATGTTGAGGAGATGTAAACTTTTCTTTTAAGTAGAAACCTCAATTAGTTTATTGGTCGCAGAGCACTGGTCTCTTTGGTTAATACTATTAATAATGGAGTAGTCGCCGCTTATGTTACTAGTTAGTATATGTTATTAGTATTTGTTTTTAGATCATTAATAATTGTAACTAATTCTTGCTTATCTATTACATTTTCACAAAAATTTAAAATGACAGCATCAATGGAGGAAACAGTGTATATATTAAAATTTAAACTAGAACCTTTTACTAATAGAGAGTATAACTCTGCAAGGGCAACTTCATTGGGGCTAGAGGATAAGAAC
>NZ_VSKN01000033.1:0-16320 GCF_008086185.1 Bizionia gelidisalsuginis
AGAGTCCATCGTCTACGCTTTATATGGAGCAGTACCGATTTGCCTCTTAAAGGGAAATCTTCAACGGTTATCTCAGGCAAGAAGCCTTTGGATTGCGCTAATTCTGATTGGTACTCCTTGGGCAGCACGTTCTTTTCTTCTAGGTAAAAATGAACCTTACCTTCTGATGATTTATGGTCTACAATTTCAAAATAATCCAATACGCCTTTCGGTAACAAATACTGTGCTAATTTTATATTCAAGATCTAATCTGTTTTTGTCAAAGATAAAGTTTCTCCCCAAGTTTTACGTTTGATCCTAAGTTACCTGCCATTTTTTTTGAAGTGGCATATTCTTTTCCTGCCAAAGAGGTCATTCCTGTGTGTAAGTCGGCAAATGCTTTCCAACTAGTAATGGTTCCGCTGCTTTTGTATTCGGTAAAAACGTTTTCGTCTACCATATTAGCCATTCTTTTAGCTTCCATTTGGTTTACCTCATGTACTGTTTTAGCTTCGTCCTGCGTAACTTCAGTTTTAGTTTGTAGGTTGTTTTCTTCAAAGACGTTGTTTTCTTTTTTTTCATCTGCGCAAGATGTGAAGCCGACTAAAGCGATGGCTACTGCAAAGGGTACTATTTTAAGGTTTTTCATAATATATCATTTTTTGTGAAGATCTAAGATATCATGAGAAATGTATATAATACAATCTGTTTTATTAAATTAAGTATAAAATTTTGGCAGATCTTAACAGAATAGTGGTTTAAAATTAACGATTAAAAGCTCTGCGCTAATCCAAGTATTTTTAGGAGGAGGGGTGAAATAAAGTCAAAAAAAAAGCCCAATCTTAAAAGATTGAGCTTTTATCTATTAGAAGATTTCTAACTATTTGTTATCATCAGTTGCTTCATCAACAGCGTCTCCCATTGCTTCACCAGCTTCTTTAGTTTCATTAATAGCATTGTCTATTGCTTCTCCAGTAGCTTCAAAGCCATCTTCTACAGCTTCTTCAGTGTCTTCAGCAGCGTCTTCAATAGCGTCACCTGCATTTTCGATAGTGTTTTCAGCATCGGTTTTCTCTTCTTCTCTACAAGATGTAAATGAAGCGCCTAAAGCTAATAATAAAGCAGCGCTTAATAATAATTTTTTCATTGATTTAGTTTTTTAATTTAATGTAAATCTACAATTTTAACAATTAATAATTATGTATTTTTTAACAAAAATTAACACAAAAATATTAATGCGTAGATGGTATGTTGTATTTACGTATATAAGCTAGTATTTGGACTACGGCACCGCGATTATTTTTAATGAAGTTTAAATTATTTTGCCCGTAGCTCGCTCTCACTGCCCTATCATTAATAAATAAATGGAGCGCTTTATTTAATTCTTGCTGGTTAGAAATAGAAATAAGGCCTTTATGAGATAGCATTTGGTGGGCTTCGGGGAAAGAATCAAAACGATTACCTATAATTATGGGGGTTCCAAAAACTGCCGGTTCTAAAATATTGTGTAATCCGGTTGTGCCTAAAGCACCTCCAACGTAAGCAATATCAGCGTAACTATATACTTTAGTCAGTAAACCTATGGTGTCTAAAACAAGAACACTAAATGTAGACAGGACTTGGTTTTCTTTTTCAGAAAATAAAATAGTCGGTTTATTTATTTGTCGTTTTATAGTAGCTATTTGGCTCTCTTTAATAGTATGGGGCGCAATAATAAACTTAACATCCTTTCGAGCTTCGGTATTAATATAATTAATTAGTAAAGCTTCATCTTCTGGCCAAGAACTTCCAATAACCACGCAAAGTTCGTTCTGTTTAAACTCTTCGATAAAATCTAACTGATTATTTTGAGAGAGTTGGTCTGTTACACGGTCAAAACGTGTGTCGCCGGAAACGGTAACTGAAGTATAATTAATGCGTTTTAAAAGTTGTTTTGAAGTTTTGTTTTGAGTAAAAATATGGTCGAAGGTAAACAACGCTGCTTTGGTTTGCGTGCCATACCATTTAAAAAACGACTGGTTTTCTCTAAAAATAGCCGAAATCAGTAGGGCTTTTCCTCCCCGAGTTTTCAATGTATTTAAAATATTCGGCCAAATCTCGTATTTCACGAAAATGGTTATCTCAGGATGTACCACATCTAAAAAGCGTTTCGCATTACTTTTTGTGTCTAACGGTAAGTACACAACAACATCGGCAATAGGGCTGTTTTTTCTAATTTCATAACCCGAAGGTGAAAAAAACGAAAGTACTATTTTATGGTCGGAAAAATCGTTACGCAGCGCTTTAAACACCGGTAAACCCTGTTCGTATTCGCCTAGAGAAGCACAGTGAAACCACAACGTTTTGTCGCGAGAAGATAAAGCCGATTCTAATAAGTGAAACGTTTGTCGCCTGCCTACAACGCCTTGCTCAATTTTTTTATTGAAAGGGGCAATACACTTTAAAACAAAAGATAGTAAATATATAGAAATGGAATACAGTAAATTCAAGGTGAAAAACGTTTGTGCTAAAATACATAATTCATTGTTTAACATTCAAGAATTTTGTAATTTCGTTACTTATGAAAAAAATACAAATGGTTGACCTTAAAGGTCAGTATAACGAGATAAAAGAAGTTGTAAATTCTTCTATAAACGAAGTTATAGAAACTACAACTTTTATAAATGGGCCCAAAGTGCACCAGTTTCAAAAAAACTTAGAGGACTATTTAGGTGTAAAACACGTTATTCCTTGTGCAAACGGTACCGATGCGCTACAAATTGCAATGATGGGCTTAGGTCTAAAACCGGGTGATGAGGTTATTACTGCCGATTTTACTTTCGCTGCCACCGTAGAGGTTATTGCTTTATTAAACTTAACTCCTGTTTTAGTCGATGTCGATCCAGAGACCTTTAATATAGATATCGAAGCTGTAAAAAAAGCGATTACTCCCAACACAAAAGCCATTGTGCCGGTACATCTATTTGGTCAGTGTGCCAATATGGAGGCTTTAATGGAAATTGCAAAAGCACACAATTTGTATGTTATAGAAGATAATGCACAAGCTATTGGAGCAACGTATACTTTTAAAGACGGAACAAAAGCTAAAGCAGGAACTATAGGTCACGTCGCATCTACTTCATTTTTTCCTTCAAAAAACCTTGGTGCTTACGGCGATGGTGGTGCAATTTTCACTAACGACGATAATCTAGCACATACCATTCGCGGTATTGTAAACCACGGTATGTACGAGCGTTATCACCACGACGTTGTTGGGGTAAATTCGAGATTAGATTCTATTCAGGCGGCCGTTTTAGATGCCAAATTACCGTATTTAGATAGATATAATAAGTCAAGACAACAGTCGGCGAGACGCTATAGTCAAGCGTTTGAGCCTATCGATAATATCATTACACCAGTAACTATAAATAATTGCGAAGGTATCTGTGAAACTTGCGATTGCCATGTTTTCCATCAATATACTTTAAAAATAAAAGGAGTAGATAGAGATGCATTGGTGGCACACTTGCAAGCGAACAATATCCCGTGTGGTGTGTATTATCCAATTCCACTGCACAGGCAAAAGGCGTATGCAGACACGCGTTATAACGAAGCCGATTTTACCGTAACCAATCAATTAATAAAAGAAGTGATTTCGTTACCAATGCACACCGAGTTAGAGCCAGATCAAATTGACTTTATCACGAAAACACTAATCGATTTCGTTAAAATTAATTAGGGCAAGCCTTTAGTCGTAATTTATCAATTACAATTAAAGTCAGGTTTTCGGTAGTCGCTTTTTTTCTGGTTTCCAATAAAGTAAACTACAAAAAAGAGCTCCCACAAAACCTCAATCCCTCTCGCAAAAGTCACAGTACAGCTTAAAAAGCACCATTCCAAATGAAAAAGATAGTAGTCACCGGGGGCCTAGGTTTTATAGGATCCCACACCGTAGTAGAACTTCAAAACTCAGGATTCGAAGTTATAATAATCGATAATTTATCTAATTCCACTATCTCTGTTTTAGACGGTATTGTTTCAATTACAGGTCAAATTCCAACTTTTTACAATACAGATTTAAAACAAAAGGCCGATGTAGAGGCTTTTTTTAAAGGTCACAATGATATCGCTGGAGTTATTCACTTCGCGGCAAGTAAAGCCGTTGGCGAAAGTGTAAACGAACCTCTTTTATATTACGAAAATAACATCAATACTTTGGTGTATATGTTACAAAATACAACTCAATTAGCCCACGCTCCATTTATTTTTAGCTCATCGTGCACGGTGTACGGAGAAGCAAAAGCTTTACCTATATCTGAAACGTCTCCAATACAACCCGCTTTATCACCCTATGGAAACACAAAACAAATAGGGGAGGATATTATTAGCGATGTGTGTAAAGCAAATACTAATTTCAATGCTATTGCGCTTCGCTATTTTAACCCTATCGGATCCCACGAATCAGCAAAAATTGGTGAATTACCACTAGGTGTGCCGCAAAATTTAGTCCCATTTATTATGCAAACAGGTGCGGGTATACGCGAGCAATTGTCTGTGTTCGGTGATACTTACGCTACCCAAGACGGTACTTGCATTCGCGATTACATTCATGTCGTCGATTTAGCAAAAGCACACGTTATTGCTTTAAAACGGTTAATCGATGGTGAAAACACAACTAATTACGAAGTCTTCAATTTGGGAACAGGTCAAGGAAGTTCGGTTTTAGAGGTGATTAAATCTTTCGAGAGGGTATCCAATCAGTCCCTAAATTATAAGATTGTCGATAAACGCGAAGGCGATGTGGTGGCCGCTTATGCGAATACCACAAAGGCGAAAGACGTGTTAAAATGGACGGCACAATCGTCGTTAGACGACGCTATGCGCTCCGCTTGGAAATGGCAACAGCAACTTAAATAAGACGTCTTGTAATTCGTAAATTACAACGTATTCGGTACATCATATTAATAGTTATAGTGCTCTAATTTTACGATATTCCTATTAATTTGGTGATTTGCAACGAATTACACCTTTATTCTTTGTGTTTGTCATAAATTTTTGTTACTTTGTGGCTTAATGCGATAGAATTATGAGACTGATACAGATCAAGAGAACAACAAAATTAGAAAACCGATTCGCCCCAAAAATGGGCCGCGTCCAAGCCAAAGTAACGTACATAAAAACTATATTTCTAGGGATTATTCCGTTAAAAACGTTACACAAATACAGAGAAACGTATTACGGTAAAGTGAAAGATTGCCAAGAATGTAACTTAGCGAAATAAATATCAAACAATTATAAAAAAAGCTTCAGTTTAATTAAACTGAAGCTTTTTTTTATGCTTTTTTCTTCTTAAGATTCGAGAGTAGAAGCAGTCCCATTCCAACCATTACAGAGACATCTGCAAAGTTGAAAATTCCGGTTCTAAAAACGCCACCTAAATCTATATGTAAAAAATCGGTTACCGATCCATAGAGAATTCTGTCGTAAATATTTGCCATTCCGCCGCCAATTATAAACGAGAACCCCACCAACGATTTTCGATCTAAGGTTTTATCTCTAAAAATATGAAACAGTACTAATGCTAAAACTGCGACGGGTAAAACATTAAGTAATAAAATCTTAAGTGTCGGACTAAAATCACTTCCCATTCCTAAAAAGGCACCCGTGTTTTCAACATTATGTAATGTTAAATAATCGCCTAAAATTTCAGATTCACTTCCTGGCACAACGCTGTCTCTAATCCAAAATTTAGAAATTTGGTCTACAGCAATGTTCAAAATAATCAATCCTAAAATTAAAAATGTACGTGTAATGTTTTTCATATTAAGCTTCGCTACTACATATTGCCGAAGCCGTTTGTGCTTCTTTATTTATCTTTTTAACTAAACCTTGTAATACTTTCCCTGGGCCTACTTCTGTAAATAGTGAAGCGCCGTCCGTAATCATTTGTTGTACAGATTGCGTCCAACGCACAGGAGCTGTTAATTGCTTCATTAAATTGGCTTTAATTTCTGCTTCATTTATTACAGCACTTGCCGTTACGTTTTGGTAAATGGGGCACTTCGGTTTGTTGAACGTTGTGTTTTCTATGGCCGCAGCAAGTTCTTCACGAGCAGGCTCCATTAAAGGTGAGTGAAACGCGCCACCAACAGGTAAAACTAATGCACGACGTGCGCCAGCTGCTTTTAACGCTTCGCAAGCGGTGTTGATGGCCTCAATTTCTCCAGAAATCACTAATTGTCCTGGGCAGTTATAATTTGCGGCTACCACGATACCTTCCGTTTTACCACAAATGTCTTCCACTAAAGCATCTTCTAAACCTAAAACAGCAGCCATCGTACTTGGTTGCAATTCGCACGCTTTTTGCATCGCTAAAGCTCGTTGAGAGACTAGTTTTAGTCCGGCCTCAAAGCTTAATACGCCATTTGCAACAAGAGCAGAAAATTCTCCTAGAGAATGCCCTGCAACCATATCTGGTTTAAAGGCATCACCTAAAGTTTTTGCAAGAATTACCGAATGTAAGAAAATAGCAGGTTGTGTTACTTTTGTTTCTTTTAAAGCATCTGCGGAACCTTTAAACATAATGTCGGTAATTGCAAAACCTAAAAGGCTATTTGCTTTGTTAAATAACTCTTGTGCTAGCGGAGAGTTTTCGTATAAGTCTAAACCCATTCCTGAGAATTGCGCTCCTTGACCAGGAAATATATATGCGTTCATTTCGTTTCGTTTTTTATGCTGCAAAAATAAGAATAATATTTAATAGTATTAAGTTTGTATGTTGCAGTCTGTTCTTAGTATTTATAAACCAACAATAGCGGCTTCAGCACAGCGTTCGCCATCCATTGCGGCACTTACAATGCCACCGGCGTAACCGCCTCCTTCACCGCAAGGATATAAGTTTTTAATTTGAGTATGTTCTAAAGTATCGGTTCTAGGGATGCTTACTGGTGATGAGGTTCTAGATTCGACACCAATAACATTGGCTTCTTCGGTATAGTAGCCTTTCATTTTTTGTCCGAAAGATTCAAATCCTTTACGCAATCTACTTCCTATTAGTTTGGGTAATAAAGAGTGTAAAGGTGCGGACTGTAAACCGGGTTGATACGAGGTTTCATTTAAGGTTGCCGATAAATTACCTTCTACAAAATCGGTTAAGCGTTGTGCCGGTGCTGCTTGAGATCTTCCGCCTGCGGTAAACGCTAAACGTTCTAACTCTTTTTGAAATTCTAAGCCTTTTAAAGCTCCAAATTTCTCATATTTACGTAAATCATTATCAGCATTAATTTCAACAACAATACCGGAATTCGCAAATTTATTATTTCGCTTAGATGGCGACATTCCGTTTACAACCACCTCGCCATTAGCCGTTGCTGCAGGCACAATAAATCCGCCAGGGCACATACAAAACGAGTACACACCGCGATCGTTAACTTGTTGCACTAAACTGTAAGCAGCCGGCGGTAATAATTCGTGACGCTCTCCAGAACAGTGGTATTGAATACTGTCTATAATATGTTGTGGATGCTCTACACGAACGCCCATTGCAAACGATTTTGAATCGATAGCAATATGCTTTTTATTTAAAAGATAGAAAATATCGCGGGCCGAATGACCCGTCGCTAAAATAACACGATCGGTTATTACTTCATCACCGTTTTTAAGTTGAAGGGCTTCAATTTTATTGTTTTTGATACTAAAATCTACTACTCGCGTTTCAAAATGAACTTCACCACCATATTTGATGATGTTTTCACGTATATTTTGAATAATTTTAGGGAGTTTATTAGTTCCTATATGCGGATGTGCATCTGCTAAAATTTGTTCGTTAGCACCGTGATACACCAAGTTTTCAAAAATACGGCGCACATCGCCACGTTTTAAACTTCTAGTATATAATTTACCGTCGCTGTAGGTTCCTGCACCACCTTCGCCAAAACAGTAATTGGAATCTTCGTTTACAAAATGATCCTGATTAATCGCTTTTAAATCGCGACGTCTATCTTTTACATTTTTGCCGCGTTCTAAAACAATAGGTTTATAACCTAATTCTATACAACGCAGCGCAGCGTACATTCCTGCGGGGCCGAAGCCAATAATATGAATCGCTTTTGCTTTAGAAACGTCTTGGTAATGAAAGTCGTATTCCGAAGTTTTAGGTAGCGGTTCTTTAATGTAAACAGCGACTTTATAATTGAATATTATTTTAGGTTTTCTTGCATCAATAGACTTTCGTAATACTTTTACTCCCGTTATATCTTGCTTGGGAATGTTTAAATATTGCGCCGCTTTAAGCAGTAATATATCGTTTTTTTCTTCGTCCTTTAGAGAAATACGAAGTTGGATCTCTTGCATCATACTGCGAAATTAATTAAAATTGGCTGACTTATTTTCTAAAATCGCAATTTTATTACCGATTGTAGTTACCGTTTAATATACGTTAAGAAAGTGAAATCGTGATTGTTATTGCTATCTTTTCCGTGGAAAATATGATGTGTTTCTTTCCAAGCGGTCGTATCAATTTCAGGAAAAAAGGTATCGGCATCAAAGGTGTCGTGTACACGCGTAATCTCGATAGTATTTACATACGGCAGGGCTTGCTTGTAAATTTCGCCACCGCCAATTATAAAAGGTTGGTTATCGTTTTTACTTATTTCGATTGCTTTTTCGATAGAATTTACAACAATAACGCCTACGGGTACTGGGTAATTGTCTTGTCTTGTTACAATAACATGGGTTCTATTAGGAAGTGGCTTCGGGAAACTTTCGAAGGTTTTGCGCCCCATAATAATATGATGACCCGAAGTAAGCGATTTGAAACGTTTTAAGTCATCACTTAAATGCCAAATTAAACCGTTGTCTTTTCCAATGGCATTGTTTTCTGAAGCAGCGACAATAATGGTAAGATTGTTAGTGTTATTATTTGGAGAGAGGGCTGTATTCGATGGCGCTATCTTAACTTGTTGTGGTGCCTCCTTTTCAACCTGATGTTTTAGTTTTTCGATACGCAATTTCTGCTCTCCTACTAATTTATCTAATAGCGCTTTCTCCCAAGCGTCACCCATAAATTTATGCGTCACAAAAACATTGAATGCGTGATACAGAAAAAAGAATAACCAAATAAATATGGCAAATACAAACCAGTCGATATTAAAAAATCTTACGGCGTCACCAATACCTAAAACCGTATTTGCTAAAACTAAAAATACAGCACCAATTAAAAAAACAACAAAGTGAATGTATAATCGTTTTTTTTGCTTTACGCGACGTTGCGCATTTTCTATAAGTTCTAATTGATCTTTATCAATTTGAGATTTTTGTGTTTTCTTTCCAAACATAAGTATAGTGCTAATTAATAGAGTAAAGTTACTATTTTAAAAAGAGAAATCTATTACCTTAATAAATAAAATTAAATGGCTACTTTTCCTTTAATATGTGGATGGGGATCGTAATTTTCTAGGGTAAAATCTTCAAACGTAAAAGCAAATATATCTTTAACCTCTGGGTTTAATTTCATTTTTGGTAGGCGTTTAGGTGCGCGAGACAATTGCAACTCTAATTGCTCTTTATGATTATTGTAAATATGCGCGTCTCCGAATGTATGAATAAAATCACCCGGTTCGTAACCACAAACCTGAGCCATCATCATAGTAAATAGGGCATAAGAGCCAATATTAAAAGGCACGCCTAAAAAAATATCGGCACTACGTTGGTACAATTGGCAAGACAATTTACCGTCGGCAACATAAAACTGAAAGAACGTGTGGCACGGTGGTAATGCTGCTTTACCGTTGGCTACATTCTCGCTAAACGATTTAGAGGCGTCTGGTAACACTGAAGGATTCCAAGCAGAGACTAACATTCGTCTACTATTTGGGTTGCTTTTAAGCTCCAGAATAACATCTGCGATTTGATCGATCTCGTCGTTATTCCAGTTTCTCCATTGGTGTCCGTAAACCGGACCTAAATCGCCATTTTCGTCTGCCCATTCATTCCAAATACGAACGCCGTTATCATTTAAATACTTAATATTTGTATCGCCTTTTAAAAACCATAGAAGCTCGTAGATAATAGATTTTAGGTGGAGTTTCTTGGTGGTAACCATCGGGAAGCCTTCGCTCAAATCAAAACGCATTTGGTAACCAAAGACACTTTTGGTGCCTGTTCCTGTGCGGTCTTCTTTGTCGTTTCCATTTTCTAATACGTGTTTTACTAAGTCGTGATATTGTTTCATATTAATAGTGTTCGAAAGCGATAATTGCGTTTCTAATTGTCCTTTGATTGGTATCAAAAGTAAAAAAAAGTTTCTAATTAGATTTTGATTGACGCTTTCTTTATAGTAAGATTTATTTCTTTTAATGCCGTTTATTACCCAATAATCATACCTGCAATAGTTGCTGAAATTAATGAAGCGATGGTCCCTCCAAGTAAGGCTTTCATACCAAACTTTGACAATGTTTTGCGTTGTCCAGGAGCTAAAGATCCTATGCCTCCGATCTGAATACCAATAGAAGCAAAGTTGGCAAAACCACAAAGCATATACGTGGCCATAATAATAGATTTTTCGAATTTTAAGTGCGTAACATTAGCGACGTTTTTTAATTCGGCTAATTGAATATAACCAATAAACTCGCTGGCCGCCAATTTAATACCTAAAAGCTGTCCCATAAGTGCCATATCTTCTCGAGCAACCCCCATTAACCACATTAAAGGAGCGAAAACATATCCTAAAATTAATTCTAAAGAAACTTTAGGGTACGGCGTGTTATTTTCCACCCAATTATTCAACGTTGTAACTTCTCCAGCCCAACCTAAAATACCGTTTAACATCGCTATAAAGGCCACGAAAACTAACAACATTGCACCGACGTTTACGGCCAGTTTTAAACCTTCAGTTGTACCATTGGCAATGGCATCTAAGATATTAGAGCCTATTTTATCTTGCGATACATTAACGTCTTTATCAATAACTTCAGTTTGCGGGTAAAGAATTTTTGAAATGACAATAGCGCCAGGTGCCGCCATTACGGAGGCTGCCAAAAGGTGTTTTGCATAAAACAAACGCAGAGCTTCATCTTCACCTCCTAAAAAACCAATATAAGCCGCTAATACAGCTCCGGCAACGGTAGCCATACCTCCAATCATTACTAAAAGGATTTCAGACTTATTCATTTTTTCTAGATAGGCTTTAATAAGGAGTGGAGCTTCAGTCTGTCCTAAGAAAATATTTCCGGCAACACTTAAACTTTCAGCGCCAGAAATTTTAAGTACTTTGGATAGCGCCCACGCCATTCCTTTTACTACTTTTTGAATAATTCCTAAATAGTAAAGAAGTGAGGTTAATGCCGAAAAGAATATTATAGTTGGTAGTACTTGGAAGGCGAATATAAAGCCGAAAGTATCCATATCCATTACTAAACCATCGAATAGAAACTTACTCCCTGCACGTGTAAAATCTAGCACACTAATAAACAGGCTGCCAATAAATTCGAAAATACTTTTTACAAATGGTACTTTTAAGACACCTACCGCAATAATAAGCTGAAAAAGGAGTCCTATACCCACAATTTTCCAATCGATTGCTTTACGGTTATTACTAAATAAGAAAGCAATAAAAATTAATGATACCATTCCTAACAGACCACGCCACAAGCTAGTAATAGTGATACCTTGGCTGCTAACAATGCCTTCTTTTTCTCCCGTTTCTGCTAAAGCAGTCATTGCTTTTTTTAAAGTAATTGGCGTTTTAAAGCTGTAGGTAATGTCTTTTTCTTTAAAGACTAAAGTAGAGTCTGTAAGTTTTGAGATTTTATACTTCTGTATAGAATCTGAGGGTTTGTTAAAGTAAAAAACAAGTAAATTATGTTGATAGATATAATCACCGGTAGCGTTTACGTTGCTGTCTATAATAGAGAATTCAAATTCGCCATTATTAAGAGTAAGTTTATCGGTATCTGAAACAGAAATAACATCTTCGCCGGCTTGGTTTTGTAGGGATTGTATTTCCCACGTTTTATTGATGTCTTGCGCTACTAAAGTATTGAGCCCAAAAAATATAGCTATTAAAGCTAAAAAAAAGTATTTCATAATAAAGTCTTATCGTTTAGAAATCTCGTCTCTTAGTTTAGCGGCTTTTTCATAATCTTCATTATTAACAGCTTCGGTTAACAGATTTTGCAAATCTCCTAGGGAATATGATTTGTAATCGTCCTCTGTCGTTGCAGAGATATCTATATCTTCGTTTAAAACACCGTCAATAAGAATACTGTCCTCGTCATGCTCTTCTTCGTCTAAGTCGACTTTTAAGAAGATTCCAGCTTTATCTAGAATATTTTTATAAGTAAAAATAGGCGCTTTAAAACGTAAGGCCAAGGCGATAGCATCGCTCGTTCGGGTGTCTATAATTTCCTCTATTTTATCGCGTTCGCATACTAAACTAGAGTAAAAAACGCCATCCACGAGTTTATGAATTATGACTTGTTTTATAACAATATCAAAACGGTCTGCAAAGTTTTTAAAGAGATCGTGAGTAAGTGGTCTTGGGGGGGTTATTTCTTTTTCTAAAGCGATAGCGATAGATTGTGCTTCGAAAGCGCCAATAACTATGGGAAGTTTTCTGTCTCCATCGACTTCGTTTAGTATAAGGGCGTAAGCGCCATTTTGGGTTTGGCTATAAGATATTCCTTTTATATTTAGTCGAACTAAACTCATAATTTTATAAAAAACAAAGAACTGTTTAAATTGGGAGAATACCAACTCCAAAACTTATAATTGTAAATTTTAGTGTTGATTTTTCATATTACAGAAATCTATAATTTGAAAACTCTAATTTAAACAGTTCTTATTTAAGAACTTAAATTTCAATAATTTAAGCGTTTGCGGCTTTAAAAGCTTTTAATTTTTCTATTAGTGCGGGTACGACTTCAAAAGCATCACCAACAACACCATAATCTGCGGCCTTAAAGAAAGGAGCTTCTGGGTCTGTGTTTATAACTACTTTTACTTTAGAGGCATTAATACCAGCTAAATGCTGGATGGCTCCAGAAATACCTATGGCAATGTATAAGTTTGCCGCTACAGGTTTTCCTGTTTGCCCTACGTGTTCACCGTGTGGTCTCCAACCCAAATCACTTACAGGTTTAGAACATGCTGTAGCTGCTCCTAAAACGTCTGCTAATTCTTCAATCATTCCCCAGTTTTCAGGGCCTTTTAAACCACGACCTGCAGAGACTACAATCTCAGCATCGGCAATAGTTACTTTATCTGTTACTTTATCCACTGACTCTACTGTTACTCCAGAAGCAGGAATTGAAGGAGAAAAGTCTTCGGCAGTTGCACTTCCGCTATTTTCTACCAAACCATAAGAATTGTTAGAGACACCAACTAATTTTACAGCAGTGTCTATGGTAGTAAGATTAAAGGCCTTGTTTGTAAACGCGGTACGTTTTACTGTAAAGGGAGCTGTGCTTGAAGGCACTTCGACAACGTTAGAGGCATACCCAGCATCTAAATTTACAGCCAATAGTGGTGCTAAATATTTACTGTCTGCGCTAGAGCTTACCACAACAACCTTAGAACTTTCATTCTCTGCTGCTTGCTTTAAAACTGACGCGTAAGATTTTGCATTGAATTTTTTTAAATCGGTATTAGACACTTTTAATACTTTGTCTACACCATATTTTCCTAATTCTGAAACATCGTCTGCATTTACTGCAACCGCTGTTACTGTAGTCCCTAATTGGTCGGCTACAGCTTTCGCATAAGAAGCAACCTCGAAAGCTGTTTTCTTAAATTTTCCGTTTTCTGATTCTGTATATACTAAAATTGACATATTTTAATTTTTCTTGTCGCAATACTACTAAGTACTATTGCGAGGTGTTTATAATGAATTGCTCACCGTGTTCTCTCGTTGTAAACGAAAAAACAGGATTAAATAACTTTAGCTTCGTTATGAAGTAAGTTTACTAATTCGTCTAAATTATTGGCATCTACTAAAGTTACCGCTCCTTTTGATACAGGCTTTTCAAATTTAACAGAAGACGTTTCTGTTTCTGCCGATGTTGCTTCAACCACATTTAACGGTTTTTTACGCGCCATCATAATACCTCTCATATTAGGAATACGTAAATCACTTTCTTCAACTAATCCTTTTTGTCCACCAATGACTAAGGGTAAAGCGGTTGAAACCGTTTCTTTTCCACCATCGATTTCTCTAATCGCTGTTGCGCTGGTACCATCAACTTCTAAGTTAATACAATTGGTAACAAAGTTAGCATCGGTTAACTCAGCTAACATTCCTGGCACCATTGCACCGTTATAATCGATAGACTCACGGCCCGCAATAACTAAATCGTAACCGCCATCTTTTACTACTTTAGCTAATTCTTTCGCGACTTGGTAACCGTCTACTGCAGGTGTGTTTACACGAATTGCAGAATCGGCACCTATAGCTAATGCTTTACGTAATGTTGGTTCTGTTTCTGGGCCACCCACATTAACGACATCTACACTGGCCCCTTGTTTTTCCTTAAACCACATAGCACGTGTTAAACCAAACTCATCATTTGGGTTAATTACAAATTGTACACCGCTGGTGTCGAATTTAGAATCACCGTCTGTAAAATTAATTTTCGACGTGGTGTCTGGAACATGGCTAATACACACTAAAATTTTCATTCTCTTGTTTTATTTATAAATTGATACAATTGCTAGGTTAATAAGGTACTAAAACCCTTTTAACTGGCTTTATTATATTTAATATTCTTTAAGGTTACGAAGTTAATTATTTTATTTTACATTTTTATTATGCGTGCATAACAAATTTTAAATAATTACAGGAAAATAATAGAGTTAAAATTTTAATTTACCACCCAAAAGAATATGTCCGGAAAGAGTAGCGCTTGTTTTTTCCTCGTAGAAACTAGGTGAGCTGTTGTTTTCAAGAATAGTTTTATGGTTTAGATTCAATATGTTATTTCCAGTTGCATATATTTCCCATTTCGATTTTTCTTTAGTAAACCTTAATTTCGGACTTATAACATATAGCTTTCTAGTTGAGTTAGTGCCGTTGTAAAAGGTTAAACTAGAGTTTAAATACCAAAATAGACTCTTTGAAATTTTACCATTTGTATTTAAATAAGGCTGTGTAATACGAAGGTAAGTTCTGCTATTTTGATCGGTGTAGTTGTCTTTTGAATATTTAAGGCCTAAATCAAAATGGAAAACAGCTTTCTTAAATTGGCTTTTCACTTTTAAAATACTAGATATGTTTTCATTCTTGAAATGGTACAGATTATTATCTTGAAAATATTCTTTTTTGTTAGTGTTATAAGATAAAGTACCAGAAAAAGATAATGGTAGTTTTTTAAGTTTTTTGTCTAAAAAAATAAACGTATTAAACATATTATCTTGACGAATTATTTTATTTGTAGAGATAGATACGTTTTCTGTGTTTATTATATTATTACCAATAGACTTATTTTTACTAGTGTAGGAAGCATTAAAAATATATGAAAACTCTAATTTGGGTTTAAAAATGAAATGACTCGCACTAATTTGATGATACGGCAAGAGAGTTGTAATTGTAAGATCGTTATTTACAAGTAAGTTTCGATAATCTTTAATAATAAATCCATCATTTAAATGGTCTATATTGGGTGTTTGGCTTGAAAATTTATAAGATAGTTGTGCTATATTATTGATGTTAAATACAGATTTAATAGACGAGTTAAATTCTAAGTAATTAATGTTGTTATTTATAGTATTATACGTGTTTGCTGTATAATTGTAATTTGCCCCTATGATATAATTTATTGTTTTTGAGATTTTAAAGGTTGCATCAATACCATTTTTAGCTAATAATTGGTCTAATGATATCCTGTTGTAAAAGCTAGAAAGATTATTAGTGTTTGATGTTAACTTATCCCTTGTAAAAGATGTATTATTGTATAAATCTATAGAAACCTTATTATAGTTTAAAGTGTAGGATAAATGAAAGTTTGTCTCTTGTAAAGACTTATCTATTGATTGATTAGCGACAAATTCGTCGTTAAAATTAATATTTATAAAGGCGTTGTTAGAATAAATGTTTTTTATGCTTTTACTGTCAAGATAGTTAAAAGATAAGCTGGATGTGCTAATTTAGCGGACAGTACAAGTTAAGCATAAAGTCTTACATTTAACTTATGACACAAGAGCGAAAGAAATATGATCCAGCTTTTAAACGACAAGCTGTAGAATTAAGTAAGGACAGAAAGAACCTGTCAGAACTAGCAAGAGAACTAGGTATCAAGGTTACTCTTTTATACAAGTGGCGTAAAGAATTTGAAGCTTTTGAATCGGGAAGTTTCCCAGGCAATGGTAATT
>NZ_VSKN01000034.1:0-14613 GCF_008086185.1 Bizionia gelidisalsuginis
GGAAAGAGATATCTTTGAATATATTGAACTTTGGTATAATAAAAAGAGAAGGCACTCAACACTCAATTATCTGACAATTAAAGAATTTAATAACTTAAAAATTAATTATAAATATGCTGCTTAACTTATACTGCACTTTTTGTTTGCATGTCCAGATCGTTCTATTTTCAAACATTTTTAATTATACTAATTAGTACAATTCTTATTTTAAATATAATAAGTTTTAAAAACGATACTTCAATTGTTAAAATAATTGCACTTAATATGATTTTAATTTTTAGTATACCTAGATATTTAAAAAAACTTCAAACTAAAATTAAAAATTAGTAACGTAGTAAACTATAAAAAAAATAGTAGTTAAATGCATGATGTAAGTTTTGTGCATTTCTACTATTTTTGTTTGTAACTGAAAATAATAACCTTTTATTATGATGCTTGTCAAACATAAAAGTGTTAGTTAGTATTATGAAAAATATACTGCCATTAATAATGATTATTTCATTTTCTTTCTTTTTTCATCTTTTAAAATTAAGAGTTTATACTTAACTTTGTGTGGACGCTAAGTTAGGATATCCAGTATTCCCTGTGCTACTAAATTCCAGTCTCTTAGCACCACTTGTTTCGTGTTCTTATCTACCCATCAGCGTCTTTTTACGTGTAGATACAATGTATTTCCCATAAGAATAGTTATTTCTTTATGAAATCCAGAGGCTATTAATATACGGTTAGCTTCTTCTTTAGGAGTTACATTTCGTTCTTCAAAATAGAGCAGCATTACTTCAGCATTTTTAGTGCTGTTAACCAAATCGAAATGATTAATCAGAAATTATGGAAGGATAAGTTTAAGTAGTTCTAGATAATTGTTCAAGAGTCTTTTTTTTTACAAAAATCCAAAAACTATATTAAATTCACACACAACTTTTGGGATTGATCCTTCAAATGTAATGATTTCCGTTTGTAGTAAGCATGAGAAAACGGTTTAGAGTGAACTAAACCGTTTGTTTTGAATTGAATAAGATTTGTAGCGAGAACGAGAATTGAACTCGTGACCTCCGGGTTATGAATTTATTATTACATAATGTTGTATAATTAAAGTATTGATATTCAATACTTTAAAAAACCGCCGTGTTCCAAATCGTGTTCCAAAACGTGTTCAGTTTGGTGTTCACAAATTTATAGATAACTTAATATAGTAAAGGTAAGGAATTTATTTAAATTTTGAAAATAAATAATTCATTTTGAGTACCTCAAGTGATCGGTTGTCATAAATTATAAATGAACATTTCTACCATCAATTTCGGCATAATCGTTTCTTTCTTAATTATGGTAAAACAAAATAAGCGCCTTCTTTTTTAGTTTAGTATTGATTTGCGCTCGTTTATTTTAATGTGCGCCTATTTATTTAATTGTTTGTTTTGCGCACAATTTTTTAAATAAATGTATATATGCGCGTGTTTATTTTAGTTTGCGCACGGTTTTTAGTTATATTTGAGTGCAATAGTTATAATCTTTAATATGGACATAGTAATACCAAAAATTAAAACATCCGTTTTTCAAGGAAGAACCACACCTGAAAGAGGCAAGATTGTTGGCTATGGTGCCATTATAGAAAATTTAAAGTTACCTATACCATTTCCGCATGTATTGTCGCTAATAACTGAAAAAAGTAAAAAATATAATAATGAGCATTGGAAAGTATTTCCAGCAGCATACGAGCCTGAAGAAACGTTATATAAGCAACTAATATTTGCAATTAAATATGAAGGTATTAATTTGTTAGTCTTTAGAGCATTATTTAATGCAATTACAAAAGACCAAATACATGATCTTTTACATATAGAGCCTTCTGGTATATATAGTCGTAAAATTTGGTTTTTATACGAGTGGCTTCAGCAAGACGAGATTACTGTGGAAGTAGATTTAAAAAAGCGAAAATACATACCGTTGCTAGACTCTGGTTTACAATACGCTATTAAAGGAGAGGAATCCACAAAACAAAAAATTATAAATAACCTTCCTGGAACAGTTGATTTTTGTCCGCTAATTTTTAAAACCGAAAAACTAGAAAATCATATTAATGCCAATGTTCTTGGTGGAAGAAACACATTTTTAAATAGTATTCATAAGGATATAACACAACGTGCTTCATCATTTTTATTATTAAAAGACTCTAAAGCGTCTTTTACTATAGAAGGTGAAAACCCTAGTAATAATAGAGCTATGCGATGGGGAAAAGCAATTGGGCAAGCAGGAGATAAGCCATTAAGTATTGCCGAATTAGAGCGTTTACAACAGATTGTTATAGAAAACGCAAGATTTTTAAAGTTAGGATTGAGACATGAAGGTGGTTTTGTTGGTGAACATGATAGAAGTACAGGAGCTCCAATTCCAGAGCATATCTCTGCAAAACCCAACGATATAGAACAATTACTAAAAGGATTAATAGAAACTAATACAATTTTGCAAGGCGAAGACTACGACGCTGTTCTATCTGCTGCATCCATAGCATTCGGTTTTGTATTTATACATCCCTTTGTTGATGGTAACGGACGTTTACATCGTTATTTGATACATCATGTATTGGCGAAAAAACAGTTTACACAACAAGGTGTTATTTTTCCAGTTTCCGCATCTATTTTAGATAAAATAACAGACTACAAAGCCGTTCTAGAGTCGTATTCTTATCCGTTATTAAACCATATAGAGTGGGTAGAAACCGAAAATCACAATGTAGAGGTTACTAATAATACTATCGATTTTTATCGCTATTTTGACGCTACAAAACAAGCTGAATATTTGTATGATTGTGTCGAAGATACTTTGGTAAGAGTTATACCAGAAGAGGTTAATTATCTACAAAAATATGACGAATTTAAAAGATACTTAGATAATCATTTTGAAATGCCTGATAAGATGGTGGCTACGCTCGTTCGGTTTTTAGAGCAAAATGATGGTATACTATCTAAAAGAGCCTCAAAAAAGGAATTTATAGAGTTAGAAGAGTTCGAAATTAAGGATATCGAAGTAAATTATAATGCTATTTTTAAAGACCTTGAAGCATAAATTGAAAACGATAAAAAAAGTATTCAGTTGAACATTCATTTTAAGATGTCACTCTAAATGGCGATAGAATAAAAAAAAGTAGATAGTTAAAAAGAGACTTAAAATGAGCTATTACGGTTTTCCGTAACACCAATAACTTCTAATCTTATACATTTACTATTCGAAATTTATTAATCACTATTTATTATGAGTACTTTTTTTTAGAGAGTGATCAAATGGGTAATAGAATAAGAATAAAGATGAGAATAAGCTAAAAACCGATTTATAGAGCAGTCTATAACTAAACTAATATAATGTATTTAAAAATAGTTTTGCATTTACGATTTTTTACAATAATAGATAATGTCTATTACCTATATTTAAAGTCTAAACTAAACAACCATATTACATAAGATATATTAGATGCTTTTTTGAAAGCATTTTATTATGATGTTTCGTGATTAAAAAATATCTAAATAATGAAAGCTATTATCATTACCCTATTAATGCTATTTAGTATAAATACAAGAGCTCAAAGTTGTAAAGAATTTATGGAACTTGTAAAATCTGAAAATAGTGGAACAGCTTATACGAGCTATACAAGTAGTTCTATATCTAAAGTGACTTTCTATGAAGTGTCAACAAATAGCACTAAATTATACTTTGCGATAGTCTGTTTTAAAAGGGAATATAGTATAAATTGCAACGAATATATTTACCAAGTCGCTTCCGATACGAAATCTAATTATTCTAATAACTATTATTTAAGTGCAGGAAAAGCTTTTGGGAAATACATAGCACCTTATAAAAATAATTTAAAATGTGGACCGAGTTAAAAAGATCGAATTATTGTATTCAATTTAATATAATATAGAAAAAAAATAATAGATGAGATTTAAAATAAATGATCGTAGTCTATACTCTGGAATTCACTATTTTCGACAGTTATGAATAAGAAAAATCTTTCAGAAAGAGATATATGCTCTAAGTATATCAATCCAGCTATAATTAAAGCAGGTTGGAACATGAGAACCCAAGTAAGAGAAGAAGTTTCTTTTACGGATGGTAGAATCATTGTGCAAGGGAATTTATACACACGAGGAAGAAACAAAAGAGCAGATTACATATTATACTATAAGTCGAATATTCCTATTGCTATAATTGAAGCTAAAGATAATAAAAAGCCTGTTGGTCATGGGATGCAGCAAGCATTAGAATACTCAGATATTTTACAAATCCCATTTGTATTTACTTCCAATGGAGATTCCTTTGTGTTTCACGATAAAACAAGAACAGATGGCGTTTTAGAAGAAGAACTAACATTAGATAATTTTCCTTCGCCTGAAACCTTATGGCAAAAATATTTAAAACATCAAAATATTGAAACACCGCAAGCTCAAGAAATAGTAGAGAAGGATTATTATTTGGATGACAGCGGAATGACACCAAGGTATTATCAGCAAAATGCTGTAAACAGAACTTTAGAAGCCATAGCCCGCGAGCAAAACAGAATAATTTTAGTAATGGCAACTGGTACGGGTAAGACCTATACAGCCTTTAACATTATTTGGCGTTTATGGAAAACAGGAGTTAAGAAACGAATCTTATTTCTTGCTGATAGAAATGCCTTGTTAACACAAACAAAAAACGGCGATTTTTCGCCTTTCGGAAATGATATCATGCATATTATTAAAAACCGAAAGATTGATAAATCCTACCAAATATACTTCGCTTTATATCAAGGATTAACAAGTACAGACGAAGATAAAAACGCATATAAAGAATTTAGCTCAGATTTTTTCGATTTAATAGTGATTGACGAATGTCATAGAGGTAGCGCATCAGAAGCTTCGGCATGGCGCGATGTTTTAACCTATTTTAAATCGGCTACACAAATTGGATTAACAGCTACTCCAAAAGAAACTAAAGATGTTTCTAATATGGAATATTTTGGCAAACCTGTTTACACCTATTCTTTAAAACAAGGTATTGATGATGGCTTTTTAGCGCCATATAAAGTAGTAAGAATTACAACTAGTGTAGATGAGGGTTGGAGACCAACGGCTGGTTTAATTGATAAGTATGGGAATGAAGTAAAAGACCGTATTTATAATTTAAAAGATTACGATAGAACGTTGGCTATTGATGAGCGTACAGAATTAGTTGCCAAAAAAATTACCGAATACTTAAAAGCTACAGACCGATTTGCAAAAACAATAGTATTTTGCACCGATATAGATCATGCGAATAGAATGCGTCAAGCATTAATAAATGAAAATGCAGACTTGGTTGCTAAACATTGGAACTATTGTGTAAAAATTACGGGTGATGATGAGGTTGGTAAACAAGAGTTAGATAATTTTACAGATGTTGAGGAACGGTTTCCTGTTATAGCTACAACGTCCAAAATGTTAACCACGGGTATAGATACTAAAATGGTAAAGTTGATTGTTTTAGAATCCAATATTCAATCGGTTACCGAGTTTAAGCAGATAATTGGTCGTGGTACGCGAATTAGAGAAGCTGAAGGCAAAGTGTTTTTCACGATCATGGATTTTAGAAAAGCCACTAACATATTCGCAAGACCAGATTTTGATGGTGATCCAGTTCAAATTTACGAACCAGAACCACACGAACCAGTAGTGCCGCCAGATGCTGTAGAACCAACAGAGCCAGATAATGAAGATCCTTTTAATCCAGATACATTTCCACCAACTCCACCAGATATCAGTATCGATGGAAGAGATGAAGAGGTGAAAAAATTCTACGTAAACCAAGTACCAGTCTCTGTAGTACATGAGCGTGTTCAGTATTATGGTAAGGATGGAAAGCTAATTACAGAATCATTAAAAGATTATTCAAAAAAAAATATAGAAAAAGAGTTTGCTTCTTTGGACGATTTTATTCAACGATGGAACGAATCTGAAAAGAAGGAAGAATTGATAAAAGAACTTGCAGAACATGGAGTACTATTAGAAGCCTTGCGTGAAGATGTTGGTTTAGATTTAGACGACTTCGATTTAATTTGTCACATTGCATTCGATCAACCTGCTTTAACGCGACAAGAACGCGCCAATAACGTGCGTAAACGCAATTACTTTACTAAATACAGCGAAACCGCACAAAAGGTTTTAAATAGCTTATTAGATAAATACGAAAAAGAAGGCATTGTAAGTATAGAACAAGGTTCTGTATTAAAAGTACAACCTTTAAGCCAAATGGGTTCTCCTGTAGAATTGGTAAGAGCTTTTGGTAAGAAAAAGGACTTTGATCAAGCCATAAAAGAATTAGAAAACGAAATATACAATATAGCTTAATGAGTAACATAACAACAAACATAAAAGGCATACGCGATATTATGCGTAAAGACACAGGAGTTGATGGAGATGCACAACGTATTTCTCAAATGGTGTGGATGCTTTTTATGAAAATTTTTGCCGATAAAGAAGAGGAATGGGAAATTACCATAGACGGTTACCAATCGCCAATTCCAGAACACTTAAAATGGCAAAATTGGGCAGCAGATGATGAAGGCTTAACAGGTGATGCGTTGATGGCGTTTATAGAAAACGAACTCTTTCCCGCGTTAAAAGAGTTGGATATTACTATAAGTCCGCAAGCAAAAATTATACGTTCGGTGTTTGACGACACCTATAACTTTATGAAAAACGGAACACTCTTCCGTCAAGTAATAAACGTAATTAACGAGATCGATTTTAATAGCACTAGTGAGCGTCATGTATTTAATGATATTTACGAAACCATATTAAAAGACCTACAATCTGCAGGGTCTTCAGGTGAGTATTATACACCAAGAGCAGTTACTCAGTTTATGGTAGATATGATTAATCCGCAATTAGGAGAAAGCGTACTCGATCCTGCTTGTGGAACGGGTGGGTTTTTAACCTGTACTATTGATGCCGTACGCAATCAAGTAAAAACGCCAAAGGATAGGGAGGTATTACAAAACTCAATTCGAGGTGTCGAGAAAAAACCATTACCACATTTACTATGTACTACCAATTTAATGCTACACGGTTTCGATTTGCCGGCAGTACGTAGAGATAATTTACTAAGCAAGCCCTATGCAGATTGGGGTGCCAAGGATAAATTAGATATTATACTCTCTAATCCGCCTTTTGGTGGTGTAGAAGAAGATGGTACCGAAACCAACTTCCCTAAAAAATTTAGAACCAAAGAAACTGCCGATTTATTTTTAGCCTTAATTATTAAGCTTTTAAAAGATAAAGGGCGCTGTGCTATTGTATTACCAGATGGTACTTTGTTTGGCGAAGGGATGAAAACACGCCTAAAAGAAGAGTTGTTAGACAAATGTAACCTACATACCATTGTACGTTTACCAAATGGCGTTTTTAACCCATACACCAGTATTAAAACCAACTTGTTGTTTTTTGAAAAAGGAACACCAACCAAAGAAGTTTGGTATTACGAGCACCAATACCCAAAAGGAGCAGTAAGCTATAACAAAACCAAACCGATTAATATTAAAGAGTTTGATGTAGAAAAAGCCTGGTGGAATAAACGTGTAGAAAACGAATACTCTTGGAAAGTATCTATTGAAGATATTAAAAAGCGTAATTACAATCTAGACATTAAAAACCCACACCAAGAAGTTGATACTTTAGAAAGCCCAGAAGTGATTTTAGAGAAATTTAGAACTGCGGAACAAAAAATTTCTAACATACAAGACGAAATTATAAATGTTTTAACTGAAGCTTTAAAGTAATATGCAACTACTACAACACTTTAAAGAATTAACCATTCGTCCTAAAAACTCGAAAGAATTAAAAGGTTTGATTTTACAATTGGCAATTCAAGGTAAATTGACTGCGAATTGGAGAAAAGAAAATCCAGATATTGAACCTGCTACGGAATTATTAAAGGAAATAAAAAAGGAAAGAACTAAATTAATTAAAGAGAAAAAGGTTCGAAAAGGAAAGCAAGTTCCATCAATTAAGAAAGATGAAAAATATTTAGAAATTCCAAAGAATTGGGTATGGACAAGACTAATTGAAGCAGGAAATATATTCAACGGGAATAGTGTGAATAAATCTGTAAAGGCTGCAAAGTATGAAGGTCTTGAAGATGGTTTACCATATTTAGGAACGAAAGATGTGAACTATGGATTTGAAGCATTAAATTATGATAATGGAGTTAAAATACCATTGGATGAGCCAAAATTTAAAATAGCACATAAGGACACAGCTTTAATCTGTTCAGAAGGAGGAAGCGCTGGAAAAAAGTGTGGTATTACAACAGAGGATATTTGTTTTGGAAATAAATTATATGCTTTAGAACAGTATGGGGAAATTGAATCTGTTTACATTTTAGCAATTTATAAAACACCTGTATTTTTTGAAGTTTTTCAATCTAAAATGACAGGAATAATTGGAGGTGTTTCGATAAATAGTTTTGGTGAAATTCCAATTCCTCTTCCACCACTAGAAGAACAAAAAGAAATCGTAAACGTAGTAGAAACCCTTTTTAAAGAAGTAGAACAATTAGAGCAATTAACAGTAGCTCGTATTGGTTTAAAAGAAGATTTTGTAACATCAGCATTAAACCAGCTCACTACCAATAACGCAAACCAAGAATGGACTTTTTTACAAGACCATTTTAAAAGTTTCTTTAATGAAACCACCAATATTAAAAAGTTACGAGAAACGGTTTTACAATTAGCAGTACAAGGAAAACTAACAGCCGATTGGCGAGCAAATAATCCTGAGACTGAAGATGCAAGTATTTTATTAAAACGTATCCAAAAAGAGAAAGTACAACTTGTAAAAGACAAAAAAATAAAAAAGGAAAAAGTCTTATCTAAAATTACAAAAGATGAAATTCCTTATGATTTGCCTGAAGGTTGGGTTTGGTGTAGGTTACAGGATATAGTAAATGTAGGAACTGGTTCAACTCCTGCAACTTCAAATTCATCATACTATGGAGGTGAAATTCCTTGGTACACAAGTTCTGCAACTAATGATTTATACGCTAAAGAATCAGAAAAACAGATTACAGAAAAAGCATTAATTGAAACAAACTGTAAAGTTTTCCCAAAAGGAACATTAATAATTGCAATGTATGGTCAAGGAAAAACTCGTGGTCAAATTAGTGAATTAGTTATTCCCGGAGCAACTAATCAAGCAGTTGCTGCGATGGTTTTCTATAAAACATCAAAAGACTTTAAAGAATATTTAAAATACTTCTTTAGAAAAATATACGATGAAATTAGACTTTTAGCAGAAGGTGGAGCACAGCCTAATTTAAATGTAGGTAAAATTAAAAACACAATTCTTCCACTTCCACCACTAGAAGAGCAAAAAGCCATTGTAGAAAAAGTAAATGCTTTAATGGGTTTATGCGATACTTTAGAGCAAGAAGTGCAACAAAGCCAAGCACATAGTGAGATGATGATGCAGAGTGTTTTACGGGAGGTTTTTGAAGGGGGAATTAAAACGGTCAAAGCTTAATTTTATGGAGATAGAAAAACTAAATACGTTACTTGATGAATCTGGAAATATTGTAGAGAGGCATTATATATCTGTCAGAGAAAAAGGAGAAGGTTTTAATTTGTTTACCATATTAGGTATGGAAACTAATGAAACCAAAACCCATTCAGCAATGTTGGTTTCGTTATTAGATCCTAAAGGAAATCATTATTATGATGAAAAATTTTTAAGCCTTTTTCTTCAAGAAATTGGTTACACTTCTTTTATTGATAGTGATTTAAAAAACGTTAAAGTAAACGCAGAGCATCATTTAGGAAAAATATCAGACGATTTTAGAAGTGGAGGTTTTATTGATATATTAATTACATTTCCTTCTGGCAAAGCCATTGCAATAGAGAATAAAATTTATGCAGAAGATCAACCAAAACAAATGTATAGATATAGTTTGTTTAAAGGTAATGATTGTGCTTTGTATTACTTAAATCTTTTTGGAGAAAAAGGTAAACCTACTAAAAAAAGTCTACATACTTTAACAGATAAAGATTTTGAAGTTATAACCTATAAAAATCATATTTTAAATTGGTTAGATGCGTGTTTATCAGTTGTAAAACCAGATTCTATTGTAAAAAACGCGATTAAACAATATCAAATTTTAATAAGAGACCTTACAAATTCTATGGAAAAAGATTTAGAAAATAATTTTATAGCGCTTATTCAAAATAATTTAGAAGAGGCTAAATATATTCATTCTCATTATCAAATAGCAGTAGATGGCATAAGAGAAAAATTAAGAAAGGCTGTGAGCGAAAAAATAAATAGCTTACAATTAAACGTAAAAGCACGTCTTGGTAATGATATTAACCATAATTATTCTAAAATATGGATTAGTTCTGATATACTTGATGAAAAGGGAATACAGATTGGTATAGAGTCATTTTCTGGTAAGGGGAATAATAAAGGACGGCTTTTTATTGGCATATTTGATAGGCAAAAAGAATATGAATCAAGTAGAGACGGTGATTATAGGTTAAGTAATTATTGGCCTATTGTAAGTGATATTAAAACACCAGAAAACAATGCTTTAAATTTAAGCAGTACATCTATATTAGAAAAATTAAATAATAATGATGAGTATTATTTTGAAAATATGGTAGCTACTATAGTTAATCAAACAAAGTCTTTTATCGAAACCTATAGCAATATATAAATTGTGATTAAAGATAATTAGTTAAAATTTAAAGCTATTATTATATAAAAAAAGGCTATCATAGAAAAAGTAAATGCTTTAATGGTTTTGGTTTTATGTGATGTTTTAGATCAAGAAGTAAAACAAAGTCAAGAACATATTGAGTTGTTGATGCAGAGTGTTTTGATAGAGGTTTTTGAGGATGAGAAAACGGTTTAGGTATGAGTGAACAAGAAAAGAATAATACCTTCTTAATAATATTGGTAATTGTTATAGTAATAATTATTTATGTTGGTTCTTTTGGTCAAGTAGATTTAACATTAGAGAAAGTCTCAAAACAAAACGATGAGGTTAAGGATAATTTAAATAGACTTCAATCTAGACATAAAAAACTAAAAGATTTAATACAGAAAAAAGAAGCACTAAATTTAAAATTAAATAAAAAGTTTAAGCGCATTTATTTTGGTGTTCGATTGGTATTGGCTTCTATATATTTAGGTTATAATACAATGCTTTATTTTGTGTTTAATATTACCAACCTCGGTGATATACTTAATTGGAATCAATTTGCTTTAATGGTTATAGCCTTATTTTCTTTTATAGCTTTTGGTACATTTACTAACGTCAAAGACTTTATCGAAAATATTAAAATGAGATTAGAGTCAAGAACTTACAATAAATATGTGGACATAACAGAACAGTTAGAAGCACATAAAGAAGAAGTAACAGAGTTAACTGCTACTATAACAAAAACTACAGAGCAAATACAGATATCTAATCAACCGGTTGCTGAGGGTGCTGTAATGGTTGAGAGTAAGGATGAGGGTGTTTAAGGAATTATATAATACAATTAATCAAGAGTTTAAAATTAATTTAACAAAATAAAGTGAGTTTTGGGGAGAGCCGAATAATGCGTTTTAAGGAATAGACTTTTAGTCTAGCTCAACATTAAAAGCTGTTGAGGATATGGTATTTTACAAATGCAACTTATATATAGATTTATTTCTGTACCTATAAGGTTTAGCATTAGTACTAGCGCCGCCATCAGATATTTACTGATACAGGCATACCTATTGATTGTTTTGTCATTTAAGTTCTTCATTGAGTTTATTTTACAATATATAACAATTATTTTACCACCCGACTTGAATTGGGGCGACATATTGGTGTCGATAGAGCATGCATTCATTCACGAAATAAGTAATTATTTCTAAAAGCACCGCCTCGTAGTTGGCTCCCCATTTCTCATTTTTAATTATGATAAATAAAAAAGAAAAAGATTGGTTTAAGTTAAAACGGTATCCACACATTGGGTTACCCTTACAAAATGCGGATAGATTTAAGTGGATTGAAAATTATGTAACCAATCCATCCAAAATAGCCACGCACTCTTTTCTGCCTTTTATTCACAAAACATCTAAAGTTAGAAAGTTTAGAAAAGAATACTCTAAAGATGATGGTAAGGTTTTATTAACAGAAAATAAGGCATTACGTAAAAGTGCTATTAAGAAAAGAGAACTCTATTATGCATCCCATTTAGACTCCTTGATATTTAGTTATTATTCTAAACTAATATCAGATGAATATGATAAGTTATTAAAGAAAAATGGCCTAGACGAATCCATATTAGCTTACAGGACAATACCAAAAAATAAAAACCTTACCGAAGGATCTAATAAATGTAACATAGATTTTGCTAATGATGTATTTAAATATATAAAGGAATATAATAAAGACGAATTCGTTGTTATTGCTTTTGATATAAAAAGCTTCTTTGATAATTTAGATCATAAAATATTAAGAGAAATATGGGCTAAAGTATTTGGTGTAAAAGAATTGTCAAAAGCACATTTTAATGTTTTTAAAGGAATTACACGTTTTAGCTATGTCGATATAGTAGATATATTTGAAGAATTTAAAGATAACATACTGATTCAAAAAAGAGATTTCCGAGGTAACTTAATGCCAATTAAAAAGGGGCGAATTTCTAAAATTAAGCACTTAAAAAATCATAATGCAATAGCATTCTGTACACAAAAAGAATTTTTAAAAGTTAAGAATAAACTTTTAAAAAACACTAAAAGTATAAAAACTGATACAGGTGTAGTCTTCAAAAGGAATTTTGGTATACCTCAAGGTTCACCTATAAGTTCAGTACTCGCTAATGCTTATATGATTGATTTTGATAAAACTATTAACGACTATATTTCTGAGACAGGTATTTACAGGCGCTACTCTGATGATATGGTGGTAGTATGCCCGAAAGAAGAAAAGGATAATATTATTAACCTGATGAATCGTGAAATTGAACAAATAAAATTAGAAATTCAAGAACCTAAAACACAAATATTTCATTTCAGAAGAGAAAACAACAATTTAATTTGTGGACAAGAATTTAAGAAGGAAATAAATTGGCATAAAAACTTTATGTACTTAGGCTTTGAATTTGATGGCAGTTCTGTATTATTAAAATCTGCTAGTTTGTCAACATTCTATAGAAAAATGAAAAGAACAATTAAACGTTCAAAACATTTCGCTAAGAAGGGTAAAAACAAGGGGCAAATTTTTAAAGGAAGGGTTCTAAAAAAATACTCATATAAAGGTGCGAGTAGAAAGCGAAAATGGGTATGGAATGAAACAATTTTAGGCTTTGAGAAGTCAGAAAGTTATGATTGGGGTAATTTTTTGTCGTATTCAAATAAAGCTGCAAAAGTAATGAACGAGAATAAAATTAATAAGCAGACGAAAAAATCTTGGAATAAATTAATTAAAGAGATTGCACTTAAAACAAACTCTAAATAACAATGACTAGACCACAAACCATACAAATATTTCTACCAGACGGCTCTCCAACAAGCATTCGTGAAGCAGAGATAACCAACAGGTTAGTAAAAGCGATTTTGTTTCCAAGAAATAAAATACAAGAAGTTGCAAAGCGAGAGATAGTAAATTTTACTGGAGTTTATTTTCTGTTTGGTAGTAAAGAAGACGGAGCAAAGCCAAGTGTTTATATAGGAGAAGGGGAGGACTGTTTTAAACGTATCCAATCTCATAATCGAAATAAAGATTTTTGGACACATTGTGTAATTATCACTACTAAAACAGACGAGTACACCAAAACAGATGGAAAGTATTTAGAGCATTTCTGCTTAATTAAAGCCAAAGAGATTGGTAGATATATTACAGATAACGATACAGGATCAAACAAGCCATCGATACCCGAAAGTAGAGAACATGATTTGTTAGATAATTTTGAAACTGCTAAAATATTATTAGCAACGCTGGGTTATCCAATTTTTGAAGAGAAACGAAAAGCGAAAAGTAACAAAGAAATATTTTATTGTAAGGGTAAAGGTGCTTTGGCAAAAGGAGAGCTAACAGATGATGGGTTTTTAGTATATAAAGGAAGTACATCTAGTATTGAAGAAACTAATAGTATTACTAAATGGATTGGTGTATTACGTAAAAGGTTAGTGGACGATGCCCTTTTAAAAGTGGAGAATAATGTTTTTGTGTTTCAACAAGATTATATTTTTAATTCTCCGAGTGCAGCAGCAGCAACTATTCTAGCTCGAAATACAAATGGTTGGACGAAATGGAAAGATATAGACGGTAGAACCTTGGATGAGTTAAAAAGAAAGTAGTAACCGCATAAATATTAAAATTTAAGGTTAGTGCTCAATTTAGCCACTAAGCTAAGTTTACCTTTAGCTCATATTATTAAAATTTATTAGTATTTAACGTATCATTTTTTAGGGAGTGTCTGGACATGCAAACAAAAAGTGCAGTATAAGTTAAGCAGCATATTTATAATTAATTTTTAAGTTATTAAATTCTTTAATTGTCAGATAATTGAGTGTTGAGTGCCTTCTCTTTTTATTATACCAAAGTTCAATATATTTAAAGATATCTCTTTCC
>NZ_VSKN01000035.1:0-12750 GCF_008086185.1 Bizionia gelidisalsuginis
TTTTAATGCAAAAATCAAAGAGTTCAGGTCGATGTTTAGAGGCGTAAGAGATGTTAAGTTTTTCTTGTTTAGACTTACTAAATTATATGCCTAATTTATGTCACTCCCCAAAAATATTCCTTGATCCGTTTTATTTCAATTCACACACAACATTTAGGAATGATCCTCGTGAGCTCACGAACATTCTTAACTAACAAACCGCCCTAAAACAAAAAAGCATCCCAATTTTCTAAAAGAAAAAAGGAAAGCTTCTCATCGGTTTGAGCTATAAAATAGCTTCTACCACATTGACGGACTACTACATCCGTCAAAACAACACAACTAAAATTTTTCGCCAAAAAAAGCTTCAAATTTCTTTGAAGCTTTAGCAATTTTAGCGGTCTGGACGGGACTCGAACCCGCGACCTTCGCCGTGACAGGGCGACATTCTAACCAACTGAACTACCAGACCGTTGCCTTATTGCGAGTGCAAAGATAGTCTACATTCTCGATTACGCAAACCTTTTTCAAACTTTTTTTTATTTATTTTCATTACATGAATTTTTGACGCTCCAACATATAGCTTGTTAAAACACCATCGAAACCGCTATTCACATCAGCCTCAACATATTTGATTTTATTTTGACCACATTTTACCCGTAATTCGTCAAAATATGTTTTTACCATTTTTTCGTAATTTTCTTTTACAACTTCCGAATATAGATTAATATGCGCTCCTGTTTCCACGTCAATAAACCGTTTTGGTGCATTATCGAAATCAAAATGATACTCTTTTTGCTTATCGAAAACATGAAATAAGACTACTTCGTGCTTATTATGCTTTAAATGTCTTAAGGCTTCGAATAATTTATCGTGATCGGTAGCGGTTTGAAACATATCTGTGAAAACGAATATTAGAGAGCGCCTATGGATCTTTTCGGCAATTTGATGCAGATACTTGTAGGTTTCTGTTGTCTTGTTAGCAGGCTTAGAAAGTACTGTATTGCTTAACTGAGCCAATAACATTTGGTGATGGCGCTCGCTACCCTTTTCACTAGCATAAAAATCGTATGCATCGCTATAAATACTTAAACCTATAGCATCGCGTTGCTTTTTTAAAATATGCATTAGTGCGGCCGACGCTAAAGCAGAAAAGGCTATTTTATTTAACTGCGTAATGCTAAACGTGTTGAGCTCTGGATAGTGCATAGAGCTACTATTATCTAAAATAATATGACAACGCAGATTGGTCTCGTCGTCGTAGCTTTTGGTATACAGCTTATCAGATTTGGCGTAAAGCTTCCAATCAATGTGACGGGTACTCTCGCCTTGATTATAAATTTTGTGTTCGGCAAACTCTGCAGAAAAACCGTGAAACGGACTTTTATGCATCCCCGATACAAATCCTTCAACGACTTGTTTGGCTAGATGCTCTAGGTTTTTAAATCCTCCAGCGTTATGTAATTCGTCTATTAAATTCATCTGTTGCTTTTGCGTTAAGGATGGAGCAATTTGTTTGAGCGCTCCCCATTTTTTCTCGGGAAGCGAGTTGTGAGGGCCTGGTTTTGTTTTACCTTATAGTAAAACAAAAATCGCCCCACTAAATAATACCCTAAACTAGAAAAGGTTTGCCATAACAGCAAACCTTTTCCATATTCTTTATAAATATATACTATAAAAGCGCGTCGATAGCGTCTGTATAAGCGTCTTTAGGCGCTACACCTACTTGTCTACCAACAACCTCTCCGTTTTGAAAAATAAGTACGGTTGGTATGTTACGTACACCATATTTTGCTGCGAATTCTTGGTTCGCGTCAACATCAAGTTTTCCTACAACTGCTTTACCGTCGTAATCTTTACTTACCTCGTCTATAATTGGTCCAACCATTCTACATGGTCCACACCAAGCGGCCCAAAAGTCTACCACTACTGGTTTGTCGCTTTTTAAAACGGTTTCTTCGAAATTTGCATCTGTGATTTCTAATGCCATAATATTGTGTGTTTTAATGTGTTTTACTTCGTGTTAATATGCAATATTAATCAAAAAAAATGCCAAAACTTATAACCTGACAATTTGTTTTTTTTATAGCTTTATTGGTTTGTACTATCGTTGTGGTATTTTAATTTAACTTATAAAATACTTGCTGCTCTTCGAGGGCGTCTAACAATTCTTGAGACACCTTAACTTTTTGTCTTCGGCTAGTCATTTCTAATTTAATCTGTTCTTTATTATCGTACACTACAAAATCTAATAAATGACTTCCGGGATGCATAGCAATTAAACCTTTTAACTTCTGAATTTTAGGGGCTTCTAATTCTCTAATATTTAATTGAATAGACAATTTACGCACATATTTATCCATAACATCGTGCAACAACTGAAAACTATTGAATTGCAATCGTGGATCACTTTTTTTACCCGTATCGCGATTTACCCAACCTTCTCTTACAAAGACTTTAACGTGCACGAAGCTATTAATCATTAAAAAATGACGGTGTTTTAAATACTCTTCTCCAAAAATTCGAAACTCGTAAGAATCGGTATAATCTTCGATAGTAAACAACGCCCAGCCTTTTCCTTGCTTACTCACGCGGTGTTGCACATCGGTTACAACGCCACCAAACGTAATATCCTTGTTAACGTGCGGCGCTAAATCTCTAAAATATGAGATGGTTCCCGAGCAGAAGCTCTTCATTTCGGTTCTAAAATCGTCTAACGGATGCCCAGAAATATAAACCCCAACGACTTCGCGCTCTTGGGCTAGTTTTTCCATTGTACCCCAGGTGTCGCATGGCGGCACTTCTGGTTCTTCAATTTGCACATCGCTGGCCCCACCAAATAAACTGACTTGCGATGAATTTTCGTTTTCTTGATGCTTGGCGCCATAGCGAATTGCTTTTTCTAGAAAGGTTAACTCACTACCTTCCTTATGAAAATATTGCGCCCTGTGGGTGTCTGAGAAACAATCAAACCCCCCAGCTAAAGCCAAATTTTCGAATGCTTTTTTATTGGCTGCCCGCAAATCGATACGCTTCGTTAAATCGAAAATAGACTTATAATCGCCCTCTTTTCTATTATTAACAATCGTCATAACAGCGCCGTGACCCACGCCCTTAACGGCTCCCATTCCAAAACGAACGGCATAATCTTTATTTACTGAAAATTTATAATACGACTCATTGACATCAGGACCCAGCACGTCTAGTTTCATGCGCTTACACTCTTCCATAAAGAAGGTCACCTGCTTAATGTCGTTCATATTATTAGATAATACGGCCGCCATGTATTCGGCAGGATAATGTGCTTTTAAATAAGCGGTTTGATAGGCTATCCACGCATAACATGTTGAGTGCGATTTATTAAAAGCATAACTCGCAAAGGCCTCCCAGTCTTTCCAAATCTTCTCAAGCTTTTTAGCATCGTGCCCTTTAGCACTGGCTTGATCGATAAACTTAGGTTTCATTTTATCTAATACGGCAATTTGCTTTTTACCCATCGCTTTACGCAAGACATCGGCTTCACCTTTGGTGAAATCGGCTAGCTTTTGCGAGAGTAACATCACCTGCTCTTGGTATACCGTAATACCATAGGTTTCCTTTAAGTACTCTTCCATCGCTGGTAAATCGTACTCAATGTCTTCATCCCCATGTTTACGACGAACGAAACTTGGAATATATTCCATTGGCCCTGGACGGTATAAGGCATTCATCGCAATTAAATCGTCAAAAACCGTCGGTTTTAAATCTTTTAAGTGCTTTTGCATTCCTGGCGATTCGTATTGAAAAACCCCCACCGTTTCCCCCCGCTGGAACAGCTCGTAGGTTTTAATATCGTCTAGCGGAAAACTATCCGGATCTAGTAATATATCGTGTTTTGCTTTTACAATTTTAACGGTATCTTTAATCAGGGTTAAGGTTTTTAACCCCAAGAAGTCCATTTTTAATAACCCCGCATCTTCTACGACCGAGTTATCAAATTGGGTAACGTATAAATCCGAATCTTTAGCGAGTGCTACGGGAACGAATTTGGTAATATCGTCGGGTGTAATAATTACCCCACAGGCGTGAATACCAGTATTCCTCACCGATCCTTCAAGCCGTCGCGCTAAGTTAATGGTTTCCGCTTGCAGGTCGTTTCCATCGGCAAGGTTGACTAGCTCGTTTACTTTTTCTAAATCTTCTGCTCTAAACTTTGCGCCCAATTCCTTGTCACTTAAACCGAAAATTTTATTCAGTTTCGACATATTAGGAATCAATTTCGCAATCCTATCAGCATCAAATAGTGGTAAATCTAAAACTCTGGCGGTATCGCGAATAGCCGATTTTGCCGCCATCGTACCGTAAGTTATAATCTGTGCTACCTGGCTACTTCCATATTTGTCGATAACGTAATCCATAACGCGACTTCGGCCTTCGTCATCAAAATCGATATCGATATCGGGCATACTCACACGATCGGGATTAAGAAAACGCTCAAAAAGTAGATTGTACTTCATTGGGTCGATGTTGGTAATCCACAAACAATAGGCCACTACCGATCCGGCTGCCGATCCACGACCCGGCCCTACCGACACATCCATATTTCGGGCTTCACGAATAAAATCTTCTACAATTAAGAAATACCCGGGGTAGCCCGTATTTTCAATAACGCTCAACTCAAAATCCAATCGCTCGATAACCGCTTCCGAGAGTTCTTCGCCATATCTTTTTGTCGCCCCTCCATAGGTTAAATGCCTTAAAAAAGCATTCTCTCCACGTTTGCCTCCATCGGTTTTATCGTCCACGTGCATAAATTGCTCCGGGATAGTAAAGGCTGGCAATAACACGTCCCGTGCTAATTGATAGGGTTCCACTTTATTAACTATCTCTTCTGTCGTACTAATCGCATCGGGGAGGTCTTTAAAGAGATTTTTCATCTCCTGTGCCGACTTAAAGTAATACTCTTGATTCGGCATACCGAAACGGTACCCGCGACCGCGACCAATTGGCGTGGCTTGCTTTTCCCCCTCTTTTACACACAATAAAATATCGTGCGCATTGGCATCGCCCTGCTTGCCATAATAGGTGTTATTAGTGGCTACCAATTTAATATTATGGGTATTAGCGAATTTTATAAGGGTAGGGTTTACGCGATCTTCATCTTCCTGACCGTGGCGCATAAGCTCGACATATAAGTCGTCTCCAAATTGCTCTTTCCACCATAGCAAGGCTTCTTCCGCTTGGTGTTCTCCAACATTTAAAACCTTGCTTGGCACTTCCCCATATAGGTTTCCTGTGAGTACCAGCAAATCTTCTTTATACGCTTCTATTAACTTTTTATCGATTCGTGGTACATAATAAAAACCGTTAACAAAGGCTTGCGACGATAGTTTGGCCAAATTATGATACCCGTTTTTATTTTTGGCGATTAAAACAACTTGGTATCCGTTGTCTTTTCGCGTTTTATCTAAATGGTCTTCACACACAAAAAACTCACACCCTATAATGGGTTTAATCTCTTTTACGTGCGAAGTTTCGCCTTTTGCGTTGGCTTCTTCTATTTGCGCTTTTGCCGAACTGTTATGCTTATTTACCGCATTGATAAAGTGAAAAGCCCCCATCATATTCGCGTGATCGGTTAAGGCTACGGCAGGCATATTTTGCGCTGCGGCTTCCGAAACGATATCGCCGACACTCATTGTGGACTGTAATACTGAAAACTGAGAGTGGTTATGCAGATGTACAAAATCGACTTCCTTTAAATCTTGTATATTCTCCTTTATTTCTTCAGCAGATATGCCAGTCGACTCTTTTTGTCGTAAACGCTCGGCTATTTTTGCGCTTTCACGCTTTAGGTTAATATGCTTTAATCCGATGAGTGGAATCGTCTGCGGATTGTCTTCCGAGAAACGTTCAAAATAATCTGGCAGTACGTCGAGTTGCTCGATAGTAAATTCTTGCCTACGGATTAACTCAAAGAAACACCGCGTGGTTGCTTCCACATCGGCCGTTGCGTTATGGGCCTCAGAAAAAGGTGTGCCGAATAAATACTGGTGCAACTCGGTTAAGGTTGGTAATTTAAATTTACCATAACGTCCACCAGCGATCTCACATAAACGCGCGGTGTGCTCGGTACACGTATCTAACACAGGAATCTCTTGCAAGGCATTGGCAACGTTTTCACGCACAAATTCCGCCCCCATAATATTTAAATCGAAGGTTACGTTTTGCCCCACCACAAACTTAGTTTTACCTAATGCGCTATTAAAAAGGGCTAATACCTCAGACAATTCAATCCCTTGCTCTTGTGCTAACTCGGTAGAAATACCGTGAATTTTCTCGGCATCGTAAGGAATATTAAAGCCGTCTGGTTTAATTAGATAATCCTGACTTTCAATACAGCGCCCCATATCGTCATGCAGCTGCCAAGCGATCTGTATACACCTTGGCCAGTTATCTACATCGGTTATTGGAGCATTCCATCGTTTCGGTAATCCTGTGGTTTCCGTATCGAAAATTAAGTACATAATTATGTTTAAAAGTGTGAGAAAATAGGGAGGTTAAAAATAAGAATAAAGAATAGTATAACGCTATAAAAACGGAATGTTTTATAAACAAAAAAATCCAACCGGAATACGGTTGGATTTTTATGCGATAGGACTGCTTACTCTATATTAAGAAACAGTATTCTCATTTAATTTTTCTGTATTAATAGCCGCTTGTATGGCATTTCTGTGTTTTAAGATCATCGCATCAATGGTTGGTGGTAAATTTTTTGCTGTTACCAACTCATCGTATTCTTCCAGACTTGCTTTCTCACCTTTAATAGCTTCCTCTAAAACCGCGTCCTCATTATTACCCGAGAACGTCGATTTTAAACTCATCCAATTCCTGTGCATCGTTCCTTTAAAACTTCCTGAGTCCTTTGGTTCTTCACCATATTGCAGGATTTCATTTTTAATTTCTTTTGCGAATTCACCACGCTCGGTCGCGCGTCTTTTAAAGAACATTTTAAGGCGGTCACTATCTACATTCTCAGCCGCATTTTCATACCCTTTTTCGGCATCATAATTTTTGACTAAAAGTTCATTCAACTTGTTCGAAATTTCTTCTGTATACTTCATATTCGGTGGGTTTTTAAATTTCAATACTTTCTTTAGTAGGATGCGTACTGTTTAACATCGCCACTACTAATATAGCACGAATCGCACCGTTTATCAAATGATTTAACACTGTTTATGAGGACTTTAATAAGATTTAACAAAAAAAAGCTGCAAACATTACGTTTGCAGCTTTATATCAATTATAAGGTGTTTTTATTTAGAACGCGATATCTATAACGCCAGAGGTTAAACTGACATCACCACCAGCATCCGATTCTACTGGGCCAGAGAACGTACCGTTTATATCGGTTGTACTATTCGCCGTAATTTCAGAAGTAAATATTCCTGCTGCATTATTTGCGGGGTAGTAATCTGAACTAATTAAGTGAATTGTAAAATTAGAAATAATATTAGCACCTGTTTGTCCTTGTTCTACATCAAAAGAAATCCAATCGCTAGAACCGGCATCTTCAGCGCTTACCGATACTGTATTTCCGTTGACATCAACGGTCATGTTCTCATCGAACGTTTTTGGCAAGGTTCCCACAGTTACGGTAATCGCTCCACTAACAGGAGTCGCTACGGCCGTACAATCTAAAGCATCAATTTCTGCTTGAATGTCTCCTGAAAGATCGCCACACGCGTTTTGTTTTGTAATTAAAGCGAGTTTATGGTTATTACAAAGCGCAGTGTAACCATCGGCTGCCGGATCTGAAACCGCTAAATTTTGAGCGGTAACCTGAGCTGCTGCTGTTGCTGTTTGGCAGGTTATGGCCGGCATGTCTGGGTCGCCCACTACACCTCCTACTAAAGGCACCTTATGGAAAAAGCCTTCGTTCATAGTTACCGAAGTCATTCCTGAACTGTTATAAGCATTAAAATAAAAGGCACCAGAAACATACCCCTCTACTACGTTTACTTCTTTAATGGTAATAATACCACTAGCAGGATACACGTGCACGTCTGGGTCTGGTGTGTTCTCTGTAGACCACAGCATACCGTTAATATCTAAAAGTGTTGCTGAAGCACTAGAAGTCTGAACATCGTAATCACCTGGTAGCGCACCGTTTACTGCAAGCGTTACCGTTTCGTAATTATCAGAGCCCGTTATAGTTAACTGGCCATTCTCTACTATATTCGCTTTATAGGTAACAGCTTCAAACAAATTACCATCTTTTTTAGCCTCAAACGATGGTGTTTTAAACTCCAGATCATCTCCACAGCTTAGCAAAGTGACCATTGATAGAACTAAAACAACTAATTTTTTCATAATAATTTAATTTTATTCGTCTCAAAAATAGAATAAAAATCAGTAAACCAATAGTTTTACTATAAAAAGTTAAAATATAAATATTAATAGTATCTTTGCCATCTTATTAATAATAGAGGTCGCGAACCTCATAAATTAATTTTTTATGTCAGTAAAAATAAGATTACAAAGACACGGAAAGAAAGGGAAACCTTATTTCTGGATCGTAGCAGCGGATTCTCGCGCTAAAAGAGATGGTAAATACTTAGAAAAACTAGGTTTTTACAATCCAAATACTAATCCAGCAACGATCGATATCGATCTTGATGGTGCAGTAAAATGGTTACAAAATGGTGCTCAACCAACAGACACAGCAAAAGCAATACTGTCTTACAAAGGGGCTTTATTAAAAAATCACCTAGCAGGTGGTGTACGTAAAGGCGCTTTAACTGAAGAGCAAGCAGAATCTAAATTCAACGCTTGGTTAGAAGATAAAGGAGGTAAAGTGAATGCTAAAAAAGAAGGTTTAGCAACGGCTCAGAGTGATGCTAAAACAAAAGCGTTTGAAGCAGAAAAGGCAGCTAACGAAGCTAGAATTGCAGCAGCAACTCCAGCAGTCGAAGAAGCAGTAGAATCTACTGAAGCAACAAACGAAGAGGAATAAAAATTTAATTTTTATACTTTTAAAAACTCCGATAGTCATCTATCGGAGTTTTTTTTTGCTAAATACTTTTGTTTTTCGCTTTAAAAGAGAGATTTTTGCACTAGTAGTGACTAGGCTAATAACACCACGATAATGAATAAAAAAGATTGCTTTTTCTTAGGGAAAATTGTAAAAAAATACAGTTTTAAAGGCGAGTTACTTGCCAAGTTAGATACAGACCAACCAGAACTTTACGAAAATTTAGATTCGATATTCGTTGATTTAAGGGGTAATTTAGTGCCTTTTTTTATTGAGAGTTCCCAATTACATAAATCGGAATTGCTGCGTATTAAATTTGAAGAAGTCGATACCGAAGCGGATGCCGATAGCTTAATGAAAAGCGATCTGTACCTACCACTAGACTTTTTACCGGAATTGGCAGACGATAAGTTTTACTTCCACGAAATTATAGGGTTCACTGTCGAAGATACTAATTTCGGCCACGTAGGTACCATTACAGGAGTTAACGACAGTACAGGGCAATCGCTTTTTGAAATCGACCGCGAGGGCATAGAAATACTCATCCCGATGAATGATGCCTTTATTGAGAAAGTAGATAAGCCTAACAAAACCATTATCGTTGATACACCAGAAGGCTTAATCGATTTGTTTTTAGAAGAATAAATACCACGACATACGTCACAACACCCTCCTTTGCTTATGAGCAAACCGTTTCAGTTTAAAGAATTTAAAGTCCACCAAGACCAATGTGCTATGAAAATTGGCACCGACGGGGTGCTTTTAGGGGCTTGGGCCACTGTAGAACACCATCCGTATTCGATTTTAGATATTGGTGCGGGCACTGGCGTGGTGGCTTTAATGCTAGCGCAACGCTGTGCTGCCGAAGTTATCGATGCTTTAGAAATAGACGAGAAGGCTTACGAGCAATGTGTCGATAATTTCGAGAGCTCCCCTTGGGGCGATCGCCTATTTTGTTACCACGCGGCACTACAAGAGTTTGCCGAGGAAATAGACGATACTTACGATGTAATTGTCTCCAATCCCCCCTTCTATTCGGAGGATTATAAAACCAATAATGCCCAACGCGATTTGGCGCGATTTAGTGAAGCTATGCCGTTTCATCACCTTACTAAAAGTGTTGGTAAACTCTTGTCCGAAACCGGGAAATTCGTGGTCATTATTCCGTTTAAAAACGAAACCGACTGTATTGCGCTCGCTGCCGCAGAACAGCTTTTTGCCAACCGCATCTTACGCGTAAAAGGTAATAACACTTCAGAAACCGTGCGCAGTCTAATCGCCTTTTCATTCCAAAAAACGCCGATTATTGAGGAAGCACTGACTATTGAAACGGCAAGACACAATTACACAGCAGATTATATAAATCTAACCAAAGATTTTTATCTTAAAATGTAGATTAAAATTGTAAACAGAAAAGCATTTCGTTACTTTTGTTATTCAACTAAAACAAAATTATGAAGCCAGATTTATTTGAAGCTCCCGATTATTATAACTTAGATGAGCTCCTTACAGACGAACATAAATTAATACGCGATACTGCTAGAGAATGGGTGAAACGCGATGTGTCTCCTATTATTGAAGACTATGCACAACGCGCAGAATTCCCTAAGCAGATTATTAAAGGTTTGGCAGATATTGGTGCTTTTGGCCCTTATATCCCAGAAGAATATGGTGGTGCTGGATTAGATCAAATTTCTTACGGTTTAATTATGCAAGAAATTGAGCGTGGCGATTCTGGAGTGCGGAGTACCGCTTCTGTACAATCGTCTTTAGTAATGTACCCCATTTATAAGTACGGAAACGAAGAACAACGTAAAAAATACTTACCAAAATTAGCCAGTGGCGAATGGATGGGTAGTTTCGGTTTAACCGAGCCTGACCACGGAAGTAATCCTGGTGGCATGACAACGAACTTTAAAGATATGGGAGACCACTATCTTTTAAACGGTGCAAAAATGTGGATTTCGAATGCCCCGTTTTGTGACGTTGCCGTGGTTTGGGCTAAAGATGAAAAAGGACGCATACACGGTTTAATCGTCGAGCGTGGCATGGAGGGCTTTACAACGCCTGAAACACATAACAAATGGTCGCTGCGTGCAAGTGCGACTGGCGAACTTATTTTCGCTGACGTAAAAGTCCCTAAAGAAAATCTATTACCAAACAAATCTGGATTAGGCGCACCATTAGGTTGCTTAGATTCAGCACGTTTCGGAATTGCTTGGGGTGTTATTGGTGCAGCAATGGATTGCTACGATACGGCATTGCGTTACAGTAAAGAACGCATGCAATTTGGCAAACCTATTGGACAATTCCAATTACAACAAAAAAAGCTAGCGGAAATGATTACCGAAATCACCAAAGCGCAATTATTAGCGTGGCGATTAGGAGTAATGCGTAATAACGGTACGGCAACCTCAGCGCAAATCTCTATGGCAAAACGTAACAACGTAGATATGGCTATTAATGTCGCACGCGAAGCACGACAAATGCTTGGTGGAATGGGTATTTCTGGTGACTATAGCATTATGAGACACGCTATGAATTTAGAGAGTGTTATCACTTACGAAGGGACGCACGACATTCACTTACTAATTACAGGAATGGATGTTACAGGACTAAACGCTTTTAAATAAGACTTAAAAATCCGCTCCTTCAGTGTAATTACGGTCTGATCGCCGTCTGACAATACAAAAAATGCTTCTCCAAACAGAGAAGCATTTTTTGTGTCCTATTTTATAAAGCACACGCCAACCCGTGCGGATTTTTCGAGAAATGCGCCCCCCCCCATAACGCCCATCAAATACCACTACTAAAACCTACTTCAACGCATAAATCAGCATTACGCCTCCACGATACAACAACACCTCGCCACTACCATTAAAATCACGATAATTATTGGCCTCTATATCTACCCGTTCTAAGCCATTATATCCTTTATAATTAGATTGCGATAAGCCACCACCAACGAAAAACTCAATGCCCCAGCGGGGATTAAATCGTTTTTTATAGCCTAGTGTCAGTCCGTAAAAGGTGACGCGTCCAGATTCGAAAGCTCTTTTCTTTGGAGTACCGTAAGTGCTAGGATCTTGATACTTATCATACACCACTAAAAAACCTGGTTTTTGCATAGTGAACATTCCAAACCCCACGTGTCCACCCACAAAAAGACCTTCTCGATGGGGTTTCAGATAATAGCGAAATTCAGGAAATACTTGAATAATTTGTAGGGGTTCTCCATTAAAGCTGTCCCAAAAAGACGCTAGAACATCCAGCTGAACGCTAGAGTGTTCGCTAATAGCAAATTCAACCCCAAAATTAGGGATTAATAAGGCCCCAGTAGCCATATTAAATTTTACCTCTGTTTGTGCACTCAAACTAATAGCATAAAAAAGGCTTAACGCCGTAATAAAAATAAAATGATATCTCTTAATCATATTTTCTAAATTGTATATAAAATAACCTGCCTTGCCATTAGCGAAGATAACCACTCACGAGCGCATCACGCAAGGTAATCTGCGAATCGCCCTCTATTTTCACCCCTAAACCCCCTAAAGGGGACCTTCGTTTACGGTTTTAAATCAATGTCCGCCCTTTAGCATTGGGGTAAATAAATTGAGATAAGCACTATTTAAACCACAATCAAAACAATTCTAAAAAGTAAAGAAAACCATCTAATTATATTCAAATGCTGACCCCGGCCTATCGAGGATCTATCGTAAAATTTGAAATGAAGGCACCGTAAAATTTTAGGCTGTTTG
>NZ_VSKN01000036.1:0-11330 GCF_008086185.1 Bizionia gelidisalsuginis
ATTACCTGGGGAGATCTCCAAAGTTACGAGTTGGCCTATTGGAGAAGTCAGCAGAAGTCATAGTACTTAAGGGAAACGAGGTGGGAGAAAAAGCCCATAGGACTCACAATTAAGGAAGGACGGAACACCGTTCTCTATTAAATTCGCATAGGAGCAAATTTTTGTAGCCTATGCTTAAAATAGTAGGTAGCTTCAATTGGTGTAAAGAGCAATTGTTGAGATGAACGTTGAACCGCCGTATACGAGACCCGTACGTACGGTGGTGTGAGAGGCGCACTGGCAATCATTCGAGTGGAAATTGGCTTATTCTCGGTTTACTTGCGTTTCTACTATTTATGCCTGCTCTATTATTTTAAGTGACTCGAAACTTCCTAAAACTTCTGTTTTTATTAAATCCCTTTATTTTTTTACCTTTTTAAGGTTGGCTTAAAAAACTCTTTAAATTCTTCTTCGTCCGCCACGTTTTAAAAATCTGAAATCGTAATTATTTCGTCAGTTTTAGATTATAATAGCAGTCATTTCCGCAATCTAATTCCCGCGCAATTCTTATAATTATATTTTGAGTTAACCATAGAAACAACTATGTTTATCTTCTCTGATAATGTCGATAATATTATCTAAATGTGTTGATTTAGGAAATGGTTCATAAAGCTCCCATTTTCCGCTTGCACGCATCCAATATAAATTCCATTCTTGTCTTGATTTATAAAATCTAATTTTTGCGAATTCAATATGTTGAATTTCTTTCGGGTTATTCCAAACAGGACGAATTTCATACAGCACAACGACTTTACCGTCATAAGAGTATCCAAAATCGAGTTTTGCACGAATTTCTGGATTTTCCGGTCGTAATGATTCCACGTACTTTTTTATAGTCGCTTCGTTTATATCAATTGTGGTATTTCTCATTCAGTTTCAATTTTTTTTGAGCTGGCGCAAATTTAATTATATCAGTTAAAATTGACCACTTAATTCCTATATTTAGAGCTATAGGAGTTGTTATTTTTTTATAGTTATTAAGGATGTCCTACAGCAATGTTGTTTATAAGCGTATCTTACTTAATAGCGCGTACAATATAGATAATACTTTTATCGTATGTTAAGGAAAACAGATCATTCTCAAAAGTTTTGTGTGAACTGAAATAAGATTAAGATTTTTATCACAAAAAAAACCTTGTAAACATAGAGTTTACAAGGTTTTTGCGGAGAATGAGGAACCAACCGCGCGTTTGTTTATTGTTGATTATTAGTAGATTAGGTGTTTTTAATAAGTAGGGTGAACCGAATAGTGAACCGATTACTTTGATTCTAAATGTATTTATTTACCATATCTTCCTCAATTCCAGCGTACTCTGAAAACTCTTTAATTGTAAGAACCTGATGATCCTTCTTGTCCAAATGTATTTTTATTTTTTTAAATAAAAGGCGACTAGAGCGCTCACTTCTTCCGGTGATGCGCATAATATCTTTTGGGTAAATACATAGTCTTTTGATGCTGCTCATACTTTATCCATACTTTATCTATAGTTGATAATGCTATCATCAATAGGTTTAAAATGGCAAAAAAGGCACTTTTCGGCATATGCGGAAAGCACTTTTGGGATTGCTTATTAAAGATACGGAGTTTTGATAAAACTAAAAAACTTAGAATTATGGCTAGACAAGTCGGTATTATCAAATTAAAGGGAACTCTGGATGATATTTCCTTTTACAAGTCAAGTGATGGGCATTTGGCGCGTACTAAAGGGGGGATTGACGCCAATCGTATTGCTAATGACCCTGCGTTTCAAAGAACGCGTGAAAATGGCTCTGAATTTGGTCGCGCTGGCAAGGCCGGCAAACTAATTAGAAACTCCATTCGTGTGTTGTTGCAAAACGCCAAAGACAAACGAGTGGTTAGCAGGTTGACCAAAGATCTGGTGGCTATTACTAAAACGGACCTTGTGAATGCAAGAGGTGAGCGTACGGTGGAGGATGGGAATTTTAATAGCCTTTTAGGCTTTGAATTCAACCTCAACGGGAAACTAGGTTCTACCTTGTTTGCACCTCTTACTGTAGCTTTCGATCGTGTGTCGGGAAATGCAGACGTTACTCTTGCGGCTTTCAGTCCGACGGTGCGTATTGCAGCTCCTTCAGGCACTACTCATTTCAATATTGTAATGGGTGCAGCAGAAGAGGACTTCGTTAATGAGACGTTTGTTTTTGAAACGACGAGCTCAGGGATTCTTCCTTACACGGCTCCAGATACGGCTCCTATCGCATTGAATGTCGCGCTTACTGCTAACTCGGTATTACCAGTTATTGAGGTGGTGGGTATTGAGTTCTATCAGGAAGTCAATGGGCAAATGTATCCGTTGAAAAACGGTGCATTCAACGCGCTTTCTGTAGCACTTGTAGACACGTTGTAAGATGGATTTATTACTCCAACGACAGTATTTTAAAGAGGGTACTAATAGTGCCCTCTTTATTAATGGACATTTTATCTGTTTTATGATTGAATTGCCCTGGCTCAATAATAAACGGCAAGTGTCTTGTATTCCGGAAGGTGTTTATGAAGTGAAACCTCGTTTTTCCAGTCGGTTTAGGGACCATTTGCAGGTTTTGGATGTGAGCCAGCGAAATTTGATTCTGATTCATCCTGCGAATGATGCTTCTAAAGAATTGGAAGGCTGTTTGGCTCCGGTAAGTCAGTTGGCAGGGATAGGAGTAGGGTGGTCTTCACGATTGGCTATGCAAAAGGTACTTTCACTTTGTCATCAAGCTTTTGAGCGCAAAGAATTTATTTCATTAACCATTAACCATTAAATCTTAAGATTATGAATTTAGTAGAACGTTATAAAAAACCGACACCGAAGTTTTTCAAGTTATTAAGAAACATCGGGATTGCACTAGCTACTGCAGGCGGTGCTATTATTGCTGCTCCGGTTAGTGTGCCAGCTATTGTTATTACCATTGCCACTTATATGACCGTGGCCGGAACTGTGGCTACAGCTGTGAGTCAGGCGGTAGTTATGGATGATGAACCAAAGCTGTCATCTCGTAAAAATAACTAATAGAAATCGTATAAATTAGGATGTCTCAAAGCGTATCACATATAAGGTTTTCCATTTTGGGAGGCACTGCTTCTTCTGTTTGGATGCGGATCTCTTCCGAAGACTTCATTAAAACAGCTGTTATGGCCGCTTTTGGGGCTGTTGTAAGTTACCTTGTTTCGCTATTGGTGAAATGCATTCATAAGCGATTAAAACGTCTCAGATTAAAAGATTAAACACATATATTAAGAGCTTCCTATGGGAGCTCTTTTTTAATTTAAATACTCTTACTTATGGACATTTCTTTAGACATTATTGATAAACGTTTTCCGCACATAGCATCGCTTTTAGAGCCCTTAATTCAGGTTCCAATACAGAAAAGGCTTCACACACAGACCCTATTGAAATACTGTCAATTACCCAACGTGCCGCCTATCTTGACGCGCGTAAATCCTCTATTTATAAATTGACATCACGTTACAACATTCCTTTTATAAAAATAGATCAGCCATTGTCTTTTCAACAGGCAGATATCGACGCTTGGTTACAGGAAGGAAAACGAATAAGTACTAAAAATATCGAGAATACAGCCCCGAAACATTATTATAAGAACGGTAGAGGCTATTCGTTTGCTTAGAGCCCTTCCTATTATTTTTAGAACGTAAAAAAAAGAAAACGCGTTTTTTGTTGGCGTGGTGATGCTGTCACGCTTTTTGTAAAAAATGGTGCTTATGGTATGCCGTTTGTAAAAAATAGAGCTGCCTTATGGGGCACTATTTTTTTCAAAACCTTTGGCTTGAGCTTTACAGCATTTTAGCGTTGGCCGATGGAAGCCAACTCTATTTGTGCCCTTTTTTATATCTTAAATTCTGTCCAAAGTGGATAGTGATCTGATATCAACCAGGATAAGCTATTATTGGTTAGCAAACGGTTTTTTAAAGCCACGTTTACAAAGTCATAATTACCTCCATTTACAAACTCCATAGATAATTTAGGTCCTTTATCATCACTATTAAACCAAGCAATTTGATCATAGTACTTTGTTTTATTGAAAATAGACCGCGTTACCTTGTCGTTTTGTAATTGCGCTGGCACATATAACCCCTCAGATAAAAATGTTTGATCTAATAAGTCGCCACGCTTATCAATATTGAAATCTCCTAACGCAATAAAGTCTTGATGATATGCATTTACATTATCTGCCCAATCCCTAAGCCACTTTGCAATGCCACGTAATTCTGGAATACGACTTTTCTTATTTTTACCGTAGAGAATGTGAAGCGTCACTAAAATAAATGTACGCTTGCCTGATTTGAAGCTTACCGCATAAGGTGATCTGACAAATTGATTTGACAATGCATTATCTTTAATTGAATCTTCCCATTCTTCAGGTACTACTAATTCACCTGCCAATCCTGAAAGTTGTACACGGCGCGTATCAAATATATATGCCATTCGTTCACCATTCCCAACTTTACCTTTGTTTACATCGGTTAGGATTAAAGACCAATTTGCCCCTAATACTTTCAAAGTATCTCTTAAAGCACGTAGGTTATCTTTTACTTCTTGTACTGCTATAACATCAAAACGTTTTATGATTTCTGCAATACATAGAATTGAATGTAAATCTCTTTTAGGTGAATCGTCATCATCGGAATCCCATTTTCGTGTTAGGTTTCCAAATGCTCTTATGTTCCAGGTTGCAATTAGAAGGTTTCTATCTAATTGTTTAGTTGGTATTTTATTATCTAAGTCCGCTTTTAGAAGTTCTAGATTCTCTTTTACTTCTGCAGGCGGTTGTTTTAGGATTGAATTCATACCTCAATATAATACTATTTGTATGTATTTACAATTGTTTGTTAAGCAGGTAATCTAAAAGGCGCGAGCCGCCTGCGAGATGAACAAGGGTGTTGTGAGTGATAGTGTGAGGTACGAGCGCTCTCGCGACAATGTTTTACACTAGGTGGCGCTTTTTTTGATTGTTTATTGGGGAGTTTATTGGTTACGTTTTTAGGTAAGGGCTGTGTGTGAGAGGCGTGTTTGACTACTGGGAAACGTGGATGGAATACACAGCTCTTACATACATAGGAGGGAAGCGGTACCCTTTTTTCTATGGTACTGCTGGAGGACTTTTTAAGTTATGATACGGTTGCTTATTACGACTTCAAAAAACGTGACACCGTTAGACCTAAAACCTAAAGCAACGGTTGCTGCTTCTAAGCAAAACGTTTCGACTTGAAATGCGTTCTTATATCACTATATATCTGGTGATTTATGTAGGCCATTACTATTGATTGATTTCTGTTTTGTTTTATCGTTTATACTGATTGCTTTGGGTTTTGGGTTGAGCCCGAAGTGACCCGCAGGCTCGCATCATATTAAATAGCGGTTTTACCCTAAACGATTAACATTGCGCTTTTAGCGCTTTCCTTATTGGGGTTTGGAGTAAAAAAGTAGCTACGGGTGAGAAAGGAGTGTAGTGTGTGCAGTAGTGCAAATACATACGACCGCGAGGACGTGTCGCCGCAGTGGTTGTATTTATGGTGTATGCAAGGCTTTAAGTTAGTAATGGATTGTAAAAGCCCTAAAGGTTGATTTTATGCTATTACCTACTTGTAATGGTAATTTGGCTTGCAGATATGCGCTATGGAACTAAATGGAGGGACTGCCGAACACCTTATTACCTGTCACTACTGTTTAATTCTACCACTGTGTTTTCTAAGGATACGGGATTGTCACTATTTTTTGTTTTACCCTCTCTATTCAGTTTATAGTAGTTCAAGGAAAGATCAAAAAACTAACGTTGATCACGTGCTATAATAAGCTACTAAAACAAGCTTTTGCAATAACAAAATCTGGAGTAATATATGATGATATTTACAGAAGTGCTTTAGTGAAAAGTTAATGAGTTTTTACTTGTTTTTTACCACAGTACTTTGTTGTGCAACGTTTTTTTGTCCGTTTAATTTAGTATCGGTATTATTCTTTCTTTAATCATATTTGAATCATCTTCCCAATCATATTCTCTGTTATCTTTCCAATTTGTAACCATCAGAACTTTCCCTTTTTTGTCAATTACAATATATTTAGACATATCATTAATATTCTCAAATTCAGGTGGTGTGATTTCTGTTAAAAATTGTTTGTATTTTTTATTAGGTCTTCCATTTTCGTCCTTTAAGTTAATTACCTTAATTTCAAATTTGGTTTTTTCTTGTATTTGTTCTAAAAATTCAATTGCTCTTAATTCTTTATCGCTATTCTCTTTTTCCATTAGCAATACATAAAAATCAAGATTATTTTCTTTTGCAAGTTTTAGTGCGTTTGGTAAATGTTTTATGCAGGGTGAGCACCAAATTCCAAAAGTATAAATCAATGTTTTTTCTTTTTCTGAATTTTCTGCTAAACAAATAATGTCATCTTTATCTACTATAAAAATTTTTTCTGACGCACTTTTTGTTAGTTCGCAATTGATACTTTGGCCAAATGATATTCCAAATGATAAAGTCAGAATTGTTATGAATATTAATCTTATATTGTTCATATTCAGGATTTTTTTAAATTACGCCTAACGTTTTTGTATATGGTTTGTTGCGGCGTTTAAGCACCTAATTTAGTAAATAAAAAACAAATATAGGTGATGAGAGTATTTTCATAAGTAGGTTGTGACCTATCAATAAACTATATACGTTGTGTGTGCCCAGTATGGGCATCTTTAACTTACAGCAAAGTAAGTAATTAATCTAGAGGGTGCAAGTCCCTTATGCGCTGGGGTAACGCCTAGAAGCATTAGTAAGTCGCAAGGGTGGTAACTGCAAAGTTACCTCTGAAGAAAGCGAGACTACAAAACTCGGTACTGACGAACAGAAACCGTATACAGAGGCCTATTTACTCGGGTAAGCAACCACATCATTGCAACGCCCAAAGTATACCAAAAGGGTAAGTAGGTAGATACGGCAGGGATTGAGTGAAAGAAGATGTCATTACCTGGGGAGATCTCCAAAGTTACGAGTTGGCCTATTGGAGAAGTCAGCAGAAGTCATAGTACTTAAGGGAAACGAGGTGGGAGAAAAAGCCCATAGGACTCACAATTAAGGAAGGACGGAACACCGTTCTCTATTACATTCGCATAGGCGCAAATTTTTGTAGCCTATGCTTAAAATAGTAGGTCGCTTCAATTGGTGTAAAGAGCAATTGTTGAGATGAACGTTGAACCGCCGTATACGAGACCAGTACGTACGGTGTGAGAGGCGCACTGGCAATCATTCGATTGTCAGCCGTCTACTCGATTATGCTACGTTATTATAGCTTGATTTTTTTTGGAATATATGTAATCCTAGCACCACAAACTGTTGCACAACCTCCACTATCTAAACAGTTTCTAATTGCACCACCAACACATCCACCATCATCTCCATCACAATATGTCGTAATTGTACCATCTTCGGTTTCACAATTAATTTGCATGGTATCTTGTATTAATTGATTTGAAGTTCCGTTGTAACCATTTTCAAAATCATTAATAAACTTAATATCGTCCACTATTTTAACATTTTTTTTAGTGAATTTCCCATTTTCTAGCACTATTTGAAATGCCACGGCTTTTTCGTTTTCATTGCCAAGTTTAGTGATTTCAGACATAATTTTATCAATTGACTGGTTATTATCAATCAACTGATTGTCGTTTAAGTCTTCAGTGTTGTCGTTACTGCAAGAACTTAAAGAAAGTGCAAAAAACAGTATCGTTGTAATTTTAATAATTGATTTCATAATTTTTGTTTTTAATTAATAAATTAATGGTTTTACTCTTATCGATTTTCAAACACACGCTCATAACGTTCTCGAATTTAATGTTTTTTAATGTCAATTAAAAATTATTTTGACTTTGGATGGTCAGTCCGTTTTTGACCGTTATGTTGGTTTTAATGTAGCATAACGGTCTTGTGTATGGTTAGTTGCGTGGTTAAGCAACTAATTTAGCAAATAAATCACAGATAGAATATTCCGCAGGAATGTTCGTAAGTCGGCAGTGACCAAGCAATTAATTATATACGTTGTGTGTGCCCAGTATGGGCATCTTTAACTTACAGCAAAGTAAGTAATTAATCTAGAGGGTGCAAGTCCCTTATGCGCTGGGGTAACGCCTAGAAGCATTAGTAAGTCGCAAGGGTGGTAACTGCAAAGTTACATCTGAAGAAAGCGAGACTACAAAACTCGGTACTGACGAACAGAAACCGTATACAGAGGCCTATTTATTCGGGTAAGCAACCACATCATTGCAACGCCCAAAGAGTATCAAAAGGGTAAGTAGGTAGATACGGCAGGGATTGAGTGAAAGAAGATGTCATTACCTGGGGAGATCTCCAAAGTTACGAGTTGGCCTATTGGAGAAGTCAGCAGAAGTCATAGTACTTAAGGGAAACGAGGTGGGAGAAAAAGCCCATAGGACTCACAATTAAGGAAGGACGGAACACCGTTCTCTATTACATTCGCATAGGCGCAAATTTTTGTAGCCTATGCTTAAAATAGTAGGTCGCTTCAATTGGTGTAAAGCGCAATTGTTGAAATGACTATTGCACCACCGTATTTACGGTGGTGTGAGAGGCGCACTGGCAATCATTCGATTGTCAGCCGTCTACTCGATTAGCAAAAGTTATTTATTCAATTTACTTCTTTCCAAATTAATTGTTTTCACAATTGCTCCTGAAATAGAATTTTTTAAATTTTCATATCTAGGTGGTGTTTTCCATTTTCCATTAATTTTCTCAACAGAGTTAGAAAAATCTTTAAAAACTATTGAATTGTCTGAAAGGTCAATAATCTCAGAATCAATTCTACAATTTCCCGTTTTTCCAGTTTCAATCATCCCATAATAACTCACTAAAAGTCCATATTGAACATCTACAATTAAAAGTTCATCTATTCCTTTGTCTTTTAAAAACCGAAGGTCATATTTATGAAACTTCTTTTTTGATGAAGATGGTTTTTCAAACTTTGTAAGTTTCTCAATGTCGTACTCGAAATCAATATCTTTTAAAGGTTTTCCTTTTGTTTTGAATATTTGTATGTATAAATCTTTTATATCATTATTTGGATTAATTTTTTTGTCCACTATCGAAAGAGGTTCTTTAAATCTTTTACCTGCTGTCAATGCCATATCTAACAATCCTTGAGCACCTTCTCTATAAACTCCTATAGAGTCAATTAAGTAAATTACTCCAACTTTTTTCTGATTAGAGTAATAATTACTCGAAAGAGGCATTTTAACAGCACAACTACTTACAGCTGTCAAGATGATCAATAATCCAAATATTTTTAATATTCTATTCATATTCTTGTTTTTAATTTTTGCCAACGGTCTTGTATATGAAAAGTAGCGCTGAAAATAAGCGGTAACTATTCGGATGAAACACAAGCCGAATTTTTAAATTTTATTAATTATTTTATTTTTGGGAATTTGTCAAATTTAAAAATTTGGCGACTTTCCAAAAATGCCCGAACCTTCCTGTTAGCAACGACTCGCGCTATTTTTTATATACGTTGTGTGTGCCCCGTATGGGCATCTTTAACTTACAGCAAAGTAAGTAATTAATCTAGAGGGTGCAAGTCCCTTATGCGCTGGGGTAACGCCTAGAAGCATTAGTAAGTCGCAAGGGTGGTAACTGCAAAGTTACCTCTGAAGAAAGCGAGACTACAAAACTCGGTACTGACGAACAGAAACCGTATACAGAGGCCTATTTATTCGGGTAAGCAACCACATCATTGCAACGCCCAAAGAGTATCAAAAGGGTAAGTAGGTAGATACGGCAGGGATTGAGTGAAAGAAGATGTCATTACCTGGGGAGATCTCCAAAGTTACGAGTTGGCCTATTGGAGAAGTCAGCAGAAGTCATAGTACTTAAGGGAAACGAGGTGGGAGAAAAAGCCCATAGGACTCACAATTAAGGAAGGACGGAACACCGTTCTCTATTAAATTCGCATAGGAGCAAATTTTTGTAGCCTATGCTTAAAATAGTAGGTAGCTTCAATTGGTGTAAAGAGCAATTGTTGAGATGAACGTTGAACCGCCGTACGTACGGTGGTGTGAGAGGCGCACTGGCAATCATTCGATTGTCAGCCGTCTACTCGATTGGCAGTAGGTTTTATTCGTTCAGTTGTATATTTTTCAGAAAGTCATTTTCAAATTCCAGAATTGACTTTTCTTTGTTTTTCATATGAGTCAAAACACTAATTAGTGGCATATCTTGGTAAAGGTAATTCAGATATTTGATTTTCTTTCCTTCTCGATTTTGAATGTACATTGTGTTTAATGTAGCATTTACTCGTTTTGTTAAATTTCTATCTTTAATTAACTTTAAAATTTCAGTTCTATATTTTTCCAATTTAGAAATGAATTCAGTTCCCTTTTCATTGTATTCGTCTCCAATAAAAAATAAATCGTTTATATATTCTTTTTTAGAAAATTCACCATCGTAACTTCTATCTTTTTCTATTTTCGGATGATTAATTAATTCCGAGTAGGTTCTGTCCAAATAAGCTAAGTATTCGCTTGTCAAATTATCGTAAACTTTTGCGGATTCATTATTAATCAGTTTGTCATTTGAAAGACTTTCCGCAATTTGAACTTTTAGCATTTCACTTGAATAAACAAATTCTTCATTTAATAATCCATACATAGAATATGGTTCGTTTTCTTGTTTGCAAGAAGATGCAATTACCAATAATACTAGGAATGTTATTTTTCTCATAGATGTTTGTTCAACTTACTGCCAACGTTTTTGTATAAGAATAGTTGCGGGTTTGTATGCGAGGATTTTCCGAAGGAAAATCAGACGTTACAAACACGTAACGACCTATGATTAAGTACTAAACCGCAATTATTTTTATACGGTGTTACAGCACGTTTTTTATTTTCCGTTTTAATTTTTTATCATTTATTTCAATAGTAATATTACCACAAATTCCTGGGAGATTAATATCACTTTTGATTATTGTAATATCATTAAGGTTATTCTGTTTAATTTGATCTAAAATATTAACACCTAATATATAATGTTTTTTGTCTAATTTTAATAAAAATAGAACTTTACATTCGTAATAGTAATCTTCACCTCTATAATCTTCGTGATTTCTATCTATTTCAACGAAACAAGTTCCTATTCTAGCATTAAACTTACTATCATAGTAAATTTTTTCCTTAATGAATTCTAATTTCAATTTTTTTGAGTTAATACTTTTGAATTTCAAAATCCATTCAGCGTTCAGCTTTTCAGTCAGAAGCGAGTCAGTTTTTATTTG
>NZ_VSKN01000037.1:0-11007 GCF_008086185.1 Bizionia gelidisalsuginis
ATTAGTTCGTTGTCCTCAATTCTTTCTTTATTAATCTTAGATATTTTAAACTTTGGGTTTAGACTATTTTCTGTTTGTGAACTCCGTGTAAAATCATCATCTTTTTGGCAACTAGATAACACAAATGAAACCCCGAAGAGCAACATTACTAATTTAAAATACTGTTTACATTTTCTTTTTTTCAATCGTTTGGTTGGTTTTAAAAATTAGTGATTTTAACTATTAAAAACCAAGTGTATAATAATAACAATCTCACAATACCTTTTAGTACCATTCATCGAAAACTACAACTTATTTGCACTTTTCGTTACGGTAAAAACCGTAATTGGAGTGAAAACGCAAATTTTTCACAAAAAAAAGCCACTACTTGTGTAATGGCTTTTTTAGCTTTATTATTTCAATAGTGTTAACTAATAGAATTATTTGTGTAATATTCTGCTTTTAATCCGCAGATATCAAACAAGAAGCAAATTATAAGTTAGGTTCTGATAGTCTTTTTTTATGTATAGTTTTTATTGTTTTGTTAATATTATATCTGTTGGAATATTAAATTCTGTTGGTTGGTCAGTTCCATACATTCCTTGTGGTAATGTCACCTTCCATTCCATTTGCGAAGGTATAGTACTTGGAATAATATCTAGTTTTAAGATCCCTCTTACACCAGTTATATATTTTGGATTGTATACTACACTATTGTCGTATACTGTTCCATCAAAATTCATTCCATCAACACCTCTCCCACTTATAACTGGAAACCAATCAGAGGTAGACTGGCCTATCTTTTTTTGAGAAGTATAAATGACAGTTTCTAATTGTTGACCTGATTGACCGAGTTGCACCATCTCATAATGGCCCTTAATTTGGTCCCAATAAAAAGAAGGTCTATTTCCGTTTTCGTTCTCAACTTGTTCTTCTTTCCATAAGGTAACCCGAAATATTTGATTGCCATTTTGCCATTCCCAAGTGCCGAGAAAAGGTGCAAAGTTATTGTTCAAATCTTTAAAGTATTTTGCTTCATTGTTCCCATCATTAAACGTTGATGCATCAACTATTTGTTGGGCTTTGCAAGAAGTTATGGTAATGATAATAATTATTAATGTTGTTAATATATTTTTCATTTTATTTATTTTAATTACAATTTATTGGAGTTACGTCTGTATTGTTTGTTTCAAGTTTAAGTTTGGTAAAATTATCAAATGTGGCATCAACTTCAAAAATTTCAACGCCAGCATCATTATCCCTTAACATCTGTAAAAATGCTTTTTGTACTTTATCATTATCTGTATTTGTGTTTTTGATGACAGCTGCATTATCTCCATAAAATTTATCAAATACACTACTTACTTTTAGCATCTTTGGGACATCAACTTGAGTACCTTGTGAACCACTTGGTTGATATAAAAAGTTTGTTAGTTTCGAAGCATCCTCAATGGTCAAAGCGTAACGAGTACCTTTAGCGGTTATCAAAAAGGCGACAAACTTATTTGTCTTTATTTTGCCATTCTCAACTGCTCTAGCCATTAGAGCCAAATCATCCCAAGAAAAAATGGAGTACGTTCCGCTGGCATCGTGAGTATGAGCAAAAGTAATATAGGCGTTAGCTGGATTGTTGTTAAAATTGATAATACCTCCAACTCCTTGCGGAATGGTATTAATTGTACTGCTAGCTTTATCTATATATATTCCATTTTCAACTTGTTGGTTTACTGTTCCCGCTAAATTAATAAGGGCTTGTTTATAATTAGGATAATCTAGAAATAATTTTGTTATTTTATCACAAGGGCCTGGTTTATACTCCTCTGGACAATCATCACCTCTACAGGGTGTTGTTGATGTTGTAACACCATCATTGCTTGATGAACCACCACTACCCCCGTTATTGGTTTGGCCTCCACTTGTATCCCCGGTGTTTGGAGACGTATTTCCTGTGCTACCACCAGTTGAGCCTCCACCTCCAGGAAAACCACAACCATAGTACATTCTATCACTGTTATAAGCTGTACAGTCAGCATAATTGTCGGATCCGTTGTGTCCTGCAGAGCCAGAACACCACTCTAAGAGCACATACCCAGAGCAATCTGCTGCTTTGCTAAAAATATCACTAATTAAACCCTCATCATTTATAACTGTAGAACTTACTTTATTAGTTATATCTACATATGTGTTATTTGAAATATCTTCTTTTTCGGCAGCTGTTATATTATATGATATTATGCTTGTTTTATAAGTACCATCTGGCTCTAAAGAAACTAATAAATTTTCTAACATTTCTATCTCTACATCTCTTTGAATATAAAAGGTATAAGAATGATAAGTTTTATCTGCACTTTCTATATAAGTCGCATAACTTGTATTAAGAGTAAACCCATACTCATTTGAAACTAAGGTTTTATTTTGAGAATTATTAGATTTTTTATTTCTTAAATTAGAGGATAGTTTTGTTAGCTTTCTTGTAAGTGTGGTATTTTCTGCTAACTTAGATTTGTCAATTTTTGATATTATAAAATCCGTTTGGTTACTATTTCTATTTTGTTCAATTTGTATTAAATCATCATCTTTTTGGCAACTAGATAACACGTATGTAACCCCGAAGAGCAACAATACTAGTTTTAAATACTGTTTACATTTTCTTTTTTCATTCCTTTGGTTGGTTTTAAAATTAGTGATTTTAACTATTAAAAACCAAGTATATAATAATAACAATCTCACAATACCTTTTTGTACCATTCATCGAAAACTACAACTTATTTGCACTTTTCGTTACGGCAAAAACCGTAATTGGAGTGAAAACTCACTTTTAAATATTAAAAAAAGCCACTACTTGCGTAATGGCTTTGTAAAGTCATTTATAGCTTTGTTATACTTTATTGTTTAACTAATACCATAGTTTCAGGGATTAAAAATTCGGAAGTGTCCATTTGTGTACCATCATTACACTCTGTGGTATCCCCATATAATTGGTTATTGGTTCTTGTCCAGATTAATTCGTCTGCACTCCCAAAAATCGGAGTATATTCTAGTAATAATTTACCACTAGCATATCTTTCACATAAACCATTAAGCGGTGGTTCTGTGTAGAACAAAATCTCTAATTTATTTTCAGAAACTATTAATCCACCAGAAATATAATTCGCCATAGAATCATTACTGCTGTTATTGGCTCCATAAGTATCATATTTAGTGATTCCGTTTATTTTTAGCAAATATTCACCCGCTATCATATCTCTATAATCTACTTTTACACCTCCAGTTAATGGAGTATGCTCTTTTTTAATAAAAGTGATTTTAAAATAAGTTGTACCATCTTCGTAAAGCCAAGTTTCTAAGTATTTATCTAAAGTATTTTCAATATCTTTATAATAAACAGGTCCTTCTCCAATTTCTCCTGGCAATCCTGTTTTTAAAGATTTTATAGTTTCTTGCGCTTTAATTGTCGTTGTTAATCCTAAACAGATTAAAAAAGTATATAAAAATTTTAATTTCATAATTATTTAAATTGTTATGCTAATATGATATTATCCCGCCAAAACCGCAATCCTTTTTTGTACCATTCATCGAAAACTACAACTTATTTGTACTTTTCATTACTGTAAAAACAGTAATTGGAGTGAAACGCAAATTTTGCACACAAAAAAAAGCCACTACTTGCATAATGGCTTTTAATTTTTTTTGTTCTTTCAATAGTGTAAACTAATAGAATTATGTTTGCAATAGTTTGTGTTAAAACGAAAGAAGCAATTAGAGTCTGAAATAAACCAATATTCTTAACTACCATTTATTATATACTTGGTTGTTGTTAATTTTTAGTGTAATTCATTTTTTTATTTTTTAAATATTCTATTTTTAAATTTAAGTAAGTTTTTAACAATTTATAAATTTTGTGAATAAAATATATTACACAAATTACTAAAACAAAAGCCACTATTTGAGAAACAATTAAACCTATACTTGTCACTTCTAATTCTTGATTCATACTATTAATTTTTTAAAGTTTTGTTACTGAAATTGGAGGATTAGGCACCCCTGTTTGATTATTATATTTAACTTTAACTTCCCACTGCTCTTTAAAAGAAACAATATCGAAGCCCTCTATAGCTATTCCAAAATCGAAATATCCACTAATATTTACTGTTGTGACATTTCCATTTGAAGAATATTCATAAGAGGCTTGCTCCCAATCAGCAAAAGGAGTATAACCAGAATCAAAAGAAACTACTTCTAATACCTGAAATTCACTTTCTATAGAAAGAGGATTCTCTAAAACACTTGTTACGTGGACATTTATGGAAACTGGAAAAATCAGACCGTTCTGGAATGTACCTTTAAATTTGGTTAATTTAGTCCCGTCGGGATTGTTCTCCACTTGAAATTCGTCATTTATAAAAGAATTTTCAAAGTTATTTAAAAAAGCTTGAAGTTCAGAAATAGAACTAAAATTCATAGTCTCTTCATCACTCAATGAATTATCGAATACGTAACTAGCATTACCAAGAAGCAGATCTAGCATTTGCGATTGCGTTACAATCGCTGGCGCCGCCAATATAGGAAGATTACCACTATTACCGTGATTATTTGGATCTGTCGGATCAAAACCATTATCGTATGTGGTTCCGCTAGAATCCCCGCCACTACCACCATCTGAAGTGCCTGGGCTTGTAGGTATCCCATTCCCGCCACCACTAGCACCGTCATCGTAGTTTCCACAAGAAATACTTGTAAGCACCCAACCTTGACTTGGATTACAAGTGCAATCGGCGCCGTGAACTTGACCATTGTGGGGTACGCCATCGCTCCATTCCCAAGTCTCTACGCAACCATAAACCATTTTAGATAATTCTCCGTTGTTAAATACCGAAGTGTCAAAATCGATAGGTAAAAGTATTGTATTACGACTATTTATAATGCCCTCATCCAGATTTGTATATTCGCTTGCAGTGAAATCGTATTGCACTATATACGCGTCGTAACCATTTTCTGTATTTGAGTGCAGCAATAAATTTTCTATATTATTACTTAAAACACTATCTCTTTTTATAGGAAAACTATAAGAGTGATTACCATTTTGGGTATCTTCAATATACTTAACAAAGTCTGTGTTAATAGTAAACCCATAATCGCTATTATAAATTTCTCTATTTAACCTGTTGGCAGATCCATTTTTAAGTTTTGGTGCTAATTTTTGTAATTCTTTAAAAACGGTCTCATTAGATTGTACTTGTTTATGTGTTAAGGTTTCTATTGCATACTTAGATGTTTTTTCGAGGTCTGCCTGATTGTCCAAATAATCGACATCATCTTTTTGGCAACTAGATAACACAAATGTAGCCCCAAAGAGCAACATTACTAGTTTTAAATACTGTTTACATTTTCTTTTTTTCATTAGTTTGGTTGGTCTTAAAAATTAGTGATTTTAGCTATCAAAACTAAATTTATAATAATAATAATAACAATCTCACAACACCTTTTTGTACCATTCATCGAAAACTACAACTTATTTGCACTTTTCGTTACGGTAAAAACCGTAATTGGTGTGAAAACTCACTTTTAAATATTTAAAAAAGCCACTACTTGCGTAATCGTAATGGCTTTTGATTTTTTTTATTATTTCAATAGTGTTAACTAATAGAATTATTTGTGTAATATTCTGCTTTTAATCCGCAGATATCAAACAAGAAGCAAATTATAAGTTAGGTTCTAATAGTCTTTTTTTATGTAAAATTTTTATTGTTTATTTAAAGTTATTTCATCAAAAGTAATTCTATCATTATCTGGTTGTCCTTCTGGAACAATTGCTGTAGCACTTCTTTTTATTTTTATTATTATTTGCTCTGGAATATCAAATAATGCCTCTCCAGGAAAATGTCTTATTATCATATCATAATCAAAATAAGGTCTTAAAGGGTCTTTAACAACAACTTTTACTCTTCTTTCATTATCTCCACAATCATTACAAGTTGGCAAATCATTATTGTCTATTAAGTAGCCTCCGTATATAGAATGTTCATATGGGTCTTGATTTAAATCTATTTGGTTTGTTGAATTTATTATTTGAAGACCGTTCTGGTTAATATATTTAAATTCCCCATATAGTATGTCTTCATAACAACTAAAATTTGGTATTGTAAACTCTGTTAAATTTTGACTTTTCATTTTTAAAATGATTTTTAAACTTTCATTACCATTAGTATATTGCCAAGTGCCTATAAGTTTAGCAAGATCACCATCTGTATCTTTATAGTAAGCATTTTCAGTTTCTAAATAATCGGACCCATTAAATAAGGCAATAACAGGTTGTTGTGCTTTACACAACAAAAATGTTAAAATAGTAATTGCAATTAAAATTAAAATTCTCATCTTTTGTTTTTTCAATTCATTAGAAGGTACTGATTTAACTGTTCTATTCGAATTAGGTATTATTTTAGACCAATTACTCTGCGACTTTCAACTTATTGGTTTACACGTTATATTCGTGTATTTAACTGTTTATAATCTCTCTATTGAAATTAAAATGCTTGATTTCTATTATTAATCAAATGGCCTAAACCCACTAATTAGTCTTTATTAATCTGCGTTATAATGGTATCATTAACGCGATTTAATATTATAGTTTTCGACAGACTCTCTTTTAACTTTTTTAAATCTTCGTATGACTCAATTTTTAAAAAATTGTCTTTATCGAGACTATCTTTAGCCAAAACTTGAACCTCATCACCAAACACGCGATAAATTTCTAAAACGGTTATTAAATCATCTCTTTTGTTATTCTCAAAATAGTTGTCTAATAATTTCCTGATTTTTTTTATCTCAATTGAATCCTGAATTGTTAAGTATAGATCGCTAATTATCTGACTATCATTTTTAATTTTATTGTAATTAACAGTAGACAAAGTCAATTCGTTTTTAACCGTTTTTTGTTCAACTGATTTACACCCAACTAATAATATTAATATAAAATAGATACTGTTTTTCATATGTATTTTCTTAAATTCTTGATTGTTTTATTAATTCTTTTATTGACTTTCTAAATTGCTAATAACATTAAATCAAGATTATAGCCACTACTTGCGTAATGGATTTGTAAAATAATCTATTAAATTATTATTATAATTATTGTTTGGTTAAAATAAACTCTGGAACTAAAACCTGTGAAACAGACTCTCCATTCGGACAATTGTTAACATCTAAACTATCTGTATTAGGATTATAATGTACTCGAATTTGAGTATTATTGTTAATCAATTTAACAAAAATTGTTCCCATTTGTCCACAAGAATAGTGTTCTCCTGAATAATCTAATACATAATAGCTATCATCATGACCAAAATAATTCCCTTTTATTATTAAACCATCTTCATTTTGAAGACTGGATGTCTCAATTACTACATTACCATTAGCCTCTGTTATTTTGTATTTTATGTATAGCTTATCAATTGTAAGCGGTCTAATTGATGAGTTATAAACGACTTTATAGATTAAAAACTCAATTGCTTCGTTATTAACGGTTCCTTGCCACACACCCAGATAATCATTAAACAAGTTATTTACATCTTTAAGATAAGCTCCATCTGGAATACCATTTTCGATATTACTGTTAAGGATATTTAAGTGTTGTTCGATTGGAATCTCTAAACCTTGATTGGAAGAATTAATTTGAGCTTTACAACTTAAGGCTAATAAAATTATAAGTATAAATATTGTGTTTTTCATCTTTTTCTTTTTTAATTATATATTTCCCGCTCCATATGCTTGATAAATCCATACTGATACAGTAATTAGAACAAAAACAAAAAATATAATACTCTCTTTTATCTTCTTTTTCCTTATTCTTTTAGTCTTTTACATCAAGTAGAGATAACAGGTTAAAATAATCGGGAACAACAAAAGCCATATATAACCTAAAATACTAGGTGTATATACAGCACTTTTATAATTAGCAGGTAAAATCAACAAGACTAGTGATAATATAATACTTATAAAATATAATAATTTAATTCTTGATGATATCATAATTTAAAATTTTTAATTACAGCCTAATTCACTTATTGGTAATTCCCCATTTAGGATTTGTTGTACTTTATTCCCATCTGATCTATTTTTTGTTGGCGTTACTATAGTTGAAGAACCGCCATTAAATAGATTGTTTAAATAATTATTTAATTTTAACTATTAAAAACCAAGTATATAATAATAATAACAATCTCACAATACCTTTTTGTACCATTCATCGAAAACTACAACTTATTTGTACTTTTCATTACGGTAAAAACCGTAATTGGAGTAAAAACTTACTTTTAAACATTAAAAAAAGCCACTACTTGCGTAATGGCTTTGTTATCCTTTATTGTTTAACTAACACCATAGTTGCTGGAATTAAAAATTCGGAAGTATCTATTTGTGTACCATCATTACATTCTGTTGTGTCTCCATATAATTGTTCCCTATTACCCTGTATCGAATTTTAGCTCTTTAAGTTATTTATAAATTTCACTAGATTTTAAGAGATCAATCAATTTTATAAAACTGAAGCTGTTCGCAATCCATACAACTGTTGTCATCCAAACGAATTACCAATTTGGATTTAATTGCGCCATCCAGGTATAATCTATAATTTTTTGCTATAATTTTACCTTCTAAATATTTATTAGAAGAATTAATTATTTTAAATACATCTTTGTTAACTAATACGTTAGATTTATAAATAAAGCAGCTATCATTCTCAATTTTAATAGCTGTTATTTTAGTGTGTTTTTCCTTGTGATTTGGCTTGAGCAAATAAGTCCCTTTAAATTTTTCATAAACATTAATTACATTAACCTTTTGATTTATAGTATGTATTCTATCCCAAATGTACAAGTTTAATAAAAGGTCTTTACCCTTTATTTTATTGTAATCATTGATTAAAACAGAATCTATTAATGTTCCTTTTTCCCTTTTTAAAATGTTATAAAATTGCTGAATTGCTGAATTTTCATATTCTTTATTTAACGCCATTATGCTATCGTATTTGCCTTGTAAAACAGAACAGTGACTATCTCTTTTTTTATCTCCACAAGACAAACAGAAAAAAAAAGTGAATAGAGTTAAAATTGTTAGATTTTTCATAGTTAATTACAGTTTATTCCAGAATTGTTGTATTGCTCGTTAATTATGTTAGAATATATATTGTAGGTTCTTTCAGGTTCAGGGACACTATTCTCTAAAATATCAATTGAATCTTTAAATTTTTCCCAAGCATCATAAAATTGAGTATTTCCACTTTCATCGGAAAATGATCTTAAACCTGCCCAAGACATAGCCTCATAAAATTGTTCAGGATTATCTCTAGTGACATTTTTAGACAAGTCGTAGGCTTTCATTGTATCTATAAGCACACTTCTGTAGAAACTAGCCATTTGATTGTGATGAGCTTCCGTATAATTAGGAGTTAAACCCCAGGTAACAACATTTCCCATTAGACTTTGAGAATACTCCAAGGTTCCATAACTAAATGTATAATCCGCAATACCAAGATAGTTATCTTCAAGGGCATTATATTCTGCCAAGGACAAAATTTGATAGTCATCCACTATTTCCTTTAACTTTCTATATAATTCCGCGTGGATTATTTTATGAGCAATTGTTTTAACCATAACAATATTACTTACATAACTTAAAGACTCACTGTTAATATTTATGTATGCTAAAGTTTGTGTGTCATCTAACCCAGTATGCCCAGTATTTCCCCAGTTGTCACTTTGAAAGATTCCCCATTCAAGATGTAAAACTGGATTTTCAGGTTCAAATTTCTTAATAATCTTACTCATTTGATTTGTGGCAATTACGTCATCCTTTATAGTTTTTAAACAAGTTTGAGATTGAAATTCAATTGTTTCATTAATCTCTATTATCATTTCAAAATTAAAATCCACTTCCCCTCCATTCATCAAAGTAATTATAGCTTCAATAGCAAAAGCTTGAGCAGTTTCGGAGCATTCATTCTTATCTATGAAGTTACTAATTTGACCAACAACATTTTTTGGTTGAGATTGTAACCAAGCAGACATTTCTGCGGTAAAACCATTTGGAGAACCACCTATACTTAATTGACTTAAACAAAGATCAACTTTTTCCCAAGGTTGAGGAGTAGTAGGTGTTGTAACACCTCCATTGCTTGACGTACCACCGTTATTGGTTTGGCTTCCACTTGTATCCCCGGTGTTTGTAGATCCTGTATCATTACCCTCTGGTTCGCCAGAATCTCCCCAGCTTCCTGCACCACCTCCTCCGCTGGGCGTGCAAGTTTCTGTAATTACTATACTATAAAAATCAATACCACAATCACCATAACCTATAGAATCATTATGATTACCTGAACTACAATATTCTTCAATTGTATAAGTACAGCCTTCTTTACTCAAAAATTCAGTTACAAAACTGTCGTTATCGATTTTGTTAAAAGTTATTTTGTTATTTAAATTAACAATGTTACCTTTTTCAATACTCTCTTTTTCTTGAGCCGTTAACGCATATGTAACTAATAGCGTCTCATAGCTGTTATCTGGTTGTAGCGTTAATACTAAATTTTGTAAAGTATCACTTTCTATTAAAGGAATTATTGGAAAGGTATAAGAATGATAATTCCCGTCCAGACTCTCCGTATAAGTTGCATAATTTGTATCTACATAAAAATCAAATTCGTCTGAAGATGTTGTTCGATTTCTCGAAATTATTTTTCCTTTATTAATACTTTCATTAAGTCTATTAAGTTTTTTTATTATTAGTTCGTTGTCTGGATGTGCTAATTTAGCGGACAGTACAAGTTAAGCATAAAGTCTTACATTTAACTTATGACACAAGAGCGAAAGAAATATGATCCAGCTTTTAAACGACAAGCTGTAGAATTAAGTAAGGACAGAAAGAACCTGTCAGAACTAGCAAGAGAACTAGGTATCAAGGTTACTCTTTTATACAAGTGGCGTAAAGAATTTGAAGCTTTTGAATCGGGAAGTTTCCCTGGCAATGGTAATT
>NZ_VSKN01000038.1:0-9020 GCF_008086185.1 Bizionia gelidisalsuginis
AACTTTGTGACAAGGTCAATTGTTTATAATGTTTCATTCAAAACGAATATAAATATTGAGCCTAAAATAGATGGGGCTAGCCCCATCTATTTTAAATATCCGTGTTGCACTTATGACTTGAACTTACTATATTTAAAAGACAGGATTAAACTATAAATAATTTAACCATGAAATTTTGAACTTACACACTTTTTAGGATAGTGTCAATATACCCTAAAACAGGGGTGAAAAGTAAATGAGGAAAACCATAATATAATGTCAAAATTATATTATATTTTTAAGGTTCGTTAAAGAGCAATAGAAAATATTAAATGAACGCATCTCAAATAGAAAAAAACGTAACAGCATTAGTTGAAAACTACAACAAAGAAGAATTTGTATTCGACTTACTAAAAGCCTACGGTATTTCTAAAACATCTATAACACGTTTAAAAAAAGGAGATTTCAACCTCTCTAAAGTAGCAGGAGAAGTACTCTATAAAAGTAAACTACTTTTTAAAGAGGTAGCATCTGGTGATTTATTAAATACGATTGATAAACTTACAAAAGAACCAGATACTTTAAAACACAATCCAAGATTTGTAATTGTAACCGATTATAAAACACTCTTAGCAAAAGATATAAGAACAGGGTTAGCATTAGACATACCTATTCTCGAAATTCATAAACATTTTGGTTTCTTTTTACCTTGGGCAGGTCAAGAAAAATATGCACAAACCAATGAGAATTATGCAGATAGAAAAGCGAGCTACAAAATGGCGAAGCTTTATGATATTTTAGTTACTGAAAACCCGAATATTTATGATGATGGTGGCCATAATCTAAACATCTTTCTATCGCGTTTGCTCTTTTGCTTCTTTGCAGAAGATACAGACATATTTCCCATTGAAGGACTATTTACAGATACCTTAGAGCAGCACACTCAAAAAGATGGTAGTGATACGCACTCATTTTTAGATCGGCTTTTTAAAGTACTAAATACAAAAGATAACAGTCAAGAAGCAACATCTTTTAAAGCCTTTCCGTATGTAAATGGTGGTTTGTTTAGAGATCCTATTGTATCACCAAAATTTACCAAAGAAGCGCGTAAAATTATTATAGAGTGTGGCGATTTAGATTGGAGTGAAATCAACCCAGATATTTTTGGTTCTATGATACAGGCAGTCGTAAACCCTGCATATCGTAGTGGTTTAGGGATGCATTATACTTCTGTACCTAATATTATGAAGGTAATAGAACCTTTGTTTTTAAATGAACTGTACGAAGAATTTGAAAAACAAAAAGGCAATGCTAAAAAGTTACGCCAATTAATATTTAGACTCTCTAAACTAAAAATATTTGATCCTGCTTGTGGTAGTGGTAACTTTTTAATTATTGCCTATAAAGAGTTACGTAAACTAGAAATACTAATTCTACAAGAACTACACCCTTTAGAAACACAGCATTCTATTGTTTTTACAGAATTAAAACTCTCACAATTTTACGGTATTGAATTAGATGATTTTGCCCATGAAATGGCAATACTTTCTTTATGGTTGGCAGAACACCAAATGAACAAGTTTTTTGTAGATGAACTACACGGCTTTGGAAAAGCAAAACCTATTTTACCTTTAAAAGAAGCAGGCAATATTACACAAGGCAACGCTACACGTTTATCTTGGGCAGATACCTGTCCTAAAAATGAAAATGATGAAATTTATATTTTAGGAAATCCGCCTTATTTGGGTTCATTCCTTCAAAGTAAAGAGCAAAAGTCAGATTTGGCATTAGTTTGTAATGGTTTTAAATCATATAAAGATTTAGACTATATAGCTTGTTGGTTTATCAAGTCAGCTCTTTTTGTGCAAAAGGATAATGTCAAATATGCTTACGTAACAACCAATTCAATTTGTCAAGGAGAACAGGTTTCGTTATTATGGCCCTTTATATTATCCCAAGGTCTAGAAATATTTTTTGCTTATAATTCTTTTAAGTGGACTAATAATGCTAAAGGTAATGCAGGTGTTTACTGTACAATAATCGGTATTCAAAACAAAACGACATTAAAAAAGAAAATTTTTAATCAGACTTCTTTTGAAGTTGTAGATAATATAAATGCATATTTAACTTCTGGTAGTAGTGTAGTTCTTAAAAAGAGAACCAAGCCTTTGTCAAAAATACCTCCTATGAATTATGGAAGTAAAATTGTTGATAGTGGTAACCTGATTTTTTCTACTGAAGAGAAAAATGAACTGATAGAAATTTACCCAGAAGCAGAAGTGCTTATTAAAAGGTTATTAGGTTCAGCAGAGTTTATCCGTGGTAAACAAAGATGGTGCTTATACGTAAGTGATGACCAATTACAATTTGCAGAATCAATCCCTCAAATAGCAGAAAGATTTGAAAAAGTAAAAGCGTTTAGAGAAAAAAGTACAGAAAAAAGTACAAGAGAAATGTCTAAACAACCACATAAGTTTTATTACTCAGTCCATAATAATTCAGATTCTATTATTATACCCAGAACCTCTTCTCAAAGACGCGATTATATTCCTATGGGTTTTCTCGATGGAGATACTATTGTCTCTGATGCAGCCAGCGTTATTTTTAATGCTACAATTTGGAACTTTGGTATAATTACTTCAAGAATTCATATGGATTGGGTAAAGGCAGTTGGAGGCAGGTTAAAAGAGGATTATAGATATTCCTCTCAATTATGTTACAATACTTTTCCTTTCCCCGAAATCAATCAAAAACAAAAAGAACAAATCAATCTACACGTCTTTGAATTATTAGAAGAACGTGAAAAACATTCAGGTAAAACCTTAGCACAATTGTATGACCCTAATAAAATGCCAAAAGGTTTAAAAGAAGCGCACCATCAATTAGATTTAGCCATAGAACGCTGTTATCGTTTAAAACCTTTTACCAGCGATACAGAACGTTTAGAATATCTCTTTAAAGAATATGAGAAGATGATAAAGCGAAATACGTTGTTGGAGAAGGGTAAAAAGACACGTAAAACTAAAAAGGCGTAATGGAAAAGGAAGAAAATAATTTACAGGCCATTAACAACTTTGTTATTTTTAATACAGATAAAGGCAAGGTAAATATAGATGTTTATTTTGAAGATGAAACGCTTTGGTTGACTCAAAAAAAAATAGCAGCACTGTTTCAAAAAGGACGTTCTACCATTACAGAACATTTAAAACATCTTTTTGAGAGTACTGAATTAGATAAAAATTCAGTATGTCGGAATTTCCGACATACTGCCGAAGATGGTAAAACATACACTACCAAATATTATAATTTAAGAGCAATTACAGCCGTTGGCTATCGTGTAAACTCCCACATCGCCATAGAATTTAGAAAATGGGCAACTAACGTTTTGCACGAATACATCGTTAAAGGCTTCGCTATGGATGATGAACGTCTAAAGCAAGGCAAACACTTTGGTAAAGATTATTTTGACGAACTTTTAGAGCGTATTCGCGAAATACGGTTAAGTGAAAGACGCTTGTATCAAAAAATCACAGATATTTATGCGCTTTCTGCAGATTATGATAATCAATCTAAAATAACAAATCATTTTTTTGCTAGCGTTCAAAACAAACTACATTGGGCTATTACAGGTAAAACAGCTGCCGAAATTATTTATACAGCAGCAGATGCGACTAAAATTTTTATGGGCTTAAAAAACTGGAAACAAGCGCCAGGTGGTAAAATTTTAAAAAGCGATGTTACAGTTGCTAAAAATTATTTGAATGAACAGCATATAAAATCTTTAGAACGTATAGTAACAGCTTATTTAGATTTGGCAGAAAGCAGAGCAGAAAACAGACGCGTAATGAATATGCAAGATTGGGAGCAATTTTTAACCCAATTTTTAGAATTGGCAGATTATCCAATCTTAAAAGATACAGGTAAAATAACCATGCTAGAAGCTAAAGTAAAAGCCGAAAGTGAATATTCTAAATTTAGAGTTAATCAAGATGAAACCTATATTTCTGATTTTGATATAGAAATAAAAAAGCTTAAAAAGAAAAAATAAAATGCCAGATATAGTACACGTAACATACCAACAAACAGGTAAAAGTAAAAGTACCAATGAATATGGTATGCGAGAAATGCAACAAAAAGCATTTGAAGCACGTACTGCTCAATATTTATTAATTAAAGCACCGCCCGCTTCTGGTAAATCTCGTGCGTTAATGTTTATTGGTTTAGATAAATTAATACATCAAGGCATTAAAAAAGTAATTGTTGCAGTTCCTGAGCGTTCTATTGGGAGTTCATTTGCCAAAACAGCTTTAAAACAATTTGGTTTTTTTGCAGATTGGGAGCCGAATCCAAGATATAATTTATGCACACCTGGTATTGAAAAAAGTAAAGTAACAGCGTTTTTAAACTTTTTAGAAAGTGATGAAAAAATACTAATCTGTACACACGCTACTTTGCGTTTTGCATTTGAAGCCATAGACGAAAAACAATTGGATGATTGTTTATTAGCAATAGATGAGTTTCATCACGTATCTGTAGATGGAGATAATAAGTTAGGGTTGGTATTAAGTAGCATTATGGAGAAGTCTAATGCGCACGTAGTAGCCATGACCGGTTCTTTTTTTAGAGGAGATTCTGTGCCTATTTTATTGCCAGAAGATGAAGCGAAATTTACCAAAGTGAAGTATGATTATTACCAACAATTAAACGGTTATAATTATTTAAAGTCTTTAGGTATTGGCTATCATTTTTATCAAGGAAAATATACAGCTGCCATTCACGAAGTATTAGATGAAAACAAAAAGACAATTATTCATATTCCAAGTGTAAATTCAGGGGAATCTGAAAAAGATAAATACGAAGAAGTTAATAGAATTGTTGATGGTATTGGCGAATTAGACTACCAAGACCCAGATACGGGTGTTTTATATGTAATAAGTAAAACCACAGGTAAAACCTTAAAGATTGCAGATTTAGTACACGATAACCAAAAGGATAGAGATAAAATACAAGCCTATTTACGGGAAGTAAAAAGTGTAGATGACATAGATATCATTATCGCATTGGGTATGGCTAAAGAGGGGTTTGATTGGCCATATTGCGAACACGCTTTAACGGTTGGTTATAGAGGTTCATTAACAGAAATCATTCAAATTATAGGTAGAGCAACAAGAGACAGCGAAAACAAATCACACTCTCAGTTTACTAATTTAATTGCACAACCAGATGCGGAAGATGATTTAGTAAAACTATCAGTAAATAATATGCTAAAGGCTATTACATCATCACTATTAATGGAACAAGTATTAGCACCTAACTTTAAATTTAAACCAAAATTTCCAGACGAAGATGAGGAAGATGATGATTCAGAAGATGATGAAAATACTATCAAAATAAACGGTTTTAAGTTACCTAGTTCACAAAGAGCAAAGGATATTATTGAAAGTGATATAAATGACTTGAAGGCAAAAATGATGCAAGACCAGCAGATGATTAAAGCAATGCCTGGTAATGTAGACCCAGAAGTTATTAATAAAGTATTGATACCTAAAATTATTAAAGAAACCTACCCAGATTTAACAGATGAAGAGGTCGAAACAGTGCGTCAACACGTTGTCGTAGATTCAGTAATAAAAAATGGAACTATTGAAGAAGTTGGTGATAAACGCTTTATTCGTATGGCAGATAGTTTCGTAAATATTGATGATATTAATATCGATTTAATAGATACCATCAATCCATTTCAAAAAGCATTTGAGATACTTTCTAAATCGGTAACGGCATCTGTATTTAAAGCAATTCAAGAAACGATTGAAGCTACAAGAATAACAATGACTGATGAGGAAGCCATTATATTGTGGCCTAAAATAAAAAATTGGATTGCAAAAACAGGTGAGCAACCAAGTATGCAATCTTTCGACCCACAAGAAAGACGTTTGGCAGAAGCAATTATATTTTTAAAAGAGCAAAAGCGTAAAGGAGCATCTAATGAGTAAAAAGAAAACATTAGCAGATATATTTAATGATGATGAGTTTGGGATTTTAGATTCTAAACCCCAGAGCGCTGGAGTAAAAACAGAAGATGAACGCTTAATTGAATCGTTCCAAGAAATTAATGCTTTTTTTGAAAAGAATAATCGTGAACCTGAAGCAACTAACGTTACTGAATTTAAATTATTAGCAAGATTAAAAGCAGTAAGAAAAGATGCTAAAAAAGTAGAGATTCTTAAATCATTTGACAAGAACAATTTATTAAATACTAAAGAAGAAGTAAAATCAGTTGAAGATATTTTAAATGATGATCATTTAGGCATCTTAGATACCGATGAAACTTTATCTATTTTTAAGTTGAAGAATGTAAAGAGCGCATCAGAAAGAGCAGAAACAGATTTCACAGCAAGAAGAAAGGCAATGAAAGATAAGGATTTTGCACCTTATGAAACACAATTTAAAAAAATACATAAAGAATTAAGAGAAGGTAAACGTAAATTAAAAGAATTTAAAGACGTAGAAAGAAACCTTGAAGAGGGTAAGTATTATGTTTTAGATGGTGTATTGATGTTTTTAGAAAAAGAGGGTTCAGAGGACAGGAAAATAGGAGATAGAACAAGAAAAGATGGTAGAACGATAACTGTTTTTGAAAATGGAACTGTAAGCAATATGTTTTATCGTTCATTAGCAAAAGCCTTATATAATGGTGGAAGTATTGTTTCTGATACCGATAAGGATGCAGAAGAAGAGCTTTTTAAAAATGCAAATATTGTTAATGAAGAAGATGTTAAAACAGGGTGGATATATGTATTAAGGTCAAAATCCAAAAATCCAGATATAGCATCAATTAATAATTTATATAAAATAGGATTTTCTTCTATAGATGTAAATGAGCGTATTAAAAATGCTTCTAAAGAATCTACTTATTTATATGCAGATGTTCATTTATTGGATAAGTATGCTTGTTACAATATGGATGCGCAAAGGTTTGAACATTTAATACATAGATTCTTTGCAGAGGTATGTTTGAATGTTGATGTTTTTGACGAAAAAGAAAACAGGATAACACCAAGAGAATGGTTTGTTGCACCAAGACCAATTATTGATAGGGCTGTCTCATTGATATTATCAGGCGATATATTAAAGTATAAATATGATAGTGTTAATATGGTTTTAATAGAAAAATAAGTAAAATAAATTCCTTATTAATGTCAGAAAAGAACACACCACCAAAAAAGAGAATAGAATATCACGGTAAAAATGTTCGTGTTTCCAGAACAGGCGGTGTTTCTGCTACAAAAACGATTGCAAAAGATGGGTATGGTGCTACCATAAATACCAATCACGGTGTCAGACTTCATAAAAAATTATTTAAAGGAGCTAGAATGGGGTTTCAACGTGGTAACTTTCAATTCATTGGAAGATACAATAGTGGTCCTTTTAATTTCAATATTTCAAAAGGAGGTGTTAGTACTTCTATAAAAAATAAAAGAGGTTCTTATAATTTAATGAAGCCTAATTATTCAAGCTTCAAATTAGGCGGTGTTCAGGTAAGAGGAAAAAATGCAGCAACCCTTCAATTAATCTTTTTAGGGTTTAGTCTTCTTGTAAATATTTTTAAGTTTTTATGGTATATTTCCACATCCATATTGTGGTTTATGTTTTTATCCCTAAAATGGATTGTAGATTTTTTAATTGGTTTTTATAAAGGATATAAGGAAAACAGTCAATAGTGTAATTTATTTTTCAAAAATCAAAACGTAGCTTAAAGCAAAAATAGCTACTAAGTAAACGAATGTAAAATAAGATAAAAGCAGGTATCAATAAGTTAGTTTCATAACTTTGGTGTGTTATTTTAATTAAATTACAAACGATATTCTGTAGTGATGCAGACAATTAATCGTCTAATAAAAAGAGAAGTATATAAAGTTAAGTCTTTAATAAATAATACAACAAATGGTATAATAGTTGTTTTAGATAAAGTAATTATATAATTTTGTATAGTATTTTAAATAAAAATAAACCGTTGGCTAAAGCAGTAAACATATCAAACATCTTTCCAAAACACGCATTTTGGGATATGGATACTAATAAATTATCTGCACAAAGAGATAAGGCTATTATTATTCTTAGAGTTTTTATGACTACAAATAAAGATACTTTTTCTAAAGATATTGAACTTGTAGAAACGGTTTATAATGCTAATGAAATCTACAATGTGCCAAAGGAAACAAAAGAACGTATAAGTAATAACGTTTGTAAATTGGTGTCTAAGCGTTACAGTAAACCTGCTTTCTTACGATACGATTTTAGTTAATGAGTGCAGTTTCTAAAGCACTCTTACAAACCATAAAAGAATTACAAGTTTATCTCAATTTGCATTAGCAGGAGGTACAAATTTAGCATTCCGTTTTAATCATAGAGAATCACAAGACATAGATTTGTTTTGTCCAGAAATTTGTTGGTATAAAACATTTTGAAACCATAGAAGAAGAAGTCATTAATTTTTATGGCAATACAAAGATATCTGGCTTAGAATATCCTTTTGATAAAGAAAGTGAGCAACATACGTATCTTAGATTTTGGGTAACAAAACCATGTGGTACAATAATTAAAGTAGAAATCATTCAAAATATGAAAAATGAAAACTTACATAACTGACATAATCCCTAAGGTTCAACGATTTTCTAAGAAACTTGACGACCTTTCTACACTCACTAATCAACATTGGGTAGTGGTAGATGAGCTTATTAACTCAAAAACCATTTATATTTTTAGGGCGAATTGCGAACTACTAATTTCTTTAAACGGGAAAGTAGAAAAGGCAAAATGGGAATACTTGGGAAATAACAGTCTATTAATTGATAAAAATAATGAAAGCTTTCTATTTAAACATGGTTTTTTAGATGAAAATATTCTCGCTATGTGTTTTGACCCCTATAAAACAAGAGTATTCTTTTAAATTTCGTTAGTTAAATTATGCGGTTATTTTTTTCATTAAAATCAGGTGTTTGTCAGCGTTCCATTTTTCCATTGGTGTTATTCTTCCTAAT
>NZ_VSKN01000039.1:0-8769 GCF_008086185.1 Bizionia gelidisalsuginis
ATTCTATAGGTTATGGTGATTGTGGTATTGATTTTTATAGTATAGTAATTACAGAAACTTGCACGCCCAGCGGAGGAGGTGGTGCAGGAAGCTGGGGAGATTCTGGCGAACCAGAGGGTAATGATACTGGATCCCCAAACACCGGGGATACAAGTGGAAGCCAAACCAGTAACGGTGGTAGTGGTGGTTCATCAAGCAATGATGGTGTTACAACACCAACTTTTCCACAACCTTGGGAAAAAGTTGTTCTTTGTTTAAGTCAATTAAGCATAGGAGGTTCTCCAAATGGTTTTACCGCAGAAATGTCTGCTTGGTTGCAATCTCAACCTAAAGGTGCTGTTGGTCAAATTAGTTACTACATAGATAAGAATGAATGCTCCGAAACTGCTCAAGCTTTTGCTATTGAAGCTGTAATTACTTTGATGAATGGAGGAGAAGTGGATTTTTCCAACAATGTTATATTAGATTCTACGTTCGTGAATAATGTGAAAGTGAGATGCACCTACCAACAAATTTCCAAAAATAAAAGAATTAAAAATCTTTTAGAAAATTTTATTGGAGAAGAAAGTGATTATGATTTAAAATTTCAAGTTGTACAAGATTTACAATGTAATAATGTTCTTGACCCAAGTGGTTGTTCCTATAATTATCTAGAAACAGATAATTTAGTAAATATTTCAATTGACCAAGACTATGTAAACAGTAACCAGACTCCTACGTTATTTATTGCAAGAACTATAATTCATGAAGCTATACATGCTAATTTATATTTAGCTCTTTTCAACTTGAATAACGGAAACACTATAAACTTACCAGATATTAATGATTTTGAAGCGATATATGAAGAGTATAGAGTTTATAAAGGATGGCAACATGAAGTTATGGCAAATCATTATATTGGCTTGGTATCACAAACTTTACAAGAAATACATCCCTTGTTAAATGATCAAACTTTTATAGATTCGTTAAATAATGATTATCCAGATATGACAATTGAGCAATTCTATACATGCATTGCTTATTTGGGATTAAATGGCACTGTTGGTCAAACTAATTATTTGAGTATTCCAGAGAATGCAATTAACTATAGTAATAGTTTTGAAGCTGCAAAAGTATATTCAACTAAAATACCTAATTGTAATTAAATATGAAAACTATATACATGCCAATTCTAGCAGTGTTTTTTGCATCATGTTTGAGTAAAGACACTAGATTAATAAGGAATGAAAATACTTATTATTTTTACTTTGATTCAAAGTTTCCAAATAATTCAATGAAAAAATATTATAGTTGGAAAAATGGACCTATAAAGTATTTGTATAAACTTGATACTGAAAATATAATTTTTACACCTAAAGATAGAGAAAATAGAAATAATCCTATAAGAGTAAAGATGTTAGCTAATGATACTATGAAACTTAATGTGAAACACATTAAATGGCTTAATAGTTTTAATAATATTCAGAGAGATTCAATATTTTTAAAAAAATCAAATAAGAAATATTATATTATTGAAAAAGACACTTTGGATAATCAATTGTATTTAATTGATGTTGTTTTTACACAAGAAATAGATTAAAAGCATTTTTTTCAAAAATAGTAGTCAGTATAATTCTAAAATTTATCAAGTATCTCATCCTAAACTTGGATGAGATACTTGATTATTTGAATATTCCTGAAAACGCAATAAACTATAGTATTAGTTTTGAAACTGCAAAAGTAAACTCGACTAAAACACCTAATTGTAATTAATTATGAAAAGTAACATGCTACTGTTAATTGTATTTTTTGTTTTTCAAGGTTGTCAGTCACAAACCCAAAAAAAAGATACTCTATATATACTTTTTAATGATAATATTGAAGGAATGAATAAACAAATCATTCCAAAAGAAAAACTAACAATAAAAGGAGGTATTCCTATAGACGACTCATATGTTTTTAAGATTCAAGAAAAAAAAGAAGGACTACTCTATGAGTTTGCATACAGATTTTCACACTTTAATTGGAGTAAAAACAAATCTATATTACCAAAGGATTATTCTCCATCTTTAATAATTGCGACAGATTCAAGTTTCCTTAAAGGAAAAAAGGTTTTAACTAATGATTTTTTTAAAAACACATCTTATTCTAAAGTTTGTAAAACCTTTGAGAAAGAGGATAGTTGGGAACAAGATGTAGCTGTTTTTATTATAGATGTGGATGAAATTGAAAACGACACAATAGTATTGAGAGAAGTTAAATTCACTAGACCAGTTAAAGAATAAGTTTAGTATGTATGTTCTTTATGAGCATGACTAGTGCTAATAGAGTTTTACTAAAAGACGACCCCTTTCAGGAATGTCAAGATTTGGCTGATTTAGACTTTGAATTTCATCAAGATTATAACAGTGCAGCGGCAGTGTACAATAGTTGTGTAGATGATTTAATATCAGATATTGGTAATTAAACACTTTAAAACACACGGAACTGTAATGGTTACCGTGTGTATTTTTTATATGAAACAGTATTTATTATTTTTTGCCTTATTAATGGTTCAAGGTCATATAATGGCTCAAGTTACAGAAGTTACTTATAAACGCGCTTTGCGTAGCGCTGATATTTCTTCAGAAATAAAAAATAAATATGGCGATTCGGGTATAAAGCTATTACAGGAACAAGAGAAGGCTTTAAACCAATTAAAGTATACGTTACTATTTACTAACACCGAAGCTTTGTTTTTTATCGATGCCGTGACATTAGGTTTAAAATCTGAAATTGATAACAACACCTAATTCAAATAGAACAGCTACATCAGAACGTTGTAATGAATTGAAAAAATAATAAATGAGAAATATAATTTTAATAGCCTTAATAGGAATAACATTTACTTGTAAGGCGCAAAATCCAATAATAAGTATCCATGATAAGAATGCAGAAATAACTACAGATTCCTATTTAAAAGATATTAATAACGACTTAGATAAATTCGTGGGAACTTGGCTTTATACCAATGGTACTACTTCTTTAACTATCAAGTTTGAAAAAAAGGAGCAAGTGTATAATGATGATTGGTATGAGGATTTATTAGTAGGAGAATATAAATATATTGAAAATGGAGTTCAAAAAGTTAATACGCTAATAGACTTTGATAATACAGACGATTTAGATAGTGTATACGACCACAGTTTATTAGGGAATTATACTATTTTAAAAAAAGAATTTCCAGGCTGTTCCAATTGTAGTCTTTTAGAAAAACGTGTAAGAATTTATTTTGAAGATCCCAACCCGAATTTAAGTTATCTCGTAGGAACAATGTATATGGGGCTTCGTCACATCAGTGAATTTGGTGTTGCCGATAAAATGCAAATAGATTTTGCTAAAAAAGGGTCTTCTATAATTCCAGTTGGTGCACCACAAGAGCCTAACTTGCCTTTTGGTAGATATGTGTTAATTAAACAATAAAGTATAACAAAGCTATAAATGACTTTACAAAGCCATTACGCAAGTAGTGGCTTTTTTAAATATTTAAAAGTGAGTTTTCACTCCAATTACGGTTTTTACCGTAACGAAAAGTGCAAATAAGTTGTAGTTTTCGATGAATGGTATAAAAAGGTATTGTGAGATTGTTATTATTATTATATGTTTGAAATGTATCTAACATATTTGTAACATTTAAGCCTATTTTCAAATATGTTAAAAACTAAAGAGTAATCTTTAAATAGCGCTATTCTCAATTTACTTAATGGTAAATTTTAAGGCTTTTTTATTAACCGTCAGAAACCTGACTAAAAATTTAAAATATGAAAATTTTACAAAAAGTATTAGTATTAAGTTTAGTATGTATGTTCTTTATGAGCATGACTAGTGCTAATAGAGTTTTACTAAAAGACGACCCCTTTCAGGAATGTCAAGATTTGGCAGATTTAGACTTTGATTTTCATCAAGATTATAACAGTGCAGCGGCAGTGTACAATAGTTGCGTTGATGATTTAATATCAGGTATTGGTAATTAAACACTTTAAAACACACGGTACTGTAATGGTAACCGTGTGTATTTTTTATATGAAACAGTATTTATTATTTTTTGCCTTATTAATGGTTCAAGGTCATATAATGGCTCAAGTTACAGAAGTTACTTATAAACGCGCTTTGCGTAGCGCTGATATTTCTACAGAAATAAAAAACAAATATGGCGATTCGGGTATAAAGCTATTACAAGAACAAGAGAAGGCTTTAGACCAATTAAAGTATACGTTACTATTTAATAACACCGAAGCTTTGTTTTTTATCGATGCCGTGACATTAGGTTTAAAATCTGAAATTGAAAACAACAGCTACTGGCAGTTAGTAAAGCGAGAAAAAGAAAATAAATACTATTATAATAGACCAAATAAACAACTAACCTATCAAACTTTGTTTTTTGGAGAGGCTTTAAATATTATAAGCAGTCCAAACGAGCTAGAGTGGAAGATTACTACAGAAAGTAAATCAATAGGTGGTTTTTTATGTTATCGGGCCGTATTAAGAAAAGGTCATAATTTATTGGGATTTGGCGAAGAAAGTACTATCGAAGCTTGGTTTACACCACAGATTCCGGTACCCTACGGACCAAAACAACTTGAAGGATTGCCGGGTTTAATTATGGAAGCACAATTGGCGACAGCAACCTATTATGTATCGAAGATAAACAGTAATACTACGGCTAAAATAAGTCCTTTAGAAAAAAGAAATGAAATTACAAGAACGCAACAAGTTAATGCTTTGTTAGAGTTTAAAAGAGATGTTTTAAACAGAGGGAAATAAAACAATATTAAAAATTAAAGAGTATATGTTAAAAACATATGGTTTTATTATAGTCTTGTGTTTTTACTCTGCTATAGTATGCGCTCAAAACATCACGCTTTCTGGTGTTGTTAATGACAGTTTAAGTACGCCATTGGAGTATGCTAATATTTTGGCTATTCCCAATCATAATAGCGATATTCGGTATGCGGTAAGTAACGAGAAAGGTACGTATAAATTAGAGCTAGAGCGTAATCAAACGTATTCTATAACTGTAAGTCACTTAGGCTATGTGTCGCAAGAATTAAGTTTTAAAACTTCCCATTTAAATAGCACTAAAAATTTCCGACTTAAAATTAATAATAATGAGTTAGGTGAGGTTACCATAAATTATACGCCACCCATATCTGTTAAAAAAGATACTATTGTATATCGTATAGATAAATTTGTAACTGGAGAAGAACGAAAACTTAAGGATGTTTTAAAAAAGCTGCCTGGTGTAGAAGTCGATAAATTAGGTAATGTTAGTGTACGTGGTAAAAAAGTGACTCGTGTTTTAGTCGAGAATAAAACCTTTTTTACAGGAAGTAGTAAAATGGCTGTTAATAATATTCCCGCAGATGTTGTCGATGAAATTGAAGTTTTAGATAATTATAATGAAGTTGCTATGCTTAAAGGCTTGCAGGACAGCGAAAATGTAGCGATGAATATTAAACTAAAAGAAAATAAAAAGCAATTTGCATTTGGTGATATAGAAGCTGGCGGCAGTATTAAAAAGAAGTATGTTATACATCCTACTTTATTTTATTACAGCCCTAAAACAACCATTAATACTATTATAGATCTTAATAATACTGGCGTAAAAAGTTTTACGTTTAGAGATTATTTAGAGTTTGAGGGCGGTTTGAGTTCATTAATAAATTCTACTGGAAGTTATAGTGCGTTATACCAAAGTGATGTTGGGCACTATTTAAAACATCAAGATTTTACAGAGAGAACCAGTCAGTTTGGAGCTATGAGTGTTAGGCAGTCTCTTTCCGAATATTTAGATATTAGTGGTTATGTTATTACTAGTAAGGCGAAAACAAGTACAAAAAACAATACTGTAAATCAGTACAATTTTAGTATGCCCTTTGTAGAGTATCGTGAAACGAATCAGCAACTAAAGGAGTTTTTTACTATCGGAAAACTAAAAATGGATTATAAGCCTAGCTTAGAGGAAGATTTTACGTATTCTAGTGTCGTTAAGCTAACAGATAATACAAGTAGCGAATTGGTGACTACACAGAGTACAAATTCCAATAATACTATCAATGGGTTTCACGATGTATTAGATCTTCAATTAACACAAAATATTCAATACACACGCAAATTATCGAAAAAACATATAGCAACTTTAGAGGCTACTTATGCTTTTGCAAATGATAAACCATTTACCAATTGGAGAACTAATCAGAAAATTTTACAAGGTTTAATTCCGCTCCAAGACGATAATTATTATAGTATTTTACAATCAAAGAAGGTAAAGACCCATACCGCAGATGCTATTTTTAAAGACTATTGGAGTTTAAATTCTTTTAATCATCTTTATAGCAGTATTGGGGTTAATACTGTGTTTAGTCATTTTAAAAATGAAGACGTACAGCAGTTAACTAGTGGCGCAATAAACAATTTTGATAGTGCAGGTTTTGGAAACGATTTTAACTATAGTTTTATAAATACTTTTTTGGGCGTAGAGTATAAGTTTCTAGTGAATAATTTAACTGTTAAACCAGCTTTATTTTATCATTTTTATAATTGGAGTAGTATTGGAGCATTAGAGCGTTTTACTAAAACGAAAAACTTACTTTTACCTCAATTAACTGCTAAGTTAGATCTAAAATCTAAAGGGAAATTTAATTTTAGTTATAAGTTAAATGCTGTTTTCCCAGAAGTAAATAATTTAGCATATAATTTTATACTGTCTCGTTTTAATAGCGTTTTCAAAGGGAATCCGGAGTTAGAAAACACATTGTATCATACGGTAAGTTTAAGGTATCATAAATTTAGTTTATATAGAAAACTAAACGTGTATGCCGGTATCTCTTTAAATAAGAGAATAGAAAGTAATAAGCTAATTTCTCAATTAGAGGGGATCGAGCAATTTAATACAATTATGGGGTTTAAGGATGCCGAGCGCTCTTGGTTATTTGATTTCGGGGTTGAAAAAAAGCTTGGTAGTATTAAATATAAGCTTAAAAGTAAATATAATTATTTTGAGTATTTCCAAATTGTAAACGCCATTACAAGTAAAAACACATCTCAGTTCACCACAATAAAAGTCAGTGCTGAGACTGCTTTTAAAAATTACCCTAACATAGAAATAGGTTATAGTAAAGCGTTTAATCATTACAACACGTATGGTGTCGTTTCTAAATATGAAAATGATGGGCTCTTTACGTCTTTAGAATATGATTTTTTAAATGGGTTTATTTTTAATGCAGACTATAGCGGAGATCACTACCGCAATATAAATCAGAAATCTACAACGCGTTTTTATTCTGCAAATGCCTCTTTATTTTATCAGTTAAGCGAAAGTCCGTGGGGTTTTGAAGTTAGTGGTACTAATCTTTTTAATACGCCCTATAAACAAAGTAACAATGCTACTTCTTTTGTAACTTCTGATAGTAAGACTTTTATTCTACCTCGAATCATCCTCTTTAAAATTGCTTATAAGCTATAATTGCAAGCTGCAAAAAGGAGTGTAGCGGCATCCTTTTGCGTTTGGCAAAAGATATAGCGGAAGGCCTGGTTTTTGCTTTTTCGCAAAAATGTGCCCAAAACATAAGCTGTTGCTTGTCTTTTACAAAAATATTTTATGTTTCCCAGAGGCGTATTTTTCACTAAACACTAATTAAAAAATAGCAGTTAAGAGTTAAATATAAAGTTTGTTTCTTTTTTGCTATTTTCTTATATTTTAAACTATTGAATGAACAAACAAACTAAAAGCCATTACACAAGTAGTGGCTTTTTTTAATATTTAAAAGTGAGTTTTCACTCCAATTACGGTTTTTACCGTAATGAAAAGCGCAAATAAGTTGTAGTTTTCGATGAATGGTACAAAAAGGTATTGTGAGATTGTTATTATTTTTATACACTTAGTTTTAATAATAAAAATCAATAATTTTTAAAACTAACCAAACGATTGAAAAAAAGAAAATGTAAACAGTATTTAAAACTAGTAATGTTGCTCTTCGGGGTTACATTGGTATTATCTAGCAGCCAAAAAGATGATGATTTTACACGGAGTTCACAAACAGAAAATAGTCTAAACCCAAAGTTTAAAATATCTAAGATTAATAAAAAAAGAATTGAGGACAACGAACTAATAATAAAAAAACTTAATAGACTTAATGAAAGTATTAATAAAGGAAAAATAATTTCGAGAAATCGAACAACATATTCGAACTGTAACTACTTTTTATGCTAACAACCCTAATTGCTAATAATATGAAAAATTTATACTTTATTTTTTTGTTCGCTTTCTTTAATTCATCTTCTCAAAATGATGCAAAAATTATTTTTCTGTTTGAAAAGGAGAAAGATATTTTAGTCAGTAATCAAATCGAAGACATATATAAAATAGATGGAAAACATACTTTTAAATTCATTAGAGGTAAACATGAGAAAGTAGAAGTAAATTATAGTTCATTAAAAGAAAAGGTTATTACTTATGATGAATTTATTAGACAAAATAAAGATAAAAAATACCCGGAGTTATTTACTCATTATGGATGTGCTAATTTAGCGGACAGTACAAGTTAAGCATAAAGTCTTACATTTAACTTATGACACAAGAGCGAAAGAAATATGATCCAGCTTTTAAACGACAAGCTGTAGAATTAAGTAAGGACAGAAAGAACCTGTCAGAACTAGCAAGAGAACTAGGTATCAAGGTTACTCTTTTATACAAGTGGCGTAAAGAATTTGAAGCTTTTGAATCGGGAAGTTTCCCAGGCAATGGTAATT
>NZ_VSKN01000003.1:0-218629 GCF_008086185.1 Bizionia gelidisalsuginis
TTCTTTAAAGGGTCGTGGGAGATTACCACGTTGATAGGTCATAGGTGTAAAGGCAGTAATGTCATAGCCGAGTGATACTAATAACCCATAGGCTTATTGTACGCCTGTTTTTTTACTAAGTACACATTACTATTATATTTTTTCTGTATTTTCACGCTAAGCGTGCTTTTTTCAATATGTTATTTTATACGGTCAAGTAGAGATGTTCTACATACACCGCAAGTTTAAGGTGATTATAGCGTTGGGGCTCACCTCTTTCCATTCCGAACAGAGAAGTTAAGCCCAATTGCGCCGATGGTACTACATTCGTGGGAGAGTAGGTCGTCGCCTTTTTTAAAGAACCCTTCATAGAAATATGAAGGGTTTTTTTATACCATAAACTCTCGTAAACCGTCCTTCGAATACCCAATGAAATATCCCACAATGCTTACTATGTAATAGGTATACTAATATACGTGCTATTTTACACTATAATCAGTTAATTTAATTCTTCAACTTTAAAAAATATCAAGTTTTGTGTTTTAAATTTTATTATATTTCACCCTTAATGTTTTTAAATTTATGGCAGACAATAAAGAATTAGATTTAGCTTGGGATTTTGTAACGCATACCAACAGAACACTTTTTTTAACTGGAAAGGCAGGAACCGGTAAAACTACATTTCTTCATAAAATAAAACAGGAGTCTAATAAACGGATGGTAATTGTTGCGCCCACTGGAGTAGCGGCTATCAACGCGAAAGGAGTTACAATTCATTCTTTTTTTCAATTGCCCTTTGGCCCAATTTTACCAGATGCTGATTTAGCGGGCTCAGCGCAATTCAATAGAAAATTTAGTAAAACTAAAATTAATATCATTAAGTCTTTAGATGTATTGGTTATTGACGAGATAAGTATGGTTCGTGCCGATTTACTAGATGGTATTGATAAAACACTTAGACGCTTTAAAAATAAAAATGAGGTCTTTGGTGGCGTGCAATTATTAATGATTGGCGATTTGCAGCAACTCTCTCCTGTGGTAAAAGATAACGATTGGCGATTGTTACAACCCTTTTATAAAAACGCATTTTTTTTTAGTAGTCGTTCTTTTCGCGAGTGTAACCCTATTACTGTAGAATTAAAACATATATACCGACAAGAAAATCCGCTGTTTATCACTATTCTTAACGAGATTAGAAATAATAAGTTGAGCGAATCGTCAGCTAAAGAATTAAATAAGCGCTTCAATCCTGATTTTAGACCTGAAACCGAAGAAGGTTATATTTCCTTAACGACCCATAATAGTAAAGCTAATGAGACGAACCAAAGTAAATTAAAGGAATTAAAAGGGAAATCTATTAAGTATGATGCAATAGTCACCGGTAATTTCCCCGAACATTCTTACCCTAACGAATTGGTGTTAAAACTTAAAGTTGGGGCACAAGTGATGTTTATTAAAAATGATAGTACCGTTGAAAAAAGGTATTTTAATGGTAAAATAGGGCAAGTCGTAGCTCTAAACAAGAGTAAAGTGACCGTGCGCTGTCCAGACGATACCGACGATATTGAAACTAGTTTAGAGACTTGGGAGAATATTAAATATAACTTAGATGCTGAAACCAAAGCAATTTCTGAGGACAAAATAGGGAGCTTTTCTCAAATTCCGTTACGTTTAGCGTGGTCTATAACCATACATAAAAGTCAGGGATTAACATTTGAGAAAGCAATTATTGATGCGGAAGATGCTTTTGCTCATGGCCAAACCTATGTCGCTCTTAGTAGATGTAAAACTTTGGAAGGCTTGGTTTTAAAAAGCAAAATTGAATCGAAACAGATTATTAGTGATCATAATGTGATCTCTTTTAATAAGAGCGCCGAAGAAAATTCTCCCGATTCCACAATTCTTCAACAATCGAAATCTCAATATCAATTAGATTTAATTTCAGAGGTATTTTACTTTTATAACTTTCTTTTTCCTATTAATCGCTTACTAGATATTTATTATAAAAATAAAACACGAATTGAAGGGGATATCGAAACAGGTTTAATAGGTCTTAAAAATAACAGTACACAATTAGTAAAAATTAGCACCGCCTTTAAAGCACAATTACAAAGACTTCAGAAGGAAGATGCCACGCCCGAAAATAATAAAGATATTCAAGAACGTTTTACTAAAGCCATTCAGTATTTTAAAGAACAAACAGAAATACTTCTTCAAGCACCCTTAAGAACCGTTTCTTTTACAACAGATAATAAAACTGTGGAACAGGATATTAATAAAAATTTAGATGTTTTGGAGGAATTACTAGCGGTTAAGACTTTATATTTTAAGGAACTTAGTACGAAATTTACTACAGTTGATTTTTTAAAGTTGCGATTGAAAGCCGTGTTTTTACAAAAAAGTGCACCAAAAAAAGAGCGTAAAACAATTATAGATGGTACGGTTAACGTCGAACTATTTGAAGAATTACGACTGTTACGTAATCAAATAGCCCAACGAAACGATTTGATCCATTTTCAAGTATTTTCACAAAAATCATTATATGCAATGTGTGAAACGTTACCAACTACTTTAGTTGCATTGAAGGACATTGAAGGTATGGGGAAAACACGAGTTGATAAATATGGCTCCGCGATTATTGCTGTCATTAAAACCTTTTGTGAAGAAAATGATATTGAAATGACCAGCGATGCTTCCTTAATTGAAGACGACACAATTAAATTAAAGAAAGGAGAAACTAAGACGGTTTCTTTAGAGTTATTTCAATCGGGGAAATCTATCAATCAAATAGCTTTAGAGCGCGAACTAAATGTAAACACGGTATTTGGACATTTAGCAAGTTTTATTTCTTCTGGAGAAATCAGTGTTTCCGATGTTATGACGACATCACATTATAAAAAATTACAAACTCTTATTCCCACAAAAACATTCGAGAATCTTTCAGATTTAAAACAGCAGTTAAATCATAAATTCTCTTATGGTGAATTGCGGTTGGTTGTTGATGAATTAAAAAAAGAATAAAAGGCATAAAAAAAGCTTCAAAATTTCTTTTGAAGCTTTCTAATTATATCCATAACGTTTTTACCCGTTGATAACGCCTCTCGAAATAACAATTTTCTGAATTTCAGAAGTTCCTTCATAAATCTGAGTTATTTTAGCATCACGCATTAAACGCTCTACGTGGTAGTCTTTTACGAAACCATTTCCACCGTGTATTTGCACAGCTTCTACGGTTTGTTCCATTGCCACTTTACTGGCGTATAACTTAGCCATTGCGCTAGACATGTCGTAATTATTACCTTGATCCTTGTCCCAAGCTGCTTTCATTACTAACAGTCTTGCAGCTTCAATTTCTGTATACATATCTGCTAATTTAAAAGCGATAGCTTGATGATTACAGATTTCTGTTCCAAATGATTTACGTTCTTTAGAATATTTTAAAGCTAATTCGTAAGCTCCCGAAGCAATACCTAAAGCTTGCGCCGCAATACCGATTCTTCCGCCAGATAATGTTTTCATAGCAAATTTAAACCCAAAACCATCAACTCCAATTCTATTTTCTTTGGGAACTTTTACATCGTTAAACTGTAGTGTGTGTGTGTCACTTCCTCTAATTCCTAATTTATCTTCTTTTGGTCCTACGTGGAAACCTTCTAAACCTTTATCAACAATGAAAGCGTTAATTCCGTGGTGTCCTTTGTCTCTATCTGTTTGCGCGATTACTAAATACACGTCGGCTCTACCACCACTTGTAATCCAGTTTTTAGTCCCGTTTAAAACGTAGTGATCTCCCTTATCTATTGCTGTAGTTTGTTGCGAAGTCGCATCGCTTCCCGCTTCAGGTTCACTTAAACAAAATGCTCCTAGAAATTCTCCAGTGGCTAGTTTTGTTAAATATTTATCTTTTTGTTCTTGGTTAGCATAATATTCTAAACCGTAACATACTAATGAGTTATTTACGGATACAATTACAGAAGCAGAAGCATCAATTTTAGAAAGCTCTTCCATGATTAATACATAAGAAATCGCATCCATACCACTTCCTCCATATTTTGGGTCTACCATAATTCCTAAAAAACCAAGCGCCCCCATTTTCTTTACTAATTCATCAGGAAACTCTTGTTTATTATCTCTTTCTATAACTCCTGGAAGTAATTCGTTTTGAGCAAAATCTCGTGCTGCGTCACGAATCATTATATGTTCTTCTGTAAGACTAAAATTCATATTGTAAATTATTATTAATGTGATAAATAAAGACTGCAAATATAGCGTATAATTATTTTTTATTCAATAGATATTACTAATTTTACGGAATATGATAAAAGAGAAGTATAGCGTTATTGGTGTGATGTCTGGTACCTCATTAGACGGCGTAGATTTAGCACATATAACCTTTATTAAAGGGATCGTTTGGCGATTTACTATTAATACATCGCAGACAATTGCGTATTCTAAAGTGTGGTTTGATAAATTAAAAACAGTAACACACAAAACATTAGCAGAATTAGATCAGTTGGATATTGAATATTCTGCTTTTTTAGCACAAACAATTAAACAATTTATAACTAGGCATAATATTACACAAATAGATGCTGTTTGTTCTCACGGTCATACCGCTTTACATCAACCTTTAAACGGGGTAACTTACCAAATTGGAAATTTAGAATGCATATCAGATATTTTAGACAGCATTGTGGTATGCGATTTTAGAATTCAAGATGTTCAGTTGGGAGGTCAAGGTGCGCCATTAGTTCCGATAGGTGATAAACTTCTATTTTCAGAATACGATTATTGTATTAATTTGGGCGGCTTTGCAAACGTGTCTACGACGATAGAAAAGGAAAGAATTGCTTTTGATATTTGTCCAGCAAACAACGTTTTAAACGAATATGTTAGAACGTTAGGTCGCGATTTTGATAATGCCGGCAAAATAGCACAATCAGGAACTCTAAACGAAACGCTCTTGAAACAATTAAATGCTTTGGAGTTTTATGCGCAAACGTACCCTAAGTCGTTGGGTGTAGAGTGGACGGAAGCTAATATTTATCCATTAATTGATTCGTTTAATCTACCGATAAAGGATATTTTAAAAACGATGGTCGAGCATATCGCCATACAAATTTCAAGAGTAATTAATACTACAAAGACGCCTTCGGTTTTAATAACGGGTGGCGGTGTCTATAATACCTACCTCCTTTCTAGAATTGAGCACCTAAGTGCTACAAAAATAACAGTGCCAGAACCAAAAATCATCGAGTTTAAAGAGGCGCTTATTTTTGGGTTTTTAGGCGTTTTACGATTAAGAAACGAGATTAATTGTCTAAAATCAGTAACAGGAGCAGGGAGAGACCATTCCTCCGGGAAAATATATACACCACAAAACCAACAGATATGCTAAGGAATTTCTTAGAAATATTTACAATTAAAAGGACTTTCCAATTAAAGCCATTCATTGTTTTTTTATATTTGTTGCAATTATTTTTAGAAACAAAAAAAGCAAACAATAATATCTGGATTAAAGAGAATTACAGATTAATAATTTTAAAATAGAAAACGACCATACAACTTAAAAAATAAATGAAAGATTTACTTAAGAAATACGAGAATAAAGAGCCTGAAATAATTTTTAATTGGAAAGATTCAGAAACGGAAGCTGAAGGTTGGACGGTAATAAACTCGTTAAGAGGTGGAGCCGCTGGTGGCGGAACAAGAATGCGCAAAGGGTTAGATATTAACGAAGTGTTATCTCTAGCTAAAACGATGGAAGTAAAGTTTACAGTTTCTGGCCCAGCTATTGGAGGTGCTAAATCTGGAATTAATTTCGACCCTAAAGATCCTAGAAAGAAAGGTGTTTTAGAGCGTTGGTTTAAAGCGGTGACGCCATTATTAAAAAGCTATTATGGCACAGGTGGAGATTTAAATGTAGACGAAATTCACGAGGTTATCCCAATGACGGAGGCTTGTGGAATATGGCATCCACAAGAGGGCGTTTTTAGCGGGCATTTTAAACCTTCTGAATCTGAAAAAATAAATATAATTGGTCAGCTAAGACACGGTGTAATTAAAGTTATTGAAGACGCGAAATATTCGCCAGATATTACTAAAAAATATTTAATAGCCGATATGGTTACCGGTTATGGCGTAGCAGAAACGGTAAAACATTATTACGATGCCTTTGGAGGAAGTGTTAAAGGAAAACGAGCGATTGTTCAAGGTTTTGGTAATGTAGGGTCGGCAGCAGCATATTACTTAGCACAAATGGGAGCTAAAATTGTTGGTATTATAGACATTTCTGGAGGCGTTATTAATGAAGAAGGATTTACTTTTGAAGAGATAAAAGAGCTCTTCCTAACTAAAGATGGTAACACACTAAAAACAGATAATATGATCTCATTTGAAGAAATGAACAGTCGTATTTGGTCTTTAGAAACCGAGATTTTTGCACCCTGTGCAGCCTCTCGTTTAATTACGCAGGATCAAATTTCAAAAATGATTGCTTCAGGATTAGAAGTTATCTCTTGCGGGGCAAATGTACCTTTCGCTGATAAAGAAATCTTTTTTGGATCTATTATGGAGTATTCGGACGAGCGCGTAAGTTTAATACCAGATTTTATCTCTAACTGTGGTATGGCACGTGTATTTGCTTATTTTATGCAGACAAATGTAGAAGTAACTGACGAAGCGATTTTTAATGATATTTCGAATACAATAAAAAAAGCAATTCAAGATGTCCACGAGAGAAATCCAAATCCTAAAGAAATTAGCAAAACAGCTTTCGAAATAGCTTTAAAGCAATTAGTGTAAAAACAATCCCTTAACAAACAATCACTGTAAAAAGAAATGGAAACTATAATAATTTTAGTCTTCGTACTTGGGTATTTAGGAATTACTCTAGAACACACTTTGAAAATTGATAAATTAATTCCGGCCTTAGTTATGATGGCTATAAGTTGGGCATTGATTTCGTTAGGAATCGATACTTTTCCTATCTGGTTTGATTCCGCAAAGCATGCCTTAGTCGACAATTTTCCAGCATTGGGCCACGACGAAAGAATGCATTTAATGGAAGAAACATTATTGCATCATTTAGGTAAAACGGCCGAAATTTTAGTGTTTCTTTTAGGTGCAATGACGATTGTAGAAATAATTGATTATTTCGATGGTTTTTCAACGATTAAGAACTTTATAAGAACAAAAAAGAAAAGCAAAATTTTATGGATATTCACCATTTTAGCGTTTTGTTTATCTGCTATAATTGATAACCTTACGGCAACTATTGTTTTAATTTCAATTTTACAGAAAATTGTTAGTAATAGAGATGTGCGTATTTGGTATGCAGGTTTAATTATAATCGCAGCCAATGCTGGTGGGGCGTTCTCTCCTATTGGAGACGTTACAACTACTATGTTATGGATAGGTAAAAAGGTAAGTACTGATCATTTATTTGGTTATTTATTGTTACCTTCTTTAGTTTGTATGGTATTACCAACATTTATCGCTTCTTTTATGCCCGCTTTTAAAGGGAACCTCGAAGAAGATGGGGGTGTAGTAACAAAGCCCAAAAGCAGATTTAGTGGTACAATGCTTTATTTAGGATTAGGTGCCATTATTTTTGTGCCAATTTTTAAAATGGTAACGCATTTACCACCGTATGTAGGGATGATGTTGTCTTTGGGGATTGTAGCCGTTTTTGCTGAGTACTTTAGTTTTTCTAAATTTAGTTTAACGAGTACAGACTCAGAGATAAGTGATGCACATGCCGAACACAGTCCTGTGCATTATTCATTATCAAAAATCGAATTACCAAGTATCTTATTTTTCTTAGGAATTTTAATGGCGGTTGCTGCTTTAGAATCTATAGGAACACTATTTGGTTTTGCGTCGTCCTTAAAAGAATCAGTACCAATGTTAGGTACAGAATTACACCATTCAGGCGTATCAGATTTAGTAGTTATCTTATTAGGATTAGGATCTGCAGTAATTGACAACGTACCGTTAGTAGCGGCCAGTTTAGGAATGTTCTCTGAACCTATGGATAATGAACTTTGGCACTTTATAGCATTTTCTGCTGGAACTGGTGGAAGTATGTTAATTATAGGCTCTGCAGCGGGTGTAGTAGCAATGGGAATGGAGAAAATTGACTTTTTCTGGTACTTTAAAAAAATATCTTGGTTAGCATTAATAGGCTTTTTAGCCGGAACAGCAGTTTTCTTTTATACAAGAACATTGTTTTAACATACGCTAAACTTAAAAATAACGTTATACTATATTAGTAATAAAAAATAAAATATGCTAAGCACATTAATACAAGAAACGGCGCAAGATGCAACAGCGCTAGCCGATGGTGAACCAGTAGAAAAAACACTATCTATAATAGAACTAATAACAACAGGAGGGACGGCTGGAATTATAATTATAGCTTTACTATTTGTTTTATTAATTGTGGCATTATACATTTATTTCGAACGTATTCTGGCCATTAAAGAAGCGTCTAAAAAGGATGCAAACTTTATGAATCAGATAAAAGATTATGTCACGAATGGCAAAATCGATTCAGCTCAAAACTTATGTGCGCAAAAAAACACGCCAGTATCACGCTTAATTAGTAAAGGTATTTCTAGAATAGGGAAGCCCTTAGAAGATATTAATACTGCGATAGAAAATGCTGGACGTTTAGAAATTTACAGTCTAGAAAAAAACGTAAGCGTATTGGCAACAATTTCTGGAGCCGCACCTATGATTGGGTTTCTTGGTACAGTTATCGGTATGATTTTATCTATATTCGAAATAGCAAATGCAGGTGGTTCTATCGATATTAAAACGTTAGCCGACGGATTATATACAGCAATGACAACGACCGTTGGTGGTTTAATTGTTGGTATTGTTGCTTATATCGCGTACAACCATTTAGTGGTAAAAACTGATAAAGTAGTGTACCAAATGGAAGCACATTCATTAGAGTTTTTAGACCTTCTAAACGAGCCAATGTAAACGTAAAATGATATTTACAATTACAGAAGTTTAATCTAAAAAATAGTTACTATGAATTTACGCGGAAGAAATAAAATAACACCAGAATTTAATATGTCGTCAATGACCGATATTGTATTCTTGTTACTTATCTTTTTTATGATAGCATCAACTTTAGTGTCAGCTGAAGCCATCGATTTATTGCTACCACAGTCTACGAGCAAAACAACTCAGACTAAAAATGTTTCTGTTTCGGTAAATAAAAACAAAGAGTATTTTGTAGATATGAAGCAGGTACCAAAAAGTAGTTTAGAGGCTGAAGTGTTAGCGAAATTAGGGCAGTCAGACACTCCAACAATTACTATTAGATCAGACCAAGATGTCGAAATGAAACACGTGGTTTATATTATGGACATTGCGAATAGAAATAAAATAAAGTCAACATTAGCGGTGAAATCAGTGCAATAAATGAAATATCTTAACACTAAACACGAACGTAATTCTGCAAAAATAACGGCACTTATCGTGCTTATTTTGCTATTGCTACTATTTGTGGTGGGCCCCCCTTATATGGACCCTCCAGAAGAATATGGTGTGGCGGTAAATTTCGGAAATTCTAATGTTGGGAGTGGTACTATACAGCCAGACAAACCGGTAAAGTCGAAAGACCTTAATATCAATAAACCACCAGAAGAAGTACAAGCACAACCTACAACTTCAGAAAAAGTAGAGGAGCCTACTCAAGCCGCCTCAGAAGCCTTAAAAGAAGATGTTTTAACGCAAGAGACAGAAGCTGCAGCAGCTATTAAAAAAGAAGAAACTGCAAAAAAGGCAAAGGCCACAGCCGAAGCAAAGGCAAAAGCCGAAGCGGATAAACTAGCCAAAGCCAAAGCAGCAGCCGAAGCGAAAAAGAAAAAAGAAGAAGCTGATAAAAAAGCGAAATTGGATGCTATGATGGGCGGATTAAATAATTCCGATGGTGAAAGCTCTGGTAGCGAAGGCACCGATAATCAAGCAGGAGATAAAGGACAATTAAACGGAAGTCCGTATGCAACGAGTTATTTTGGAGATCCGGGCACTGGAAGCGGAGGTGTAGGTTATGGTTTAAAAGGTAGAGGTAGCCCCACTAATAAAGTGTTTAAACAAGATTGTAACGAGTCTGGTTTGGTAGTGGTAAGAATAGAGGTAAACCAAAACGGACAAGTTGTTAAGGCAGAAGCTGGAGTAAAAGGAACAGAAAATACAGCGCCTTGCTTGTTAGAACCGGCTAGAAAAATTGCAGTATCGCATAAATGGAAACCCGATGCTAAAGCACCAACGCGTCAAGTTGGTTTTGTAAGTATCAATTTTAAACTCGGTCAATAATAATGACATATCAAGATACTATTAATTGGTTATTCTCTCGATTACCAATGTATCAAAATCAAGGTAAATCGGCTTATAAAATAGATTTATCTAACACGTTACTTTTAGCAAATCATTTAGATAATCCAGAAGATCATTTTAAGACTGTTCATATAGCAGGTACAAATGGCAAGGGGTCTACAAGCCATATGCTCGCCTCTGTTTTGCAAGAAGCGGGTTATAAAGTAGGTTTGTATACCTCGCCCCACCTTAAAGATTTTCGAGAGCGCATAAAGATTAACGGTAAAGAAATCGATGAAGATTATGTGGTTCAATTTGTAGATAGAAACACGTCGTTTTTTGAGAGTAACGCATTGTCGTTTTTTGAAATGACTGTCGGTTTAGCCTTTCAATATTTTGCCGAAAAAGACGTCGATATCGCTATTATTGAAGTGGGCTTGGGAGGCCGATTAGATTCTACTAACATTATTTCGCCAGAGCTCAGCGTTATTACAAATATCGGTTTAGATCATACGCAGTTTTTGGGGAACTCTTTACACGCTATTGCAAAAGAAAAAGGTGGTATTATAAAACAAAATACTCCCGTAGTTATAGGAGAGACTCAAGACGAAATAAAGGCTGTTTTTAAAGCTATCGCTGAAGAGCAACAAGCAAGCATCACCTTTGCTGATTCATTTAAAACTAAAACGTATCGAAGTGATTTAATGGGTAGCTATCAAGTAAAAAACATAAAAACGGTTGTAGAATGTGTAAAACAGTTACAAAATAAGGGATTTCATATTTCAGAAGGAGCTTTAAACCAAGGCTTATTAAGTGTGGTAAAAAATACAGGCTTATTAGGGCGCTGGCAAATTTTGCAATTACAGCCTAAAGTTATTTGCGATACTGCACATAACACAGCAGGTTTAACATACACAATAACACAGCTTTTAGAAGAGCCTCACAACGCAATGCATATTGTTTTTGGTGTTGTAAATGATAAAGATTTAAGTACTATTGTAGATTTATTACCTAAACAAGCGACCTATTATTTTTGTAAACCTAATATTCCTAGAGGCTATAATGCTAAAGATTTGAAAATCGATTTAAATGCGCACGGATGCAAAGGAGAATCTTATAATTCTGTAAATGAGGCCTATATAACGGCTTTACAAAATGCCGATACAACGGATGTTATATACGTTGGTGGTAGTACGTTTGTGGTCGCCGAAATAATTTAATTATTTTCTTTGAAACCTTTGCGAAATTCAAAAACTAATGTATATTTGCACACCTAATAAATAGGGCGATTAGCTCAGTTGGTTCAGAGCACTTGGTTTACACCCAAGGGGTCAGGGGTTCGAATCCCTTATCGCCCACAGAATCTCAAACACGTTTTGAGTTTTTTAGCTAACATATGAGTGTTTAGAGTTATTAGAAATAATGAATAACACTTCTATTAAAGCTTTGACAAATTAAAAAACTAGTGTATATTTGCACTCCCTATTAGTAGGGCGATTAGCTCAGTTGGTTCAGAGCACTTGGTTTACACCCAAGGGGTCAGGGGTTCGAATCCCTTATCGCCCACTATAATCCCAAAGGATTTCTATCTTTTGGGATTTTTTTTGTTTTAAATCTTAACACTTAATTAGTAGATATTCTTTTTATATATCATTTTTTCTGTCGAACTTTAGGTGTACAGAATATATAAAACGAGTGGGGCAATTTTTAAGGAGTATTTAATCTCATCATTGATACTTTAAGTCATTAATTGTAGCGCTTTTGTTTATTCCTTAATAAAAAGGAGTCGTATCTATTCCGTTTATCACAAATAAAACAACTAAAAAAATAAGACTATGACTGTTATAACAGAAAACGTAATACCAGGGAATCACGGAAGAATTTTTACCACAAATGCAAGTAGCGAAGCCGAAATGGAAGAGTTAAAGTCTATTGTCGAAAAAATTGACGGGGTAAAAGACGTGGTTTTAATTAAAGAAGTGTATCCAAAAGAATTTATAGTACATACTACTAAATTAATTAAGAATAATGTGATCGAAAAAGCAGTAAATGAGCTTAAAATAAAAGCCATTCCGAAGGGTATATTTCCACTTTTAAATATATAATTAGTACAAGCATAACCATCCTTTTAGATTAGATCTCACCTATGAAAAAAGCAGTTTTAATCGCCTCCTATTCTGTTTCGGCTGTAATTTTATTGTTTCTAGGGGTAGTTGTAATAACTAATATACTCGTTAAGAATAAATTTGAGAAGTTTTTAACTTCTAGGCTGCCCAATCATATCACCCAAGATTATGAAAGTATTTCTTTAAATACTTTGGGGGGCACAATAACGGTGAATGAGTTAACTATTATGCTCGGCAATAAAACGGATAGTGTGGTACACACAAAAGTCTCGGTAGCTAAGTTGATTGTAGAAAATGTGTCTTATTGGGATTATTTAATGCATTCTGAAATTCATATTGAGGATATAAAAATAAATTCTCCTACTATGTCGTATTACACGCACAGGGTCCATAGAAAGCAAGACGCTGCTGTAACGTCAGGGTCTATAAAGCTATATAAACCCATTCGTGTGGATGCATTGAGTATTAATAATGCGCTGCTTTATATTTACGATAACGAAAAAGATTCGCTAGTAGTGTATGTCGAAAACAGCGCGGTAACTATCAATGATATAACGATTGATAAAGACATTATTAACCGTCGATTGCCAGTAGAATTTAAAAAGTATAAAGCAAGTGCCGATTCTATATTTGTAAAAACAAATGCTTTTGAAAATCTTACGGTAACCGACTTTAATTTGGATGCTAAAAAAGCAGTTTTCAACACTATTAAACTGAAAACAAAATATTCAAAAAATGAGCTATCACAGAAAATTACAACTGAGCGGGATCACTTCGATTTAGAAGCCAAAAAACTGACGGTTGATGCCATTGCGTTCGGTTTTGAGGATAGAATGCTTTTTTTATCTAGCGCGTATGTTACGATTGACACTCCTGACTTAAAAATGTTTAGAGATAAATTGGTCGCTGATGATGTAACTATTAAAAAATTGTACAGCCAATCGTTACGAGAATTACCGTTTCAATTAACTGTCGATTCCGTGGTAATCAATAATGCTTCGATCGAATATACAGAGAAAGTGAAACCAGAAAATAATGGTGGTTCCATTTATTTGAATCAACTTAATGTAAAAATAGCTAACGTTAGCAATACTTATAAGGCGCCTGAGCATACTAAATTGGAAATTGAAGGTTCTTTTATGGAGAATGCACCTTTCAAAAGTCAGTGGGATTTTGATGTCAATAACCCTAATGACGATTTTGTTTTCTCAATGCAAATTGGGGAGCTGCAAGCCGATCGCTTGAATACATTTACGGAACCTAATTTAAAGATGCGTTTAAGAGGACAAACCGATAAAATCTATTATACTATTGATGGTAATAGAACGACTTCCAGTGTTGACTTAAAAGTGAAATATGAAAATTTTGAGATTAGCGTACTTAATAAACAAGGAAATAAGAAGAACTGGGTACTGTCTACCGTGGCTAATCTATTTGTGTCTAAAGACAGTCAAGATAAGAGCGATAATTTTAGAGAAGCCAGCGCGGAGGTAGTGCGAAATAAAACCAAATCTGTATTTAATTTTATATGGCTAAATCTTAGTAAAGGTTTATTGAAAAGCATTGCTGGAAATGGTGAAAAATAAACGTGTTAGGTCCATTTTTACAGCAGGTTTAATACGCGTTCCAAAGCCATCCCGCGAGATCCCTTAATTAGAAGAGTAGTGTTCTTAATACTACTAAAGTCAAAATTATTTTTAAAATCCTCAAACGTACGGTAGCGTTTAATTTTATTAGAGTGGACGTTCGTGATATAGAAGTTTTCGCCTACAAGTAATACTTCATCTATGTTTAGATTAGAGGCTAAAGCTGCAATAGCGTTATGCTCTGTTTTGGCTTCATGACCAAGCTCAAACATATCTCCCAAAACAGCTATTTTTGATGCGCCATTTAGAGTGCTCAAACTTTCTAAAGCAGCCGTCATACTCGTAGGGTTTGCGTTGTAAGCATCTAAAATAATTTTAGCGCCGCTTTTGTTTATAATTTGCGAGCGGTTGTTGGCAGGGACATACCGTTCTAATCCTTTTTTAATGGCAGCATTGCTTACTTTAAAAAACGTTGCAATGCAAATTGCCGCGGAAATATTATTGAAATTATAAGCCCCTATTAGTTGTGTTATTAACTTTTCATTTTTAAAATTTACGGCTATAAAAGGAGCTGCAGCCTCTAAGAGTACTCTAACATCAGCGTTATTTTCGGTTCCAAAACTAAAGATTTTTATGTTACTACTATGTTTTATTTGAAGCGTATCGTTTGTATTAACAAAAATGAGTTTATTGTTCTTCTCAAGATATCGGTATAATTCTGTTTTACCCTTAATAACACCCTCAATACTTCCGAATCCTTCTAGGTGCGCCTTTCCAAAATTAGTAATGTAGCCGTAATCTGGCTTTGCGATGCGACATAAAAAGGAAATTTCTTCCAAGTGATTTGCACCCATTTCTACAATACCAATTTCGGTATGTTTTGTCATAGACAATAGGGTAAGTGGTACGCCAATATGGTTGTTTAAATTACCAACGGTTGCCGTCGTGCAATATTTTTGAGAAAGTGCAGCATTAATAAGCTCCTTGGTCGTTGTTTTACCATTACTACCAGTTAATGCTATAATGGGAATATTTAAGGCCGAACGATGAAATGTGGCTAATTCTTGTAGCGTTTCAAGCACATTATTAACCAGTATTATGTTTTCTGAAGTTTGGTATTCTGCGTCATCAACAATAACATAACTCGCTCCATTTTCTAGTGCCTTATGTGCAAATGTATTGCCATTAAAATGGTCGCCTTTTAAAGCAAAAAACATATCATTCTTGGCAACTTTTCTAGTGTCTGTAGAGACGTTATCGCACTCTAAAAACAGGGCGTGAAGTAAATTTATTTTCATAAAATAAAAGTATAAAAAAAGTCCCAACAAATGTCAGGACTTTTTAAAATATATATTTTATATAAATTAGTTTTTTGTTTTTCTAGAACTTTTCGATTTTGAACCTACTCTAGACATTGCACATCTAAACCCAATATAGTCTGTTGCCATATTTTGTGGGAAATAGCGTCTTTGTGCTGGATCTAACCAGTATGCTCTGTCTTTCCAAGACCCACCTTTATAAACACGAGCTTCGTCGTTTACAAGAGATGTTCTTCTACTTGACTTATCGTATTCTCTAATTAATGTTCCAGCAGAATCTACTTCAACATTATGTTTTGGAGCGTTATACATTTTTCCTGTTACAGAAGCATCTTCACCTTCTACATCGTCATAAAAACCTTGATCGTAATCACGAGAAGAAGCGACGTCACCATCTCTAAAATTCCTGTTATCACTAGTGTCAAAGTTAGTACGTAAGTACGTTTCGTTTTCATCTACTGGCACTTGCGCAATTGCTCCTGGTAAATCTCTAGCGATTACTTTTCCATCTGGAAGCGTATCATATACAATCTCGTCTGTCGTTACAATTTTCACTGTACCGTCTTCTCCAATAGCGTTTTTAGTATAGACATTTCCACGGTAGTAATTAAAGTCATTAAACTCATCATCTACAATTGGTCTATAAACATCTGCAACCCATTCTGCAACGTTTCCAGCCATATCATATAGTCCATTATCGTTTGGTTTGAATGATTTTACTTGAGCAGTAATATCAGCACCATCGTCAGACCATCCAGCGATACCACCGTAATCCCCTTTACCTTGCTTAAAGTTAGCTAATTGATCTCCTCTTACTTTACGAGATCCTGAACGAGTATATTGTCCGTCCCAAGGATATTTTTTTCTACCTCTATATGTGTTGTAACTTCTTAATTCAGATAAACCTAAAGCAGCATATTCCCATTCAACTTCAGTTGGAAGTCTGTATTTTGGAGAAATAACACCCGTTTCTCTAGAAGCATAAACACCAGATTCGTTTCCTTCCGCATCTACTTGTGGTTTTATTTTTCCACCTTTTAAAATCTCTTCGTTTCCACCAAAAGATTGTGTAGGAGCGTTAATATAAGTTTCTGTGTTAAAGTTAGCATCTGCGGTAGCTTCGTATTGGCTTCCTTGTTTTAAGTAACCCTCTTTTTGCAATTTTAATTCGTTAACACGGTCTGTTCTCCATTTAGCGAATTCTACAGCTTGCATCCAGCTAACACCAACAACAGGGTACTCACCATAGCCTGGGTGACGTAAGTAATTGTTTGTCATAACTTCGTTGTAACCCAATCTATTTCTCCATACTAAGGTATCTGGAACAACACCTTCGTAGATTTTTCTAAAATTTTCTTCTTCCGGTGGGAATACTGTTTTAACCCAATCAAGGTACTCCATGTACATTTTATTGGTTACCTCAGTTTCGTCCATATAAAAAGACATTACGTGTTGTTGATTTGGTGTATTGTTCCAATCGTGCATAACATCATCTTGAACTCTACCCATTGTAAATGTTCCTCCTTCTACAAAAACTAAACCTGGGGCATTCTCTTGTCCCTTGTATTGTGTATTGTATTGAAATCCACCTTCTTTAGCGTTAATTTGCCAACCAGTAGCTCTAGATGTGTTAGAACCTCCCGATCTTTTACAGCCAACCAAAGTTAAAGATATCGCTAAGATCACTAATAACCTTGATATAAGTACTTTTTTCATATTCATACGTTTAAGTAAGATAATTAAGTTTTTTTTAAGAGACGCAATATAACAATTCTACATAACTCTACAACTAATTTTATAAAATTTGAATAAAATTTATATTCACTTTGACCTCTTTATTTACAGTATGTCGATTTTAAAACCTCTTTTTAAAGCGCCATATTGGAATACTATAACGGGAGACTTTATAATTTATTATTGTAGTTTTGCTATGTTTTTAAGAAATTTTTAAGAAACCAATACTAACAAGGTTATAATAACGTTATTTAGTCAATGAAAAAGATTTTATTTGTTTTTACTCTATTGGCTTGCACCGCTTTGTTTTCTCAGCAAAAAAAGTTTAATTTAGATTGGAATGGCACGACATTGATGACTACGGATGGTTATCGTGTACAAGTACCCGTTTTCACTCCTAAAGAACAGTATAGTTATGACGTTGATGCGGGATTAAAAATAGTGTCTCAATGGGAAGTAAGTTCTTCAATTAATGAAAACTCGGTTTCTGTAAGTGCTATCAAATACAGTCCTATTTCTATTTCAGAATTAAAGGGAGTCAATTTAAAAAGTATTCCAGACGCCTTTAAATTTTCAGTTAAAAACTCGACAGGTAGAAATAAAAAGTATGTAATGCTTAATGCTTCGGCGATAGTAAAATCGCAAACTGGAGGTTATAATAAAGTGGCTGCTTTTACTTTGCAATTTAATACGGCTAGTAGAATGGGGGTGGCAAATTTTTCAGCAAATCAAAGTGTCTCAAATTCCGTTTTAAGGTCGGGGGCTTGGTATAAATTCGCGGTCGATAAAACGGGTGTATTTAAAATATCTAAGAATTTTTTAAATCAAATGGGAATCAATACCAATACTATCGATCCTAGACAGATTAAAATATTTGGTAATGGTGGACAAATGATACCTTATAAAAATGATATTAATTATCCTATAGACCCTATTGAAAATGCCATAACAATTGTTGGTGAAAGTGACGGTGTATTTCACGATAGCGATTATATTTTGTTTTATGGTGTTGGCCCCACCGGGATAGTAAAGGATACGAGAGTGAATACAAATTTAAATCCGTATAGTAATTTAGCGTATTATTATATAAGTATAAGTTCTGGTTTAGGAAAACGTATGCAATCGCTTATCGAGCCTGTAGGCGCTTCAGATGTAGTGATTACGAGTTTCGATGATTATAAATTTCACGAAGTAGATGAATTTAATCTCGCTTTTGTAGGTCGTCGTTGGTTTGGAGATAAATTTGATGTAGAAACTACTAAAACCTTCAATTTTAACTTTCCTAATTTAGTAACGTCCCAACCTGTTAAAGTAAAGGTGATTGGCGTTTCTACGTCTGCAAACACGTCTACTATGACGGTTAAATTGAACGGTACCGATGTTTCGACGATGATATTACCGGGCGTTACCACTCCAAATTATGTTAGTGAAGCTTCACTTGAAGAGGATGTGAATTCTACTTCCGATGCTGTCGCTATTCAAATAACATATAACAAGGAAGGTAATCCAGGAGCGGTGGGCTATTTAGATTACATTGCATTAGAGGCCACTCGCGCTTTAAACTTTACAGGAAGTCAAATGCGTTTTAAAAAGAATGCAACAGCACAAACTACTGGAATTGGGGAATATGTTGTGTCGAATAGTGCTAACGTAAAAGAAATTTGGGAGGTTACCGATGCTAATAATGTAAGAACAAAACAAAATTTCGGGAACTCTAATATCAATTTTAAATCGGCTTTAGGAACAGTTAGAGAGTATGTTGCTATTTCAAATTCGGGATTCTACACACCTGTACTAGCTGCTAACTCTTTAGTTCAAAACCAAGATATAAAAGGACAAATATTTAAAAATAGTCAAGGAGATTTTCAAGATATAGATTATATAATTGTCACGCCAAATGGAAATTATAATCAGGCAGAACGCTTAGCGCAAATAAATAGAACTAGAAATAATTTAAATGTAAAAGTAGTTAGTTTAGAAACGATATATTCTGAATTCAGTACAGGAAATAAAGACATTTCAGCCATTAGAAACTTGGTGAAATATGTTTACGATAATGCCAGTACACCAGATAAACGACTGAAATATTTGTGTTTGTTTGGAGATAGTTCTTTTGACTATAAAGGAAGGATTGCCGAAAACACCTATTACGTTCCTTCGTGGCACGCTTATAGTAGTTTTAATTTAATCAATTCTTTTGTAACAGACGATTTTTATGGGATGATGGATCCCGAAGAAGGAGAGTTATATATAAGTGATAAATTAGATATAGCTATAGGTCGTATGTTAGCCGACTCCCCGCAACGTGCTAAAGAATTAGTAGATAAAGTAGAAAGCTATTACACAAAAGAGGCGTACGGAAGTTGGAGAAATAATGTCGTCGTAATTTCCGATGATGTTGACGAATCTTACGAATCTAGCTTGCAAGAAACAACCGATAATATTGGTGATTTAATTTCAGAAAACAAACCTTTTATAAATGTCGTTAAAATCCACACCGATTCGTATAAACAAGAATCGTCGGTAGGAGGAGACCGTTATCCAGAGGTAACCACCGCTATTGCAAATGCTATAGAAAACGGCGCGTTGGTCGTTAATTATTTTGGTCACGGTGGGGAAGATGGATTAGCAAAAGAAAGAATTTTTGAAAAAACCGATGCTCAAGCATTGCGTAACGAATGCAAATTAAATTGTTTTGTTACCGTAACCTGCGAGTATACACGATTCGATAACCCGTTGCGCGAAACCGCTGGAGAATTAATTTACTGGAATACCTCTGGAGGTGCCGTGAGTTTAATAACAACGACACGTCAGATTTTTCTAGGTGTTGGAGTTACTTTTAATGTAAAGTTAGAAGAGTATTTGTTTTCATTTAGTGATTTAGATACCTATGGCGATTATGAATACCCATCGATGGCTGAAGCTCTAAGGCTTACTAAAAGTGATCCCTCCATTTCTGGCATTGGTCAAAAACACTTAGTTTTTTATATTGGTGATCCGGCCTTAAAATTAGCCTTTCCAGAGCCAAATGTTAGACTTACAAAAATTAACGATGCTCCAGTGGCTCAAAACACCGAGGTTTTAGAGGCTCTAAGTTATGCGAAATTAGCAGGAGAAGTAACCGATTTAGCAGGAAACGTACTTACTAATTATAATGGTAAAGTAATCACAACAATTTACGATAAACCTATAGACCGCGAAACACTAGGAAACGATAATACGACGCAAGGTGGACAACTTATAATCTTAAATTATAAAACATTAGGCGAGGTTATTTTTAGAGGTTTAGCTACAGTTACTAATGGTCAGTTTGAGTTCGATTTTATTGTACCAAAAGATATAGGTATTCCTGTTGGGTACGGTAAAGTGAGCTTTTATGCGTATCGAGAAACACCATTGTCCGATCAATCGGGTGCAACAACAACCAATTTACAAATAGGGGGCATTAACGAGAACGCGCCAGAAGATAATATAGGGCCCGTTATAAATTTATATCTCAATGATGAAAACTTTGCTTCCGGCGGAATTACCAACGAGTCACCAACATTATTAGTAAAACTTCAAGATGAAAACGGTATAAATACCGCCAGCGGAATTGGGCACGATATCGTGGCTACTATTGATGGCGACGAAGTCAATCCATTTGTTTTAAATAACTATTATGTTACAGAATTAGACGACTATACGCGCGGAGGATTAAGTTTTCCATTTAGAGATTTAAAACCTGGATTACATACGTTAACTTTAAAAGCTTGGGATGTGTATAATAATTCCTCGATTGCCGAAATACAGTTTGTCGTTTACGATCAAGATAATGGTTTAGTAATAGATAGAGTCTTAAATTATCCTAACCCCTTTGTAAATTATACCGAGTTTTGGTTTAATCATAACAGTTCAGAAATATTAAATATTTCTGTTCAAATTTTTACTATTTCTGGAAAAATAGTAAGAACAATTAATGGTCAAACCTCAGGGGCGGGTTCTAAAATAACGACCTCAACGTCTCGCGATATTGTGTGGGACGGAAGGGACGATTTTGGCGATAAAATAGGAAAAGGAACCTATGTTTATAAATTGAAAGTACAATCGACATTAACTAACGATACCGTCGAAAAAATAGAGAAACTTGTAATCCTCTAATAATAAATTATATTTGTCTAATAAAAATTATATATGAAGAATAAAATAATAGCATTAGCTGCGTTGCTTACTGCCTCTTTTCAATTAAGTGCGCAGAACTCATTCGAAGTAACACCAAACCCCGATTCACGGGTGATAACTACAGGTATGCCCTTTTTATTAATCGCGCCAGATGCAAGAGCAGCGGCTATGGGAGATATGGGAGTAGCGACATCTGTAGATGCGTATTCTCAGAAATGGAATCCCGCTAAATATGTATTCTCGACAGCAAAATCTGGAATTTCTTTAAGTTATACACCGTATTTAAGTAAGTTAGTTAATGATATAGGTGTCGGTTATGTATCTTATTTTAATAGGTTAAACGAACAAAGCGCTTTTGGAGCGAGTTTAACATACTTTAGTTTAGGTGAGATAGAGTTTCGAGAAACTGCAGATCAAGAGGCGTTAGTTCAAAAACCGAACGAACTAGCTTTAGATGTCTCATATACTTTACGTTTAAGCGATCAATTTGCTATGGCGGTTGCTATGCGTTATTTAAGATCGGATTTAAAATTAAACACTGGAGGAAATGATATTAAACCAGCAAGTACTGTTGGCGTAGATATTACAGGGTTTTACCAGAGTGAAGAAGAAGCGTATAACGATTTTAACGGGCGCTGGAGAGGTGGTTTTGCCATCCAAAACTTAGGACCAAAATTTAAATACGACGAAGGTGGTCAAGAAAACTTTCAACCAACAAACTTGCGTTTAGGAGGTGGTTTCGATTTTATATTCGATCAATACAATACATTAGGTGTTACTGTAGAGGTTTCTAAACTTTTAGTGCCAACACCTCCAGTGTATGGTACACAAACAGAATATGTAGATAATAACAATAATGGTGTTTACGATCCCGAAAACGGCGATGAGTTTGTAGACAGAGATACCAGTTATATTATAGACGGTAAAGATCCAGATGTTAGTTTTATTTCTGGTGTTTTTCAATCGTTTGGTGATGCTCCGGGAGGGGTCAGCGAAGAGTTAAAAGAATTTACTTATGCCTTAGGAGCCGAGTATATGTACCAAGATGCGTTTGCGTTTAGATTGGGTTATTTTAATGAAAACGAAAGTAAAGGAGCGCGTAAGTTTTTTGCATTGGGAGCAGGGTTTAAGTACAATGTTATTAATGTAGATTTATCATACTTATTTTCGGCGTCTAAAGTGCCAAGTCCGTTAGAAAGCACATTGCGATTCTCTCTAACATTTAATTTAGGAGAAGGTTCATATACCGAGTATTAAGAAAGAATCGTTAAAACAGAAAAAAACTATTGTGTAAAAGCAATAGTTTTTTTGTCTAACACCACTTTTTATAATAGCAATAAGATAAGTTATGAAAGAATTAAAAATAGAAACCACATTATACGTCTACGATGCGTTAAGCGAACTAGATAAAGAGGTGCAGGATTTAATGGAGCAGGCCGTTGAAGCAAGAGACAAAGCGTATGCGCCGTACTCTAAGTTTTATGTTGGTGCCGCTTTATTGTTAGATAATGGCGAAGTAATAACGGGTAGCAATCAAGAAAATGCGTCGTACCCTTCGGGCTTATGTGCAGAGCGAACCGCTATTTATTATGCGGGCGCAAAATATCCTAAGGCTCAAATTGTAAGAATGGCAGTTACCGCAGCGTCACAAATTAATAAAACAACAGCCCCAATCCCACCATGTGGTGCTTGTAGACAGGCTATTGCGGAGTACGAAGTAAAACAAGAAGTGCCAATAAAAATTTATTTTATGGGTGAAACAGGTGCTGTTGCAGTCTCTAATTCTCTAGCAAATTTATTGCCTTTGCTTTTCGATAAAGCCGCTCTATAACGATTTCGTAACATTTTCCGTTTTACAGTTTTTTCATTAGTGACTAATGTATTACTTTTGCTATTCGTTTATTAAAAATAACGTTTCCAAATGCAAAAAATAACAAAAGAAGTTTACCTTAAATGGTATGAAGATATGTATTTCTGGAGAAAGTTTGAAGACAAACTAGCTGCGGTCTACATACAACAAAAAGTAAGAGGATTTCTTCACTTATATAATGGTCAAGAAGCAGTGCTAGCAGGAGCGCTACATGCTATGGATTTATCGAAAGATAGAATGATTACTGCCTACCGTAACCACGTTCAACCTATTGGTATGGGTGTAGACCCTAAACGTGTTATGGCAGAATTGTACGGAAAAGCAACAGGAACATCTCAAGGCTTGGGAGGTTCTATGCATATTTTTTCTAAAGAACACCGTTTTTATGGTGGACACGGTATTGTTGGTGGTCAAATTCCTTTAGGAGCAGGTATTGCTTTTGGAGATAAATACCACGATAGAGATGCCGTTACACTTTGTTGTTTTGGAGATGGCGCAGCACGTCAGGGATCACTACATGAAACATTCAACTTGGCAATGTTATGGAAGTTACCTGTTGTTTTCGTTTGCGAAAATAATGGTTACGCGATGGGAACATCTGTAGAACGTACCGCTAACCATACCGATATTTGGAAATTAGGATTAGGTTACGAGATGCCTTGTGGACCAGTAGATGGAATGAATCCTGTAAAAGTAGCCGAAGCATTCGACGAAGCTATTGCAAGAGCACGTCGTGGTGACGGACCAACATTTTTAGAGCTTAAAACCTATAGATTTAGAGGACACTCTATGAGTGATGCACAACATTATAGAACTAAAGACGAAGTAGCAGAGTACAAGAAAATAGACCCTATTACGCAAGTAAAAGATAGTATTCTAGAAAACGAATATGCTACAAAAGAGGATCTTAAAGCCATAGACAAACGTGTTAAAGAGTTGGTTAATGAATGTGAGAAATTCGCTGACGAATCACCATACCCTGAGAAAAACGTAATGTACGACGCTGTTTACGAACAAAAAGATTATCCGTTTATAGAGCATAAAATAAAATAAGCTATGGCAGAAGTAATAAATATGCCGCGTTTAAGCGACACGATGGAAGAAGGAACAGTTGCTAGCTGGTTAAAAAAAGTGGGTGACAAAATTGAGGAAGGAGATATTTTAGCCGAAATTGAAACCGATAAAGCAACGATGGAATTCGAGTCTTTTCACGAAGGGACGTTACTTCATATTGGTGTTCAAGAGGGAGAAACAACCAAAGTAGATAAGCTTTTGGCAATTATTGGTGAAGAAGGTGAAGATATTTCTGCGTTATTAGATGCAGGCGAAAGTACTTTGGAAGATAAAAAAGAAAAATCTGAAAGCTCTCAAGATGAAACTGAAGATACGTCATCTGAAGATAATATAAAAGACGCATCAAAAACTGCTGAAACTAACGAAATTCCTGAAGGTGTTACCGTGGTAACAATGCCTCGCTTAAGCGATACGATGGAAGAAGGTACTGTGGCGACGTGGTTAAAGCACGTGGGAGATACCGTTGAAGAAGGAGATATTCTTGCCGAAATCGAAACAGATAAAGCAACAATGGAATTTGAATCTTTCCAATCGGGTATATTATTATACGTCGGTCTAGAAGAAGGAGATTCTGCTAAAGTAGATGCCTTATTAGCTATTATTGGCCCAGAAGGAACAGATGTTTCCGGAATTGCTAAAAACTATAATAGTGGAGGTGAGTCTGCTAAAGCTGAAAAGCCAGTAGAAAAAGAAGCGCCTAAAAAGGAAGGAAAAACAACAGCGGTTGCAACGCCAAAAGCACAAGACAAAAAAACCGAAGCGCAACCGGCACCAAAAACAAATAATTCTGGACGTATATTTATTTCCCCTTTAGCCAAAAAAATGGCCGAAGAAAAAGGAATCGATATTAATGAAGTTCAAGGTTCTGGAGAAAACGGTCGTGTTGTAAAACGCGATATAGAAAGCTTTACTAGTTCGGTAGCATCGTCTGCTTCTGCAGCGAAGTTTGTACCAACTGGCCAAGAAGATTTCGACGAGAAACCAAACTCGCAAATGCGAAAAGTAATAGCGAAACGTTTAGCAGAGTCTAAATTTACAGCACCACATTATTATTTAAATGTGGAGTTCGATATGGAGAACGCTATGGCTTTTAGAGCACAATACAATTCGTTACCAGATACAAAAATATCTTACAACGATATGATTGTTAAGGCGTGTGCTTTAGCATTACGTCAGCATCCACAAGTAAATTCTCAGTGGTTTGCAGATAAAATGAAGTTAAACAATCACGTACATATTGGCGTCGCGGTAGCTGTCGAAGATGGTTTAGTCGTGCCGGTTGTAAAATTTGCAAACGAGCAATCGTTACCTCAAATTAATGCAGCGGTAAAAGATTTTGCTGGTCGTTCACGAAGTAAGAAGTTAACACCTCAAGAAATGGAAGGAAGTACCTTTACTGTTTCTAACTTAGGAATGTTTGGCATTGAAAGTTTTACATCCATTATCAATCAGCCTAACTCTGCGATTTTATCTGTGGGAGCGATTCTTGAAAAGCCAGTAGTTAAAAACGGGCAAGTAGTAGCTGGAAACACAATGAAATTATGCTTGGCTTGCGATCACCGAACAGTTGATGGTGCAACGGGAGCTCAGTTTTTACAAACATTAAAAGGATATATTGAAAATCCAGTAACGATGTTAGTATAATTTACAAATCATACTATAATTAATCCTGTACCAATTTTTTTGATACAGGATTTTTTTATCTTTAAACTTTAATAAATTCAATTACCAAACAATCCAATAATTATGAGAAAACTACTAGTATTATTTTTAATTCCCTTTTTATTTATTAATGTATCTGCTTGTAAATCATCAGGGGTTACCACTGATAAAAATTACACAGTTACAGCAGATGAGGTTAAAGCAATGGTTTCTTTTTTAGCTTCAGATGAATTAAAAGGAAGAGATACCGGTAGTGAAGGTATAAATACAGCGGCGACTTATATAGCTAATGAATTTAAAGCTTTAGGTATAAAACCTTATTTTGAGGAGTATCGCGATACTTTTAAAATGGAAGGTGTCGATGCTTTTAATGTGGTAGGGTATATTGAAGGAAACGATGCCACTTTAAAAGATGAATTTATTATTATCGGTGCACACTACGACCATATTGGAGAAATTGCAGCTGTAGAAGGTGATGTCATTGCAAACGGTGCTAACGATAATGCCGCAGGTACGAGTGCTGTTATGACTTTAGCTAAATATTTTTCCACTAAGAAAACAAAACGTAGCTTATTATTTGTGGCGTTTACCGCAGAAGAAAAAGGCTTGTTAGGGTCTAAACACCTAGCCAATACATTAAAAGAAAATAATTTTAATTTGTATGCGATGTTTAACTTAGAAATGATAGGTGTACCATTAATTAATACAGAGCATCAAGCGTTTCTTACAGGATACGACCGTTCAAATTTAGCCGAAGTAATGAATACGTATGCGGGTCAGGAATTGATTGGCTCTTCGGAGGTTGCTAAAAAATACGGTTTATTTAAGCGCTCAGATAACTATCCGTTTTTTAAAGTGTTTAATGTTCCTGCACACACGGTGTCGTCATGCGATTTAACCAACTTTGATTTTTACCACCACGTACACGACGAAATCGATAAACTCGATTATACATTTATGGCTAATTTAATAAATGCCTTAGGGCCAGTTATAGAAAAAACGGCGAATGCCTCAACAAACGAAATACAGTTATATGGAAACTAAAAATATAATTATTACGGGAACTAGTCGGGGTATTGGTTTCGAATTGGTGCAATTATTAGCGCGTCAAGGCCACAATGTATTGGCATTGTCTAGAAATAATGAGCCTATAAGTAATCTTAATTTTAAGACTCTTAATGCTTTTGCGTTCGATTTATCCAAGCCTGAAGATTATGAGAAAGTGACACACTTTATAGAAACAGAATGGAAGCACGTTGATATTTTAATTAATAACGCGGGTGCTTTAATTAATAAGCCTTTTATGGAAACAACTAGGGAGGAATTTGAAGCCGTTTATAAAACAAATGTTTTTGGAGTTGCCGAAATGACACGTACCGTTTTACCGTTTATGAAAAAGGATTCTCACGTTGTTACTATCAGTTCAATGGGCGGTATTCAAGGGAGTGTAAAGTTCCCGGGGTTATCTGCTTATAGTTCTAGTAAAGGCGCTGTTATAACGCTTACCGAGCTTTTAGCGGAAGAATATAAAGCAACAGGACCAAGCTTTAACGTGTTGGCTTTGGGAGCAGTAAAAACCGAAATGTTAGCAGAGGCTTTTCCGGGCTTAGAGGTGCCCACTTCAGCGTTGCATATGGCCGAATATATCGCACAGTTTTCATTAACCGCGCAAAAATTTTACAACGGTAAAGTGTTGCAAGTTTCTAACTCTACACCTTAGGTTTAAGGCAGCTTGCAATGCAGCATTCAACATAAATAAAATATGGCAGATACACAATCTAACCCGTTTCCTGTGGTCGCTTTAGCACCTTCATTTAAACTGTTAAATCCGTTGACTGGCGCGAAGCAATCGCTGGAAGAATGTAAAGGAGAACACGCCACGGTTATTGTGTTTATGTGCAACCATTGTCCGTTTGTCATCCATATTAATAAAATGATGGTAGCAGTGGCTAATAAGTATATTAAAAAGGGCGTTACGTTTATCGCTATTAGCAGTAATGATGTTAAGAATTATCCTCAGGATTCCCCCAAATTAATGGCAGAATTAGCGCAAAATGAACAGTTTCCATTTCCATATTTATACGATGAAAGTCAGGAAGTGGCGAAAGCGTATAATGCGGCGTGTACACCCGATTTTTACGTGTTTAATAATCGTTTGAAAGCGACGTACCACGGCCAGTTCGACGATTCTAGACCTAGAAATGGAAGGCCCGTTACAGGGCACGATGTACAATATGCTTTAGACCGTATTTTAAGTCACGGTGCACCACCCGAAAATCAGAAGCCAAGTATTGGGTGTAATATTAAATGGAAGCAAGAGTTAACGTAAAAATAAGAGTATTTAAACACCGATGGTGTTAAATTAAAGTACTTTTGTGAAAAATTATAAAATGCAACAAACAACAAATACAATTTTAATGATTCGTCCTGTAAGTTTTAGGATGAATGAACAAACTGCTGTTAATAATTATTTTCAAGAAGAATTACAGTTGAAAAACGCCGAAGTTAATGCTCAAGCTCAAGACGAATTTGATAATCTTGTAGGAAAACTAAGAGCGGTTGGTGTAACTGTAATTGTTGAAAATGATGTTCTTGAATTAGATACTCCAGATTCTATTTACCCAAACAATTGGGTGAGTTTTCATGAGAATGGAACTGTTGGTTTATATCCAATGTTTGCAGAAAATAGAAGAAGAGAACGAAGAGAAGAGGTTTTAGAACGTCTTGAAAAAGAAGGTTTCGAAATAAAAAATATTATCGATTACACGTCTGCGGAAGCAGAAGGTGTTTTCTTAGAAGGTACTGGAAACTTATTGTTAGACCGCGCAAACGAAAAAGCCTATTGCGCATTATCTCCTAGAGCAGACGAAACGTTATTTATAGAATTTTGCGAAGATTTTGAATTTACTCCAATAGTATTTACAGCATACCAAACGGTAGAGGGAAAGCGATTGCCTATTTACCACACTAATGTTATGATGTGTATAGCAGAAACATTTGCCGTTATCTGTTTAGATACTATAGACGATAAAAAAGAACGCAATCTCGTTATTAAAAATCTACAAGAAGATAATAAAGAAATTATTAACATTTCTGTGGAGCAAATGGAGCACTTCGCAGGAAATATGTTACAAGTGCTTGGTGCTGAAGATAAGCGCTATTTGGTAATGAGTGAAGCGGCCTTCAAGTCGTTATTACCAGCACAGATTACTTTAATAGAAAAACATTGTGAGATTATTAATAGTCCGTTACCAACTATCGAGGTTTGCGGTGGCGGAAGTGCACGTTGTATGATGGCTGAAGTGTTTTTGCCAAAAGTTTAATTTAAACTAATTCGGGTGTTTTAACCTTATCTTTAGGGAGTTCTATGTAAAACGAACTCCCTTTATTTATGGTGCTGTCCACCCAGATTCTTCCATTATTTAATTCTACCAAGTCTTTACAGATACTTAATCCTAAACCGGTACCTTTTTCGTTGTTTGTGCCAATAGTTGAAATTGAATTTTTGCTAAATAATTGGCGTTGATTTTCTTCTGTAATACCAATTCCCGAATCGGCAACTGTAATCAAAGCGTAGCCGTTACTTATGTGGTTTGAAAGCGTAATAATATCTCCAGATTTACAAAACTTAACAGCATTCGCTAAAAGGTTTTGTATAATTATTTCAACCATACTTCTATCGGCATACACGACGTCTTTTACCGTTTTATCAACGAGTTGAATGTTTTTACTCTGTAGTTTTAAATCGATTAGTTTAATTTTCTCGTAAAACACCTCTTGAATATCAAATAGGGAAGGATTAGATACTAAGGTTTGCATTTGCGATTTGGACCAGTTTAATAAATTAAAAAGGAGTAGCGATGCATTATTAGCATTATCACTCAATTCCGGTAATAAACTGCGAAACTCATCTTGTGAGATAGACCCATCCTTTAATAAATCTATAAACTCTTTTGTTGAAATTAAGGAATCTTTTAAATCGTGAGAGACAATAGAAAACAGCTTGTCTTTAATATCATTAATACTTTCCAAATGTTCTTTTTGTTCTAATATTGATTTATTCTCAAGTTCTATGTCTCTATTTTTTGTTTCGAGGCGTCTTATGTCTTTTAATAGACCATTACGTTTTATTGAAATTGAAATTAAAAATAAAAGGGCTATAGCAAATACAATAATTAAGACGTAAAAAGCTAGTTTAAAGGGGGTATTAGCTTGCGTGTTAGCAACAGTGCTAACCTTTATTTTTGATAAGGTCGATACTTTAAGGTCATCATTTTCGATAGTAATAGCATCTAAAGTTCTCGCGAGTTGCTCTTTTTTCTCTTTTTCTCGGTCTAAACGATTCTTAATAGTGAAGTATTTTGATTGCCATAAATACGCTTGCTTAAAATTACCTTGTAACGAATCTAAATCTTTTAAAAGTCTGTAACTATATAATAGTTTTTGTTTATCATTAATAGATTCTCCCAGTGTTTTGGCTTCTAAGGCTAATTTTTTCGCCGTTTTAAAACGTCTTTTTATCCTATTTAATTCGGCTAAACCATTTAAAGAGTGTATCGTTCCTTCTGTGTTTTTTAATCGTCTGTTAATTTCTAATCCTTCAATAAGATGTCTATTTGCTAAATCTAAATTTTTAAAATTAATATATGCTGTACCCAGTTGCGGCTGTATTCTACCTTTATATTCCTCGTTCTTAGTGTCGAGGAGGGTTAGTGCGTTTTCAAAATTAAATACAGCTTCTTTATAGTGCTTGTGTTCAATATATAATTCTGCTAAATCAATGTGTGTCTGTAGTATGGCCTCTCGGTTTCCCAGGTTTTTATTTATTTCAATATTTTTAAGATAAAACTTTTGAGAATTTTTAAATTGATTAATGTTTTTATAAGCAGAAGCCAGTGTATTGTAAGCCTCAGAAAGCGTAGGCGAATCGTTTTTACTTTCTAATTGAATAATTCCTTTTTTAATATTAATAATACCTTGCTTATAATCGCCGTGTTCAATTTGTATAGCTCCCAATTTGCTGTTAATTTCCGCAGTGAAAAGGGAATCGTTTAATTTAATGGAAAGTGCTTTTGATTTATTTAGTAGGTTTACCGAAGTAATATAGTCGTCTTTTAAAGAAAGAATTAATGCTTTATAGTACAGCAGTTGCGCTAGTTTTTTATCCGAATTTAATTTTTTAGATAATTTCTCACTTTGCTTAATATGCTTTAGGGCTTTATCAAAATCCTTTAGAGCTATTAAGTTTTTAATAATTTCAATAGAAATAGCAACTTTTGAGGACTCAGAGCTTTCGTAAGCTAATTGTATAGCAAGATTATCTAATTCTTCAGTTTGAGAAAAACAGTTTAAGGAAACTAGAGCTAAAAATAAAACGAATAGATGCTTCATACATTTATCGCTAATTAACAAATGTTAAATCATATTCGGGGTTAAAAAAAGTAAAAGTATTTAAAGTCAGTTAATTAGCAGTAACAAAAATTAGAAAAATGTTATAAAAAAACTAATTTAAAGGTTAAAAAACAAGTAAATCAGATTAAACAGACATACGGTAGGATTACCTCGTTGAATTAAGATGTGAAATATAATCATTCGGTGGTAACGTTAAAATGCCGTACTTCTTTTAACGTTTTATAACGACGCTTAAAACAAGGTTCTTTGAAGACGGTTTCTTTAATTTCTTAAGACTGAATGCAAGCGGAATCCGGTATTTTTGTAATAATAATAGTATCTTTGCAAGTCTAAAAAACGTTATAAATGAGCCTTCAAGCAACAGTATCAAAACAAGTACAAAAAGCGGTACACGAACTGTATCAAGCGAACCTAGAAACGGTAGAATTTCAAGCGACTCGTAAGGAGTTTGCCGGAGATATTACTATAGTTGTATTTCCGATGCTGCGGGTAATAAAAGGCAATCCGGTACAAATTGGTGAAGCAATTGGTAGCTATTTGGTCGATAATGTTAAAGACGTAAAAGCCTTTAATGTTGTTAAAGGCTTTTTAAATATAGAGATTGAAGATAGTTATTATATCGCGTTTTTTAATGCGGTAAAAGATAATAGTACCTTCGGCTTTGTGTTGCCTTCAGTAGAAGGTAAATCGGTTATGGTCGAGTACTCTTCACCTAATACCAACAAACCACTTCACTTAGGCCATGTTAGAAACAACTTATTAGGATATAGTGTTTCTGAAATTATAAAAGCGTCGGGAAAAAAAGTCTATAAAACTCAAATTATAAACGACCGTGGTATTCATATTTGTAAGAGTATGTTAGCCTGGAAACGTTATGGTAATAATGAAACACCAGAGTCTACAGGATTGAAAGGCGACAAACTAGTTGGTAATTACTACGTAAAGTTCGACCAAGAATATAAAAAAGAGATTGAAGCTTTAAAAGCGGAAGGAAAAACTGAAGATGAAGCAAAAAAAGAGGCGCCTATTTTAATTGAAGCGCAACAAATGCTTTTAGCGTGGGAAGCGGGAGATGAAGAAACGGTTACACTCTGGAAAACGATGAACCAATGGGTGTATAAAGGTTTTGATGTAACCTATAAAAACCTCGGGGTGGATTTCGATTGCTTGTACTATGAAAGTGAAACGTACCTTTTAGGAAAAGAATTCGTAGATCAAGGTTTAAAAACGGGGGTGTTCTTTAAAAAAGAAGACGGTTCGGTGTGGTGCGATTTAACCGAAGATGGCTTAGACGAAAAAATCGTGTTACGAAGCGATGGTACAGCCGTTTATATGACGCAAGATATTGGTACGGCAATACAGCGTATTAAAGATTATCCAGATGTTGGTGGAATGGTCTATACTGTGGGTAACGAACAAGATTATCACTTTTCAGTATTGTTTTTAATATTGAAGAAATTGGGCTTTGATTGGGCTAAAAACTTATTTCATTTAAGTTACGGAATGGTAGATTTACCTTCGGGAAAAATGAAAAGTAGAGAAGGAACAGTGGTCGATGCCGACGATTTGGTTGCTGAAATGGCTACCACAGCAGGAGAAATCTCAGAAGAATTAGGAAAGTTAGACGGTTATTCTCAAGACGAAAAAAACGAATTATTTAGCACTATTGGTTTAGGCGCCTTAAAATATTACATCTTAAAGGTAGATCCTAAAAAACGAATTTTATTCGATCCAAAAGAATCTATCGATTTTCAAGGAAATACAGGGCCTTTTATTCAGTATACGTATGCTAGAATTCAGTCTATTTTAAGAAAAGCGAATTTAGAAACTGAAGGTCTTGTTACAGATTTTGCTTACGAATTACACGATAAAGAAAAAGCATTACTAAAGCAATTACAAGTGTTTCCAGCAGTCATTCAGAATGCGGCAACACAACATAGTCCTGCTTTATTAGCCAATTATACTTACGATTTAGTAAAAGATTTTAATTCTTTTTACCAAAACGTACCTATTGTTTTAGGTAACGACGACGCGCAATCTCAAGTATTTAGAGTGCAATTATCGAATATGGTAGCGCAAACTATAAAAAATGCTTTCGGTTTATTGGGCATTAATGTGCCAGAACGTATGTAATAACGTCTGTAATTTTACAGAAGCCTAAACAGTTAAGCGATTCGTGTATAGTGTTAACGGAACGCTATATGCGATTTTAAAATTTTAAAATCTTCGTTCTTTTATCACATAAATGCTTAAAATTAACGCATGCAAAATACTATTTCAAACCATATTCCTAAACAAGCAAAAGCTCAAGTTGTACAACTTTTAGAAGAAGATGGTTTAAGTGTTTTAGTAAAAAAAGAGCGTAAAACACGTCATGGTGATTATAGAAAGTTACCAAACGGAAAGCATCAAATAACGATAAATAGCAATTTAAATAGCTATCGGTTTTTAATTACATTAATACACGAAATAGCACATTACGAAGCGTATAAAACCTATGGTAAATTTATAAAACCGCACGGTAAAGAATGGAAGTACACCTTTCAGCATTTAATGTTGCCCTTTTTAAATCCAGCTATTTTTCCTGTCACTTTATTGCCCTTATTAGCACACCATTTTAAGAATCCTAAAGCCAGTAGCGATACTGATACGGCATTGGTTTATGCGCTTAAACAATACGACTCCCCAAATGACAAAACCCTTGTGTTTGAGGTGCCTTTAGGAAGCACTTTTAAATTATATAATGGCAGAGTGTTTAAAAAAGGGGGGATACGCACAAAACGTTATGAATGTGTAGAAGTTAAGTCGGGAAAAGTGTATCTTTTCAATCCCAATGCAGAAGTTGAAATCATAGCTTCAGCTTAATTAAATTAAAATTAAAAGTATTTCTCTTACAAAGAAATTATAAATATGAATAAAAATTATTACGCTATTTTAATGGCTGGTGGTGTTGGATCTCGATTCTGGCCAGTAAGTACTCAAGAGTTTCCAAAACAGTTTCACGATATGTTGGGAACAGGCGAAACATTAATTCAAAAAACATTTAGTCGCTTATCTAAAATTATTCCCAAAGAAAATATCTTTATTTTAACCAATGAATGTTATAACGATTTGGTTTTAGAACAGTTGCCAGAAGTATCGTCCAAGCAAGTGGTGTTAGAGCCTGCAATGCGAAATACAGCGCCTTGTATTTTATACGCGTCCCTTAAAATTGAAAAAATAAATCCCAATGCGGTCGTTATTGTAGCACCTAGCGATCATTGGATTGAAGATGAGATGGCGTTTACAAACAATGTTGAAGAAGCGTTCGAGTTTTGCCAAGAAAACGATGCATTAATGACCTTAGGTATTAAGCCTACATTTCCTAATACAGGGTATGGCTATATCGAATTCGATAAAGAAAATACAGATACCATTAAACCGGTTAAGCAATTTCGAGAAAAACCAGATTATAACACGGCAAAAGAATTTATAGCCAAAGGTAATTTTGTGTGGAATGCTGGAATTTTTATGTGGGGTGTTCAAAATGTCCTAAAAGCATTTAAAGAGAATCAATCGGATTTGTTTACTCTTTTTAAATCGGGGCAAGCCCTTTATAACACTAAAGAAGAAGCCGCTTTTATTGAAGAAAACTATCCTAAAGCCGAAAACATATCAGTCGATTACGCCATAATGGAAAAATCGAGAAATGTGTTTGTACTTCCAGCCGCATTCGACTGGAACGATTTAGGAACTTGGGGAAGTTTATACGATAAATTACCAAAAGACGATAATAATAATGCCATTGTAAATGCGAAAACGTTAGTCGAAAATAGCACTGGTAATATGATTAGAACCGAAAACGATAAGGTGGTTATTGTCGACGGATTAAAAGATTACATCATTGTAGATAAAAAAGATGTTTTGCTTATCTTTCCTAAAGACAAAGAGCAAGATATTAAAATTGTATTAAATAAAGTAAAAGAGAATTTTGGTGATCATTTAGGTTAGAATATGAGCGAAGAACATAAATTTAATTTTTCTGAAGAGGAAGAAAATGGATCCAAGGGTAACGCGGAATCAAAGACTGAAGGAAAAGCAACAGGATCTTCTAAAGAAGCAGTAAAAGAAGATGCCAAAGGACTTTTTGAAAGTATAAAAGCCTTTCTAGTCGAACTTTTAGACTTTAGAAGTGATACCGATCGCGATGCAACTATAGCAGCGATTAAAGCGGATATTCCTTTTAAAGGCGCAACAGCTTGGATTTTGATTTGTTCTATTTTTGTGGCTTCCATTGGTTTAAATGCTAACTCTACAGCAGTGGTAATTGGCGCGATGTTAATTTCTCCGTTAATGGGGCCTATTTTAGGAATAGGCTTATCTATTGCCATTAACGACATTGACACTTTAAAACGGTCTCTAATAAACTTAGCTATAATGCTTATTTTAAGTTTATTAACAGCGTATTTGTTCTTTGAATTTTTCCCGTTAAGTGAAGATACTTCCGAGCTTCTAGGACGTACACGACCAGATATTCGCGATGTTTTAATTGCCTTTTTTGGTGGTTTGGCTTTAATTATTGCACGTACCAAAAAAGGAACGATTGCCTCGGTAATATTTGGGGTGGCTATTGCAACAGCCTTAATGCCGCCTTTATGTACGGCCGGCTATGGTTTGGCAAAAGGAAACTGGAGCTATTTTAGTGGTGCGATGTATTTGTTTAGTATCAATACTATATTTATTGCATTAGCGACGTTCTTGGTACTAAAAATATTGCGATTTCCAATGCTTAAATATGCTAACTCGGCAAAAAGGAAACGTATTTCTCAAATAGCTTCAGTAGTAGCAATTATTGTAATGATTCCTGCGGCGATTTCATTTTACACGGTATTACAAGAAAGTAAGTACGAAATGTCTTATAAAAACTTCATAGAAAACGAGATTGAAACTAACGACGATTTATGGTTGCAACGCAAAAAGTTAGACATTAAAGAGCATAAAATTAGTCTTTATTTTAATGGTGAAATGAGCGATGCTATTATTACCGCTTTACGAAATGAACTAAGAAACGGCTCAGACTATAATAATATTAAAGATTTCGAATTGGTTATTAATAGTAATGAAACCAGAAGCGTAGACCGTATTTCTGAGTCTCTGGATCGCGCTTATGCTGATTTAGATAGAAAGGATAACGTAATCCACGGACTTCAAACAGAAATTGAAAGTTTACAGGAAACTGTTAAGAACTTAAATATCCAGATGGAGAAGAAGGGGAATCCTTTTGGAACTATTTCATTTACTACTTTAGCTAAGGATGCTAAAATTAGATTTAGAGATTTAGAATATTTCGGTTATTCTAAAATGTTAGAAACAAAAGATTTTATTAAAATAGACACGGTTTCTGTAATTGATGTAGAATGGGATAAACGATTACAGGACTCAGTAAAATTAAGAAAAGAGAAAGAATTAAAAATATGGTTGAAGAATACCGTTAAAACAGATTCTATATTAGTAAAGAAACATTTAAGGTGAAATTATTCTAGTAGGCCCGCATCTGTACAAGGGTAAGAGAGTAGATTCTAAAAATCACTAAAGTTTCAACATATCAGATAAACTATTTATCTCAGATTTTTTTAGTTAAGAATTTTCATTCTCTTCAATATACATGCGTCTCACTTTTTTAAATAAGTTAGAGGAGTAAACAAAATCAGTAACCACTTCGTTATCGGTTTGAAAAATGGTGTCTTTCGATCCTTCCCAAGCTTTTAAGCCATCTTTTAAAAACACTATTTTCTCGCCTATTTCCATCACCGAGTTCATATCGTGTGTGTTAATAACCGTGGTAATATTGTATTCTTCGGTAATTTCTTTAATTAAATTATCTATAACAATAGCTGTTTTAGGATCTAGACCAGAGTTCGGTTCATCGCAAAATAAATACTTAGGGTTATTTACAATAGCACGAGCAATAGCCACCCGTTTTTGCATTCCTCCAGAGGCCTCACTTGGCTTTTTTTTATTAGCGTCCTTCAATTCTACTCTGTTTAAAACAAAGTTAGCGCGGTCTTGCATTTCACTCTTACTTTGTTTAGTAAACATTTGCAGAGGGAACATTACATTCTCTTCAATAGTCATAGAATCAAACAAGGCACCGCCCTGAAACACCATACCTATTTTAGCACGCAAATCTCTTTTCTCAGCTTCAGATAATTCGGCAAAAACTTGCCCTTCGTAGGCGATTTTTCCTTTTTCATAATCGAAAAGTCCTAAGAGACATTTTAAAAACACGGTTTTACCGGAGCCACTTTGGCCAATAATTAGGTTTGTTTTACCTTTTTCGAATGTGGTGCTGATGCCTTTTAATATATGAGCATCACCAAACGATTTTTCTAAATTAGTAACTTCTATCATTAGCTTAATAACATTTGGGTTAGTATATAGTTTAAAAGAATAATTACAACACTTGTCCAAACAAAAGAGGTCGTACTCGCTTTTCCTACTTCTAAGGCACCACCTTTCATATAGAAACCGTGATAGGAAGGAACGGTTGCTAAGACAAAGGCAAATAATAAGGTCTTTAAAAAGGCATACACCATATGAAAAGGTTCGAAATCCTGTTGTAATCCCGTAATATAATCATCTATACTAGCGTAACCTCCAAAAACACAAGCGGCTAATCCCCCGACAATACCTAAAAACATGGCGATGGAAATAACGAAAGGGTAGAGTGTAAGTGCTATAAATTTAGGGAATACTAAATAGTTTAATGAGTTTATTCCCATAACTTCTAAAGCATCAATTTGTTCGGTAACTCTCATCGTACCAATACTAGAGGTTATAAAAGAGCCCACTTTTCCAGCCATTATTATGGAGATAAAAGTAGGTGCAAATTCTAAAATAACCGACTGTCTCGTAGCAAAACCGACTAAAGATCTGGGGATAAGTGGGTTATCCATATTTAAGGCGGTCTGTATGGTAACAACACCTCCCACAAAAAAAGAGATAAAAGCTACGATGCCAATAGATCCAATTACCAAGTCGTCTATATCCTTTAAAATCAGTTGTTTCATTACAGACCATCTGGTCGGTTTACGAAACATCTCAACAATCATTAAAAAATAAGTTCCAATATTATGTAGGTACTGCATAGAAAAAAATATACTGCTAAAGTATAAAATTATTGGTCGTATTTAACGATAATTTTAAATTAAGATGTGTTTAAAGCTGTATTTTTGGTAGTTCTTAACAAATACGAATACTATGAGAATTTTTGTCAGTATATTTTTAATAACCATACTTTTTGGGTGTCGTGCCCAAAGTCAATTGAATCAAACTCCTTTAGTTAGCGTGGCAGAAAAGACGTCTACGCAGCCAAAACTTGTTGTTGGAATCGTAGTCGACCAAATGCGTTACGATTATTTAACACGTTTCAATGATAAATTTTCGGAGGGCGGATTTAAGCGAATGATTAGTGAAGGTTTTAATTGTAAAAATAATCATTACAATTATGCCCCTACGTATACAGGGCCAGGTCATGCCTCTATTTATACGGGTACAACACCAAAATACCACGGTATTATAGCCAACTACTGGTATGACAAGCACGAAGGATCTCGCGTATATTGTGTTGGTGATTCTATTGTTAATTCTGTGGGGACAACGACAGCTGCGGGTAAAATGTCACCGCATAGAATGAAAACAACGACTATTGGTGATGAAAATAGATTATTTACGCAATCCAAAGGAAAAACAATAGGGATTTCTATTAAAGATCGTGGTGCTATTTTACCTGCAGGGCATTCTGCTAATGCCGCTTATTGGTTTGTTGGCGATGATGAAGGGGCTTTTGTAACGAGCAGTTTTTATGTGGATGCTTTACCAAAATGGGTATCTAATTTTAATGCTTCGGGAAAAAGTGACAGTTATTTAAAAACGTGGAATACATTATATGATATTAATTCTTATACTGAAAGTGGAACTGATTTAAATACGTTTGAAGGTGGTTTTAAAGGAAAAGAAGACGCTACATTTCCTTACGATTTAAAAGCATTAAGTACCGAGAATGGAGGCTATGATATTTTAAAAAGCACGCCTTACGGAAATAGTATTTTGGCCGATTTTGCTATTGCCGCACTTGAAGGCGAAGCATTAGGTAAAGATGAGGTTACCGATGTGTTTACAATAAGTTTTTCTAGCCCCGATTATATTGGTCATAATTTTGGAGTGAATTCTAAAGAAGTGCAAGATACTTACATTCGTTTAGATCAAGATATTGAACGGTTATTAAATGCCTTCGATGAAAAAGTAGGTAAAGGAAATTATACGGTGTTTTTAACCGCAGATCATGCTGCAGTAAATGTGCCTGCTTACTTGCAGAGTTTAAAAATACCTTCAGGTTATTTTAATAATAAATTATTTAGAAAGCACGTGAAAGGGTTTATAGCGGACCGTTTTTCTGATTCAGAATTGGTTGAAAGTATTAGTAATAATCAAATATTTTTGAATCATAAACGGATTATTGAATTGGATTTAGATTTAGCAACTGTTGAAGAGGCACTTGTGAACGAAATTATTCACTACGAAAAAATTGACAAAGCCTACACGGCAAAAACAATGCAAAATGCGTCTTTTACCACAGGTATAGAAGAGTTAATTCAAAACGGATACAACCAAAAACGCTCTGGGGATGTTATTTATGTATTGGATCCTGCGGTTATTAGTTATAGTAGAACGGGGTCTACACACGGGTCGACTTTAAACTATGACACACACGTACCTTTATTGTTTTATGGAAACGGAATTAAAAAAGGAAATACTTTAAAGAAAACAATTATTACTGATATTGCGCCAACACTTTCAGCGTTATTGGGGATTAATTTTCCAAATGCCGCTACAGGTCAGCCTCTAGAATTTGTTCTAGAATGAGATAATATTAAAAAAAAATAATAAAAAATTAGCCGTCAAATTTAGTTTTGATGGCTTTTTCTGTTTTACTAAGACCGGTATTATCGAACCTATAATTAAAAGAGTACTCAGGATGGCCGCGATATCATGGGATACCTCTAAAACAAATCCTAATAGAGAAATGAAAGTGAGTGTAACTCCACAAAAGATTAAAAGTTTAGAAGCGTATGTTTGTGCGAAATCCCACTGGTCTTGGTTTTTCATAGGGCGTCTGGCTCTATCCCCATAGAGAGGATTAATTATCTTAGGAGGAAAGAGATGCATTATACAACCCACAAGTACAAAAATTACTCCCACTAGGGCTGGCATAGGTAAGATAGAAGCAACAAAATTCATGAACGAATTAAAAATTAGTTGTTATTTTCGGTATAAAAAATAATTATTCACTAATTCAATATACGTTTTTTTTGCATCATCTGTAGAGATGTTTTCTATCTGGAAAAGGGCATTTGTTTTAAAGGCATTAATAATTGGCGTTCGACTGTTTGGTCTTTCATAATTATTTGTAGCCTTCTTGTAGTACGCATAAAGCCTTAATAAGAAATCTGCAGGAAAAGGTTCTGTATGATCGTTAATACGATCCACAGTCTCTTTAAATAGTATTTCAAGATCTTCTGAAGTCATTTGTTTACATTTCCGCAATAATACTTTCTCCACCACTTACTTTTTGGTTTAACTGAACTTTAATTTTGGTGTCCAAAGGTAAATATAAATCTACTCTCGAACCAAATTTAATAAAACCAGAATCTGATCCTTTTTCAACCTCTTGATCTTTCACAGCATAATTAACAATACGTCGCGCTAAAGCGCCAGCAATTTGGCGGTATAGTATTTCACCATATAATTTATTATCTACAACAACTGTTGTACGCTCGTTTTCTTCACTAGCTTTAGGATGCCAAGCCACTAAAAACTTTCCAGGATGGTATTTACTGTACGTAATTTTACCAGCAACAGGATATCGTGTAACATGAACATTTATCGGAGACATAAAGACACTAACTTGTAAACGTTTATCTTTAAAATATTCGGGTTCAAAAACTTCTTCAATAACTACAACCTTACCGTCTACAGGAGATATTATCGTGCTATCGTTAATCACTAATTTCTTTTTAGGGTTTCTAAAAAACTGAAGAATTAAAATTAAAAAAACAAAAAGAAACGACATTAGTAGATAGTTTAACCAAGTTGTACTAACAAAGTTGTCTACAATTAAAAATAAGCCAATAACAATAATAAATGTTAGTGCTATAATTTTATGGCCTTCTTTATGAAACATATTTTAAAATTCTTAAGAATAAATATATAAAAGGAGCGGCAAAAATAATACTGTCAAAACGATCTAATAAACCGCCATGACCTGGCATTATAACACCACTATCTTTAACATTTGCTTGTCTTTTAAACTTAGACTCTATTAAGTCGCCAATTGTGCCAAAAACACTAATTATTACACTTAAAAGGAGCCATTGGTTTGTTGTTAATGTGCCAGTAAAGGTAGCAATAAAATAACTAGAAACACAAGCAAAAAACAAACCGCCTAGAAAACCTTCGACTGTTTTTTTAGGTGAAATGCTAGGAAACAACTTTTGCTTACCAAAATTTTTACCTACAAAATAGGCAAAGGTATCATTAACCCAAACCACAATGAAAGCACCTAATAGAAGTTTCGGGTTAAAGTTGTTATCGTAGTTGGCAATGAGAATAAGAAAGACAAAAGCACTAGATAAATAGAAGGTAGTGAGTAGGAAGCGTTTAGAAGAAAATAGAGGGATTTCCTTTTCTGAAAACAAGTCCTTTATTAAGAATAATTGTACAAAAATAGTAATTACTTGTAGTACTTGAGTTGCGGCGTCTATAGCGACATCTGTTTTTATAAGAAGCTGCCAATACCCGAAAATGAAGTATAAGACGGTGAAAATAATGTAGGGAACACCGTTTCTTACCCCTATTAATTTATTAAATTCTTGTAAGGAGATTAACCCGAAGACAAAAAACAAAATAATTAGAGTATGAATATTATATAACGATATAATGAGTAAGGCTACATAAAGTAAACCTGAAAGGGATCGAGTAAGTGTTTCCTTCATGTATTATAAGTCTTCTAAAAGCAGCAAATATAAGTTTTTTGAAGGACTACCGTAGGTTAAAAAATCTTTTTCGGCAACAGGTTTAAAAAGTTTTATTGTCGTAATGTTGGTAGGGATTTTATTGGCGTTTTTAATCTTGATTTCTTTTAAGCCCTCACCTATATTACCTACAATCTGGCTCGTCGTGGCGAAAACTATAATGTTGCCTGGAAATTCCGCCAACTTCTTTTCAGCTAGCTGATTAGAAGAAATTAATATAGCACCATCGTCTGAAATTAAATTCTCGCAAGTCGTTACAAAGTACGTAGCATCATTTAAAGTGCCTGGATTTAAGTACAGATCGTTAAAGCGTTGTTTTAAATTTTGGTCGTAGAAGTAGGCCGTTTTATCTTGCCATTTATTTTCTTCAATAATTAAAGACAAGTTATCGTAAACCTCATTCATATTATCACAGTACAAGAACTTACCTCCATTATCTTTAAAGTTTATTGTAAAACTCTCGTCGATTGGTAATTTTACAGGAGGCATATACTTACCCCTGTTTGCAGCTGTTACTTCTTCCTTTTCTTTATCAGATTTAGAAGGAAATAGTTTTCTAAATAGACTCATTAAGATCTTGCTATTATCAAATTTTTTACCGATTTATTCAAATATAAAAAATCTTAAACTAACTAAAGAGTTAATTTAAGATTTTTAAAGTAATGCAACTATATTTTATAGTGTTTATTCTTCTTTTGCCTCAGCTACCTTAGCATCTTCGATTTCTTCAAGGTCTCTTTGAATGTCTTTTTCAAAAGCTCTTTTTCCGAATATCTTTTCTAGATTATCTTTGAAAATAACTTCTTTCTCCAATAATACATTAGCTAATTCAGTCAATTTATCTTTATTGTCTTCCAACAACTTGATTGCTCTTAAATATTGTTCTTCAATAATACTTGAGATTTCTTGATCTATTAATTCAGCAGTTTTTTCACTATAAGGTTTTGAGAAACCATATTCTTGTTCTCCTGAAGAATCGTAATACGTTAAATTTCCAACTTTCTCACTTAGACCATAGATAGTAACCATAGCACGTGCTTGTTTCGTTACTTTTTCTAAATCGCTTAGTGCTCCAGTAGAGATGCGGTTAAAAATAACCTTCTCGGCTGCTCGACCACCCAGTGCCGAACACATTTCGTCTAGCATTTGTTCTGGTCTAACAATTAAACGCTCTTCTGGTAAATACCAAGCTGCTCCTAAAGATTGACCACGAGGCACAATAGTAACTTTTACTAAGGGTGCTGCATGTTCTAGCATCCAACTTACCGTAGCGTGTCCTGCTTCGTGATAAGCAATGGCTTTTTTGTCGTCTGGGGTAATAATTTTATTTTTCTTTTCTAGGCCACCAACAATTCTATCTACAGCATCTAAAAACGATTGTTTATCTACCGCTTTCTTACCATTTCTGGCAGCTATTAGGGCTGCTTCGTTACATACATTAGCAATATCTGCACCAGAGAATCCTGGCGTCTGTTTTGCTAAAAAGGTAACGTCTAGTCCTTCAGCTTTCTTTAACGGTCTTAAGTGTACTTCAAAAATTTCTTTACGCTCACGAATATCTGGTAAGTCTACAAAAATCTGACGGTCAAAACGTCCAGCACGCATTAAAGCCTTATCTAATATGTCGGCTCTATTGGTTGCTGCTAAAACAATAACGTTTGTGTTTGTGCCAAAACCGTCCATTTCTGTTAACAGTTGGTTTAACGTGTTTTCACGCTCGTCGTTACTTCCTGACATTGCGTTTTTACCTCTCGCACGTCCAATAGCATCAATCTCATCTATAAATATTATAGAGGGTGATTTTTCTTTGGCTTGTTTAAATAAATCTCTAACTCGAGAAGCTCCTACACCCACAAACATTTCAACGAAATCTGAACCTGATAGGGAGAAGAAAGGTACTTTAGCTTCACCGGCAACGGCTTTAGCTAACAGTGTTTTACCTGTTCCTGGAGATCCTACCAAAAGGGCTCCTTTTGGTATCTTACCACCTAAAGAAGTATATTTTTCAGGGTTCTTTAAGAAGTCTACAATTTCTTGTACCTCTTCTTTAGCCCCCTCTAATCCTGCAACATCTTTAAAAGATGTTTTTACTTTTGTGTTTTCATCGAATAGTTTGGCTTTCGATTTTCCAATATTGAAAATCTGACCACCGGCACCTCCTCCAGCGCCACCAGACATACGACGCATTATAAAGATCCAAACTCCTATTAGTAAAACAAAAGGAAGTAAACTAAACAGTAAATCTCCCCAAGGGTTAGATTCTGTTTTATATTTTATAACGGTACTTATTGTAGAGTTATTTTTAGTTTCTTGAATTCTGTTTTCGAAATTTTGGAGATCTCCAAATTCGAAACTATAATTAGCTTCTTTTGCTGAAGAAAAAGGAAACGGTTGAGAAATTGATTTTTCGTGAACCGATTTTCCTTCCGCATCTTTAGTTAAATAAACTTTTGCTTCTCTCTTATTTACAATGTCAACTTTGTCAACATCGCCGTTTCTTAAGTATTCGAAGAATTGAGAAGGTGATATTTTCGCACTTTCATTAAAGTTACTACTTCCAAAAAATTGTACTGCGATTAAAGCAAGTATGATACCTCCATAAATCCAATATGGATTAAATTTAGGTTTCTTTGGTGTTGTGTTTTTTTTATTTTCTGCCATGAATTTTTTTTATAAGTTTGATTCTATTTTAGTTGTTTTGGCATCACCCCAAAGGCTTTCAATATCATAATACTCTCTAATATGCTTTTGAAAGACATGTACCACAACATTTACATAATCCATTAAAACCCATTCTGCATTATCCTCTCCTTCAATATGCCAAGGCTTATCTTTTAATTCTTTACTTACCTTTTTCTGAACAGAGCTTACAATAGCGTTTACTTGAGTGTTGGAGTTTCCTTCGCAAACAATAAAATAATCGCATACCGTGTTTTCAATTTTTCTTAAATCTAGAATATTTATTTCGTTACCCTTTACATCTTCAATTCCACCTATAATAGACGTTATGAGTGCATCTGTATTTATTTCTTTTATTGCCATTAATCTAATTTAATTTGTGCAAAGTTATTATTTTTTAGTTCTTTATACTTTAAAAAAATCATAATATCTTTATGATTTATATTTAACGCGAAGATAACCAATTTATATGCGTATAATCAAACTTGATGCCACCGAATCTACAAACTCTTTTTTAAGAGATTTAAGCAATAAAAATAGCTTAGAAGATTATACGGTTGTGGTTGCTAAACAGCAAACACAAGGGCGAGGACAGAGGGGAACTGTTTGGAATGTAAACCCAGGCGAAAACTTAACTTTTAGCGTGTTTAAGGACTTTTTAGACTTAAAAATAGAACATCAGTTTTATATAAGCATCGCTATATCTTTGGCTTTAGTGGACGCATTAAATGCTTTTAAGATTAAGAAAGTAAGTGTGAAATGGCCCAACGACATTTTGTCAGAAAATAAAAAACTGTGTGGTATTCTTATCGAAAATGTCATAAAAAACAACGCCTTAGACTCTTCTATAATAGGAGTCGGGTTAAATGTTAACCAAAAAATATTCATTAATTTGCCAAGAGCGACGTCAATGGCTTTACAAGAACAGCATCTTTTTGAGTTAGATGAAGTGTTATTAGTGTTTTTGAAACATTTAAAAGACTATTTTAAGGACTTGGAAGCGGGGTTGTTGTCTAAGCTGCATACAACTTACGAAACCCACCTGTTTAGAAATAATAAACCTTCAACATTTAAAAATGCTGAAGGTCTAGTGTTTTCTGGTTTTATAAAAGGAGTGTCGCCTTCAGGGCACCTTCAAGTACTCTTAGAAGATGCTATTTTAGAAACTTTTAGTCTAAAGGAAATTTCGTTACTGTATTAAACGGCCGTTTTCATATTAGTGGCTAACGTTTCAATAAATTTACTTATTGGCCCTTTTATCATCATAGCCATCATAGCGTTAAACTCACCTTCAAAATGCAGTTTTACATCGCTAGAATTTTCATCGATAGCATGTATGTCTGCTATTAAAGAAAAATCTAATTTACCACCAGCGGCCCCTAAAACTATTTTATTTGGTGGCACGGTTTCTTTTTTCTTCAATATAATTTCGGGCATTCCTTTTAAAGCGAATAAAAACTTGTCGTTATCTAAAACTTCAAATTTGCTAATGTTTTCGGGCATCAGGGTTTCAAAATTTTTCACATCGCTTAAAAAAGCAAAAGTGTCTTCTACTGATTTTGGTACCGTTACTTTAGGAGATTCTAATTTCATAGTAGTGTTTTTATGTTCTTTTTACAAGCGTATCAATTAGCGTTCCATTCGCTCGGATTGGAATTCCAATCGGATAAAGTTGTTAATTCTGCTTGTTTTATATAATTAGCCTCAACAGCTTCTTGCAATAGGCTGTCGTAATTACTTAGCGTATGTAAGGTAATGTTGGCGTCTTCGAAATTTTTTGAAGCCACTTCAAAGCCATAAGAAAAAATAGCAACCATTCCTTTAACATTTACATTGGCTTCCCTTAAAGCCTTAACGGCATTTAAGCTACTGTTTCCTGTGCTAATTAAATCTTCGATAACGACAACGTTTTGTCCGCTCTCAATAAAGCCTTCAATTTGGTTTTGGCGACCGTGCTTTTTAGCTTCAGGGCGTACATAAACAAATGGTACACCTAAATATTCGGCAACTAGTACGCCTATGGCAATAGCGCCTGTAGCAACACCGGCGATAACGTCTGGCTTACCGTATTCTTGCTCAATAAACTTGGCCATTTCTTCACGAATATAATTTCTTATTAACGGAAAAGAAAGTACCACTCTATTGTCGCAATAAATTGGAGATTTCCAACCTGATGCCCAAGTAAACGGGTCGTTTGGTTGTAATTTAATGGCATTAACTTGTAGTAATACCTTAGCGGTTTGTCTGGCAGTATATTTGTCGATAATCATAAGTACAAAAGTAGGAATAATTTAATTTACTAGTTATATGTTCGATAAAAAAAAATATTTTTAATAATCTGTTCAGTTCTTTAAAAAATGATATTTTTACAAGCAGTAAATAAACACTTATACCTATATATGTATCGCATTTTTGTTAATGACAAACCTATTTTTTTAAATACAATAGTAGAAAAAGAAACCGACTTTAAAAATTTTCTTTTAAAGGATGCTAATATGGAGACTGTAGTGCAGACTTTATCTAAGAAAAAAATGAGTTCTGTACGCTTAATACATCATAACGAAGAAACACTGCTTAAAAAGTTTCTAAAGAAATTACCAAATGTTATTGCTGGCGGTGGAAAAGTACACAATGAAAACGGCGACATTTTATTTATTTATAGAAATGATAAATGGGATTTGCCAAAAGGAAAAGCCGAAAAAAAGGAAACTATTGAAGAAACGGCTTTGCGAGAAGTTGAGGAAGAGACCGGTGTTTCTGGACTTGAAATTATAAAACCATTAGACATTACCTATCATATTTTTAAGCGTAACGGTAAACTTAAAATAAAGATCACCCATTGGTTCGAAATGAAAACGAAGTATTCTGGTGAATTATTACCGCAAGAAAATGAAGGGATTACTAAAGTAGAATGGTTAAATAACGAAAACTCTCAAAAAGCCTTAGAAAACTCTTACGCTAACATTAAATTGTTGTTTTAAATCCGCATTCTCTTACACGAAGAATGTATAACGCTAAACAATGCAACACCACTTCTATTCAAAATCTAAAAGAGAACAAAATCAAATCCAATTAAAAATAGGTAGCTTCGCGCTACTCATTAATTCACTAGCGCTATCCGTGTCTTTTTTTAGCGGATTCTATCTTGTTTTTTTCTTGTTATTAGCGATTACACTCTCTATAGTTGCTCCTTTTTTTGATGTACCATCACTTAAGCAAAAAGGAAGTTTAGTATACTATTCCTCTCTTTTGGTTGCTGAAAGAGAAAAAAAAGGAGTAGTGAAAATTCACGGCGGATCATTATTTGATTATGTTTTTGTAATTGATAGAGCTTTAAACGGAACTCAAAGAACTAATTTTATTCTTCAGCAATACCTGGAAGGGCTTTTAAATTTGATAAATGATTTTGAAGCGAAGAAAAATACAGCGGTCAAAATACAAGGAACGTCTTATATTCTTAACGAAAGAACTGCTAATAGAATAGGGTTAAAAGTTATTAAAACAGACTTCCTTCAAAAGTTTATTCTTGTATTTAACTATTTACCTCTATTGATTTCAAGTTCTTTTGCAAAGGGAAAGCTCTCGTTTCCAAACCTTAGAAAAAGCAAATCATTCGAGGGTGAATTAATCGAATTAATGGAACGAAAACAAAACATTCAAAACTTAAGTAACAAACTGAAAAGGAGCATCACTGGTCTTTAATAGAAGGTGTCTTTTTAGCACACTCTTATTCTGTAATACGATAGATAGGGTAGTGTAAGTGCGCTTTTTCGTAATTCACACTGCGTTTATGTAACCAATCAAGTTGTGAGTACCAGTTTTCTCTAAACGCTTTGTTCTCTGTTTTACGTTTTTCAAATGCTGTTTTTAATTCTGGATTAGTCTCTAAAAGCGCTAAAGCTTTATCTTCCCAAACATAAGGCGAAAAACCTTCTTTTTGTTGTAGAATAGTATCGAAGAAATTCCAATTAAAAAAGGAATCGATTGCTGAAGGTTCTAATGTTTCCAATACATAACGAAGGCCGTCTTGGTTTGTGTTAACCAAAATATCGCCAGCACGGAAAGCTATTTCTAAAGTATCGGTAACCACAGTTGTGTCATAATGCGAATAATGGCCTTCGTACGGCTGTCTTCTAGTTTTGAAATCTTCAATTTTATAACGCTCCACTTCAATAATGGAATCTTTAGCTAAAGGTTCTGTTTTAATGTTATTGAGCTGTAATAATGACAACACGTTATGCCAACCTTGCGGAATGACATAATACACGGGTATTGTTACTTTTTGTGTGGCTTTAAAATAATTATTGTAAATAATGGCTTTGGTAAATGGTCTGTCGCGGTTGTATTTTAAACGTTTTAGATTGGTAACTTCGCTTGTTATTATTTCTCCTTCGTAGCCTTTAAAATTTAATACAGAATGTTTAGTGGTATCCACCACCCAATTAAACTTATAGGTTGTATCGCGCTTAAATTGCTTTATGTTGTTATTGCGGACCTCTTTAATTAAAGCATAATCGGTTTCTGTAATACCGATGAGTGTTTTCATTAGCTCATAAGTACCTTCCACACGCTGTTTGTAAGGTTTTAGCATATGGGTTTCTACCATTATTCCTAACGTATTAAACAAAGTGGTATATCCAGTAGAATATCTAGGCGCATCCAAGAATTGAGAAAAGCCGTTGTCTGGAACAGTATTAAAAACATTAACGTATGGTGTAATATCCCAATTCTTATTAGCAAGATTTAGCTCTAAATCGGGCATCATTTTCTCGTGAAGATACGCCCCCAATTCCCCGCCTAATTTATTGTGCTGCGTAAATAAATGGGTAAGCGTGTATTGGTAGTCTGCGCCATTGCTGACGTGGTTGTCTACAAAAATATCTGGTTGTATTTTATGAAACAATGCGGCAAAGACTCTAGCATTTTTAGTATCGCTTTTTATAAAATCGCGATTTAAATCGTAGTTACGAGCGTTTCCGCGAAACCCGTATTCTTTTGGACCGTTTTGGTTGGTTCTCGTCGCCGTGTTTCGGTTTAAGCTTCCCCCCACATTATAAATGGGTATGGTTACCAAAACGGTGTTTTTTAAAGTCTCTAATTTGCCTTGTGCCAAATCGCGAAACAGTAACATCGTAGCATCGATTCCATCGCTTTCTCCCGGATGAATGCCGTTATTAATAAGGACAATAGCTTTGTGTTTTGCTAATTGTTCAAAATTAAATTCCGCATCAGGATTGTACGTAATAAAGTGAAGTGGTTTACCGGCGTCTGTGTTGCCAATAGAGTCCATTGCAATACTCGGGTAAGTGGCTGCTAAATTACTGTAAAACTTAATTACGTCGTAATAGGTTCCTGTTTCGGTGCCGTTAGATACTTCGAAATGGGTGGACACATTTAAAGGCTGTAATATTTTTTCTTCGGAAGAATGACAAGCACAAAGTACGCTTAGTAAACAGTAAATAATAAACTTCATAAGGTCTTAATTTTCTTATTCTTAGCGTGAGGGATGGAGCAATTGTTGAAGCTTTCCCAATTTTTTTATCGAGAAGCGACTTGCGAGAGCGCGACCTTTAGGGCACGCCCAAATTAATTTTATAAAAACAAATATAGTAAATAGCATTTGGGTATCTGTTATTTAAGCGTACTTTTGCACCCTGAAAAAAGTTAAAAAATGACAGATTTTATAAGAAAAATAGTGCCCAATGCAAAAGACGATGTGCTTGCAGGTATTACTGTATCGTTAGCGATGATTCCTGAGGTTGTTGCCTTTGCATTCGTTGCGCAAATAGATCCGCTAGTCGCACTTTCTGGGGCTTTTATTGTAGGGTTAATTTCTGCTGTTTTTGGTGGTAGACCAGGGTTAATTTCGGGTGCTGCTGGTGCTGTAGCCGTTATTTTTGTAACAATGATTTCTGAAGGACATACGCGAGGGATGTTGTTTGATCAACCTGTGGAAAATATGGGCTTTTTCTACCTATTCGCCTGTGTGATTTTAATGGGTATTATCCAAATTTTTGCAGGTGTTTTTAAATTAGGACGTTTTGTACGTTTAATTCCGCACTCGGTAATGATGGGGTTTGTAAACGGTTTGGCTATCGTTATTTTTTGGGCTCAGGTAAAAATGTTTTCCCATAAATCGTTGGAAGTCTCTAGCGATGGTGTAAAAAATTATATTACTACGTTTATGACGGGTACCGAATTATACATTATGATTGGGCTAGTCGCTTTAACCATGGCTATAATTTGGTTATTACCAAAATTAACAACCAAGATACCAGCGTCTTTAACGGCGATTTTAGTAACGACGCTGTTAGTTGTTTTTTCTGGACTTGATGTTACTACTGTAGGTTCTTATATTATAGAAGGTGGTGGTACGGGATTAAAAGGAGAGTTTCCAACCCCTAATTTAGAGCTTTGGGAAAACTTACCAATTAACCTTGATACCTTATCTTTTATTTTGCCGTATGCGTTTTTAGCAGCGTCGGTGGGATTAATTGAGTCGTTAATGACAATGAACTTAGTCGACGAACTAACAGAAACACGAGGAAACGGAAATCGCGAATGTATTGCTCAAGGAGCAGGAAATATGGTAAGCGGATTGTTTGGTGGTACTGGTGGTTGCGGTATGATTGGGCAAACGGTAATTAATATTAATGCTGGTGGTCGTGGTCGCCTATCGGGGATTATGATGGCGGTGACTTTATTAACGTTTATTTTATTTACCGATAAATTCATTGAACAAGTACCAATTGCTGCTTTAATAGGTGTAATGTTTATGATGGTTATAGAAACGTTTGCGTGGTCAAGTTTTAGAATCTTAAAGAAAATACCAAGATCGGATGCTTTTGTACTGATTACAGTATCGGCAGTAACCGTTATTTTTGATTTAGCCATTGCAGTATTTGTTGGTGTTATTATTTCGGCATTAGCCTTTGCTTGGGAAAACGCCAAGAAAATTAGAGCTAGAAGACGCGTAAAAACCGATGGTACGAAAGTGTACGAAATTTGGGGACCATTATTTTTTGGAAGTATCCAGGCGTTTAATGATAAATTTGATGTTAAAAACGATCCAGATCACGTAGAAATAGATTTTATTGAAAGTAGAATAAGCGACCACTCGGCGCTAGAAGCTATTTTTATTTTGGTTGAAAAATATGAAGCTGCAGGAAAAACGATTAGGCTTAAGCATTTAAGTGAAGATTGTAAAGTGCTAATGTATAAGGCGAGTCCGAAATTTAAAGATGTAATCATCGAAGATGTCGAAGACCCGCGGTACCATTTGGCAGCAAACCCAGAGGAGTTTCCAAAACCGCTCTCGGAGTATAAATTCTAATACCGAAGTTCGGTATTTCTCATAAAAAAAAGTCTACATTTCCTATTTCGGATACTGTAGACTTTTTTTGTTTTTGTAAATTTTATTTTATAGATAAATATTTAAACACGAACGCTAGCTGGAACTAGTTTGGTGTAGTCTCCATGATGTCTAATGACATCGCGAACAATAGAAGATGAAATGTAAGAAGTGCTTGCCGCTGTAAGTAAAAACACGGTTTCTATGGCTGCTAAATCTCTATTGGTATGTGCTATGGCTTTTTCAAATTCAAAATCTGCAGGGTTTCTTAATCCGCGTAAAATAAACTTCACATCGATTTCCTGACAAAAATGGACTGTTAAGCCTTTGTAAGTTTCTATTTTTACTTTTGGCTCGTCTTTAAATGCTTCTTTTATAAACTCTAAACGTTGCTCTAAAGAAAACATATATTTTTTATCTGAATTAATGCCGATGGCCACAATTACTTCGTCGAATAGAGAGATGGCTCTTTTTATAATGTCGTAATGTCCTAATGTAATAGGGTCGAAAGATCCCGGGAATAGTGCTCGTTTCATAATTTGTCGTGTTATCCTTTTGTTTATTAGCTTTTAGATAAATTGCAGTTTTATTTCTTCAGTGCTTCTTCAATGGCACTACTAAATAATTCCAGCATAGAAATGCCGGCTTTCGTTGCTTGTTGAGGTAAAATGCTTTCGTTGGTTAATCCCGGAACGGTATTGACTTCTAATAGATGTGGCTCTCCGTTTTTAAAAATAAATTCGCTACGTGAATAGCCTTTCATTTTTAAGATTTCGTATACCTTTTTAGCTACGGTAACCACTTTTTCTTCCTGTACCGTTGTTAATCTTGCCGGTGTTATTTCTTGCGATTGCCCGAGGTATTTAGCTTTGTAGTCGAAAAAATCGTTATCGCTTACTATTTCAGTAAGTGGTAATACTTTTGTTTCTCCTTTATAAGTGATCACACCCACAGACACTTCTGTACCGTCTAAAAACGATTCTATGATAATTTCGTCATCTTCATTAAAAGCCACGGTAATTGCTTCTTGTAAAGCATCTTGTTTATACACTTTGCTAATACCAAAACTACTTCCGGCTTTATTTGCTTTTACAAAACACGGTAGGCCCACTTTTTTAATGATGTCTTCTTCGTTTATGGCATCGCCTAAATTAAGATAATAGCTTTCAGCAGTTAAAATACCATACGGTTTTAAAACACTTAAGCAATCTCGTTTGTTAAAAGTCAGCGCTGCTTGATACATACCGCAACTGGTTTGTGGTCTGTTAAGGAGTTTAAAATAGGCTTGCATAAACCCGTCTTCTCCCGGCGAGCCATGAATAGCATTAAAGACACAATCGAATGTTATTTTTGTACTATTTACCACTACCGAAAAATCGTTTTTATCCACTGGAAATTCTTGGTCTTGGTGGTCTACAAGCACCCATTTGTCTTTAAAGATATGTATGCGATATGGAGTGTAGTTAGACGCTTTTAGCGTGTCGTAAACAACGTTTCCACTTTTTAAGGAAATTTGATATTCGCTAGAATATCCTCCCATAATTATCGCTATGTTTTTTTTCATTGAAGCTGTATTTAATGTCTGTTGAGTTGCGCTACTTTAAAATAAAGCATTTTATTTACAGAACGTAAAAATATCATTTATTTTATTTGAAACAGAAACCTTTTAGTTTTTATATATTTGCCATACTATTTAGAGTAAAAAAACGATTATATAATACTTAAATAGTTGAACTAAATAATTTTTAATGAGTCTAGTCAAATTTTTAACGAGTAAAGTGTTTGTAAAACAACTCGTATTAGCTGTTGTAGTAGTTATCGTTTTATGTTTTCTTGTTTTAAAGTGGTTAAACATCTCTACTAATCACGGCGAATTTAAATCTGTGCCCGATTTAACAGGGAAATCATTAGGGGTAGCACAAATAGAGCTCGAACAAGAAACGCTAACCCTAGAAATACAAGATTCGGCAAATTATAATCCAGACTATCCAAAATATTCGGTAATCGAACAAGAGCCAAAAGCAGGAAGTCAGGTAAAAGAAGACCGTAAAATATATATTACTTTAAACCCTTCAGGATATCGTAAAATAGCCGTTCCAGATTTACGTCAGCGTACTTTTAGACAAGCAAAACCAACCTTAGAAGCGCTAGGCTTTAAAATAGGAAAGACAACATATATCGATAATATTGGTAAAGATATGGTGTTAGGTTTACGTTTTGAAGGAAACCCAATCGCGCCAGGAGAACAACTATCAAAAACATCAACTATTGACTTCGTTTTAGGAAACGGAAACGGTAATTAAGCTTATAATGACAGAAGACTATACACCAGAATTACCAGAAAACGAAAACGAGACACTTTACGAGCACTTCGCATTTACCGTAGATAAAGGGCAAACACCTCTTCGTATCGATAAATATTTAATGAATTTTATAGAAAACGCCACGCGTAATAAAATTCAAGCCGCTGCTAAAGAGGGCAATATACATGTTAATGACGCCCCTGTAAAGGCCAATTATAAAGTAAAACCAGACGATAGTATCCGGGTGCTTTTTTCGCATCCGCCATTCGAGAATTTGTTGGTTGGCGAAGACATGCCCCTCGATATTGTGTACGAAGACGATACCTTATTAGTAGTAAATAAAGCCGCAGGAATTGTCGTGCACCCCGGTCACGGAAATTATTCAGGAACCTTAATAAACGGCTTAATTTATCACTTCGAGAATTTACCGAAAAACTCTAGCGACCGACCAGGGTTGGTACACCGTATCGATAAAGACACTAGCGGATTGCTAGTTGTCGCAAAAACCGAACACGCAATGGCACATTTGTCTAAGCAATTTAAAGACAAAACTAGCGAGCGCGAATATGTAGCTATTGTTTGGGGTAATATGGAAGAGGATGAAGGGACTATACAAGGTAATATTGGCCGCCATCCTAAAAATAGATTGCAAAACACCGTGTTTTTCGGCGAGGACGAAGACAAAGGAAGACCTGCTGTAACGCACTTTAAAGTCATAGAGCGTTTAACGTATGTAACCTTGGTAACTTGCAAGTTAGAAACCGGACGTACGCACCAAATTCGTGTGCATATGAAACATATTGGTCACACCCTTTTTAACGACGAACGCTACGGCGGAGAGCGCATTTTAAAAGGGACAACCTTTACCAAATATAAACAGTTTGTAGATAATTGTTTTAAAATATTGCCGCGTCAAGCACTACACGCAAAAACCTTAGGTTTCGAGCATCCCAAAACGGGAGAGTTTATGCAGTTTAGCGCTCCAATTCCAGAAGATATACAGCAGTGTATCGAGAAATGGCGAGGCTATTCGAAACATTTAGAAGACTAAAAAATTAAAGCACGTTAAATCGTGCTTTTTTTATGCGCTGATTTACTTTTTAAAAGTGATTTTTAATTTGGGCGTTCCACTATTTTCTACCTACAATAGTGGACAGGTTTTCGGCAGTCGCTTCCCGATTTAAAAAATCGAGAGAGCTCCAACAAAGCCTCAACCCTTATCGCAAAAGATACTAGAAGATTACTATGTGAATCAACGTATATAATAGAATGCCAAGGCTTTTGTGAGTCTTCACATTAGGTAATAGCGCATTTAAATTTTCTATAAAAAAGAGAGGAATTGGCTGTGTTTTTAAAAGTATTTGCCATAGTTAATAAAAAGTACTGTGGTAAAAAAACAAGAAAAAGCACATTTATTTTTCACTAGAGAACTACTATATGCATCACCCAATAGCAATCTGGATGTGACAATTGTAAACGCGTGTTTCTATACCTTGGCCAACATTAATTAATCATCACAGCAATTTTAATTCTCGTTAACACCGCAAACGTAAAGTTCATAAGGGAAAAATGACGTGAATTAGACAATACCTCCAGATTTGAAAATAAAAACCAATCTAAATTAAGCCTTCAAAATTCTGAATCTTTCGCTGTAACGGACGTATAGTTTACCAAAACACGAGGTCTAGTAATTAATAACTAAAATTAGACGGCTGCTTCAGGATGAATTCCCCAGCGTGTTTTATCGGCAAAAGCAAAGTCCATATTGTATTTCTCTGGAATCTCTCCATTAACCATCGATCCTGGTTTTATTGAAGGGAAAAGTTCTTCATAAGTTATCATGTCATTAAATGAAATACGACGATAAATATGAGAACGTGTTAAATTTCTCACTTCATCTAAACCTGTAGCTCCTAAAAGTTCAACGAAATTTTTAAGTGTTTTTTCGTGATAACTAGCGACACGGATTTTTTTATCTCTAGGAACCAAGCCTACAGTAAGTTTAGGATCCTGTGTTGTTATACCTGTAGGACATTTATTTGTATTACACAGTAAGGCTTGAATACACCCCAATGCTAACATCATAGCGCGGGCTTGATAACAAGCGTCGGCTCCCAAAGCAATTGCACGCGCAATATGAAAAGCAGAAGTGATTTTTCCCGAAGCAATAATTTTAATATGTTGTCGTATCCCCATTCCGGTTAGAATATTATGGACAAAATCAAGACCATCAATCAAAGGTGCACCTACATAATTACTAAATTCTGGTGGTGCAGCGCCTGTACCGCCTTCACCGCCGTCTACAGCAATATAATCAGGATAAATATCCAAATCTACCATAGCTTTACAAATGGATATAAATTCACTTTTATAGCCAATACACAATTTAAACCCCACCGGTTTCCCTCCCGATAAATCTCTTAGTTCTTTAATAAACTTTACCATTTCAATTGGTGTATCAAAAGCGGAGTGATAGGGTGGAGAACTAACCTTAGTATGCGGCTCAATATGTCTGATTCTTGCAATTTCTTCGGAGTTCTTTTCGGCTGGTAAAATACCACCGTGTCCGGGCTTTGCCCCTTGCGAAATTTTGAGTTCAATCATTTTTATATGAGGATGTTGCGATTTTTCGGAAAAGAGTTCTGGATTGAATTTTCCTTCTTCTGTTCGGCATCCAAAATAAGCTGTACCAATTTGCCAAATCAAATCACCACCGTGCTTTAAATGATAGTCACTTAACCCGCCTTCTCCGGTATTCTGTGCGAAATTTCCAATTTTAGCGCCGCCATTAAGCGCCTCAACTGCAGCAGAGCTAAGCGCACCAAAACTCATAGCTGAAATATTCAATATACTAGCAGAATACGGTTGCGTACAATCTTTATTACCAATTATTACTCGGGGATCGTGATCTAGCGTTTCAAAAGCCTTTGGCGCTATTGAATGACAAATCCATTCATAGCCTTCGGCATAAACGTCAAGTTGAGTACCAAAAGGAATCGTATCACGCACGCCTTTCGCTCTTTGGTATACTGTGGAACGGTCCACGCGATTAAAAGGTCTACCATCAATATCGGATTCTATAAAATACTGATACATTTTAGGACGTAAATCTTCTAATACAAAGCGCAGCCTACCTAGTATTGGATAATTTCGCATAATAGTATGCCGCGTTTGGAGAATATCATAATATCCTAGAATGGTAAAGGATAATACAATCCCAAAAAGCACATACCAATAAGGACTTAAAAATAGGCCTGATGCCAGTGATATCAACAATGAAATAGTTGATATAATATAAAATTGAGTACGCATAATAGTCGTTTAATTGAATTCTTAGCTTTCTTTATAAGAAATAAATAGCTTATTATAGTTTAATTGATTTAGAACCATTGATCTGTAAATACAGAATCGTTTAGGGCAAATTACAATATAATTCTGAAATAAAAATTAAAATGAAATGAAAGAAAGCTTAATTGTTTTTCTAAGATTAATCTCGCATTATTTAGTGTGTAGAAGAGAATAAAAATGTCGAATTTTTAAAAATAGTTCTAAAAACAGAAGTGGTTTAAGAACGTCTAATGGGGCTATTTATAAAAAGAATAGTTCTGAACATCTAGAAAAGATACGTGTAAAGGATTTTGAAAAAGGCAGATCAATTCAGTATCTAATTAATTACAACAAGTGTGATACAAAACTAACGTCTGTTAAATACCCCTTAAAAGTCTATAAATACTTCTTATACATTGATAAGAAATAGCAGTGCAAAGGGGTGTGTACTTTGTGCTTTAAGTATTAAATTTATATATGGCGAACGCTAGTCTGTTTTTAGCTGCAAAATGCGTTAATACAATCATAAGATTTAAGGTCTAGCTGTAAAACAGGAGAATTAGTAGTAAATTAGTAAACAGAAGCAATAAAAGATGAAAATAGTACTATCACCAGCAAAATCTTTAGATTTTGAAACGCAGTTACCAACAGAAAAAGTATCGCAACCCATATTTTTAAAACAATCGGAGCGACTTAATAACATACTAAAAGAGAAATCGGCAAAAAGCCTATCTAAATTAATGCATATAAGCGATAATTTGGGGCAACTAAATTACGCGCGTAACCAAGAATGGACGGTACCATTTACAACAGACAATGCACGTGCGGCAATTTATGCTTTTAATGGGGATGTATATCGCGGTCTGGATGCTTATACCATAGCGTCAAAAAAAATCGATGTATTACAAGATAAAGTCCGCATTTTATCGGGGCTGTACGGCGTATTAAAACCGTTGGATTTAATGCAAGCCTACCGTTTAGAAATGGGAACAAAAATGCCGGTGGGAAAGAACAAAAACTTATACGAATTCTGGAAAGAAGAGATCACTAAAGCGCTAAATGAGGAATTAGAAAACGATGAGGTATTTGTAAATTTAGCGAGTAACGAGTATTTTAAATCTATAGATACCGCAGCCTTAAAAGTTCCTGTAACTACAGTCGAGTTTAAGGAATTTAAAAATGGCACGTATAAAATAATTGCTATTTACGCTAAAGTGGCTCGCGGATTAATGGCGCGTTACATCGTAGATACCGATGCTAAAACCATTGATGATTTAAAAGGGTTTACTGCAGAGGGATACGGATTAAGCGACGCGCTTTCTTCAGAACATAACTTAGTATTTACCCGATAAATTAAGGTTTAACTTTTTTATCGATTTCTATTTTAGTTTCCGGTGTTACTCGTTTTTTTATGCGTGGGCGTCTTACACCATAACTACCACGGCTAATTTTTCCGCGTTTCGATTTTTTGTCTCCTCTTCCCATAATTTTAATATTTGTTTAACCCTTAAGGTACTTATATTATTGGGGATAGTTCACTATATTTAACACTTTAAAATAAAATTTAACATATGTACTATATTATCGTTGCTTTGCAAGTGTAGTGCATCTATCATCTTATTAAAAACAGGAACCAGTATTACTGGATTTTTTTAATTTTATTTATTCCTGCTATTGGTTCGGCAATTTATTTAATTACACAGGTTTATAATAAACGCGATGGCGAAAGAATTCAAGAAGGGATAACGGCTGTTTTAACACCCTCGAAAAAAGTTAAGGATCTAGAGAAGAAACTTGAGTTTTCAGAAACGTATCTCAATAGAATTAATTTAGCAGAAGCGTATTTTGAAATGAAAGATTTTGAGAATGCCATAACCCATTACAAAATTGCTTTAGAAGATAAAGGTCAAAATAATTTATTTGTCATTAAAAAATTAATAGCCGGCTATTATCAAACAAATAATTTTGAGCGTTCTGTTTTTTATGGTGATCAAATAAAAGACGTATTAGATTTTAGAGCTAAAAACGCACAGTTTCTTTATGGTTTAGCGTTAAATGAATTAGGTCGCGTTGAAGAAGCCGAAGAGCAATTACGACAAATAGATCAGCGTTATTCAAATTATAACGAGCGATTAGCATTGGCTAAATTTCTTCAGAATAAAGGAAAAATGGAAGATGCTCAAGAGATTTTGAAAGAATTAAAGACGGAATCTGAGCATTTTACCAAACCCAACAAAATAAAATATAAGCCAACAATGCACGAAGTAGAGATGCTTTTAGCCAAGGCTTAATGTTGTACTCCGGTAGCCGTAACCGCCATTTATACAGAAAGACTTAGAACCTTTAATTTTAGGCAAGCTGCCGCCACCACGTTTTACTACTGGCGATCTATTAGAAAAGGATATCGATTGTTGTTACGGCAGTCACTATAATTCGGTGTAGTTATGCATCGCTGCGATTTACAATTTAAATTTGCGTTACGGTATTTCTCAAGAAGCCATTATAGAATGGAAACAGTTTCTAAAAGCATATAAAATTGAGGTTTGCGATAGTGAAGAATCGGATGAAAGTGAAAAAATAGATGCATCCGCTATGGGTGCGACGGCTATAAAATGCCATAATATTATCGGTTGTCCACAAGAATTCCCTTCGGTAGCAATGCTGTTGTTTATAATTGGAAACAGTAAAATAGCCCTGAGATTTCTTTAGAAAGCAGTTTAAAAAGTACGGATTAAAACTAGAGCAGTGAGAAAGTTAAATATCTAGAGTACACCATTTTGTGTTGCCAAGTGTATCAGCTTTTTGCCGCGAGCGTCTAAATAAAACAGTTTCGCTAACGTCGTCTTCGGGCGCGGTAAATATTTCAATAGGTAGTAAGTCGCTATTCAAAGAGCTAAAAGCTATAAGTACTGAGTTTAATGCCTTCGATTTTCGTGTACTTCAGGATAGCGAGTTTTTATAAGATCGCTTTTCAATACGGTTTATGGGGGTTTAGGACTAAAGAAAACACAATTATAGTAAATAGAAATAAATTAAGTGTACATTTGTCGCTTAATTAATAGAGGTGATATTTATAATAAATTGTCATCTCCCACCCCACAAATGTGGGTTTCTAAACAATTTGTATGTCATTTAAATCTTTAGGCTTATCCGAAGCCTTGCTAAAAGCAATTAGCAAAAAAGGATACACAACTCCATCTCCAATTCAGTTAAAAGCAATTCCTCCAGTTTTATTAGGAGTCGATGTATTGGCTTCTGCCCAAACAGGAACAGGAAAAACAGCAGGTTTTACACTGCCGTTATTACATTTATTATCACAACGACCAGCCGAAAGACATCGTCCAGTTCGTGCGTTAATATTAACACCAACACGAGAATTAGCAGCACAAGTGTATGCTAATGTTAGAGAGTATAGTGAGTTTTTAGATATTCGCAGTACTGTTATATTTGGAGGTGTAAACCAGAAATCGCAGGTCTCTACCTTAAGACAAGGTGTAGATGTATTGGTAGCAACTCCAGGGCGTTTACTAGATTTAAATAATCAAGGTCTATTGTCTTTAAAACACGTAGAAATATTTGTTTTGGATGAAGCAGACCGTATGTTAGATATGGGGTTTTTACGCGATATTGAACGGGTAATGAAAATAATGCCAGCAAAACGTCAGAATTTAATGTTCTCTGCGACGTTTTCTAAAGACATAAAGAAACTCGCGAAGGGTATTTTAAATCATCCAGCGCAAGTTGAAGCAACGCCAGAAAACACAACCGTAGAGGCTATATCTCAAAAAGTATATCGTGTAGCGAAAGGTAAAAAAACAGACCTCATCATCAAGTTAATTCTAGATGGAAATTGGAAGCAAGTTTTAGTGTTTGCACGTACCAAACACGGAGCAAATAAACTAACAAAGAAAATGATTAGCGAAGGCATTACTGCAGCAGCTATTCATGGAAATAAAAGTCAAGGGGCACGAACAAAAGCCTTAGCAGGTTTCAAAGAAGGAACCGTAAGTGTTTTAGTGGCTACTGATATTGCTGCTCGAGGACTAGATATTCCCTTATTACCACACGTGGTGAATTTTGAAATTCCTAATATCTCTGAAGATTACGTTCACCGAATTGGTAGAACGGGTAGAGCAGGAGCGAAAGGAGAAGCAATCTCTTTAGTAAGTGCCGATGAAACTACATTTTTACGAGACATTGAAAAATTAATAGGCGAGAAATTACCAATTGAAATAATGGAAGGTTACGAACCTGATCCTAATGCATCAACAGCACCGATAAAGCAAGGTGGTGGTGGTGGTAGATCATCGCGTAACTCTAATACATCCAAATCAAGAGGGTCTAAATCTGGTGAGAGTAAATCGGCTCACAATTCAAGACGTCCAAAACGTACTAACGACCGACGTTCAAAAAGTTAAGGATGCGTAGTCGTTTAAAGGAAAAAATTATAGCAGTTTGCAATAAGAAAATAGAGCAAAAGGGAGAGTCCGTCGGACTCTCTTTTTACGCTTTTTTTGCTAATAAAAATGACGATCCGGAGTTATTAATGGAAGCTGCAACGTGGTGGATAGGAACGCATCAATTAAATCATTTTGAAAAAGCTGTTAAAATTAAAGCACTCGTTTTAAATTCTTAAAAAATGGAACCACAACCTAACAATCCTTTACACGGTATTACTTTAGAAAAAATAATCACCGATTTACAAACGCATTACGGGTGGGAATATTTAGGACTTACCATAAAAATTCGCTGTTTTAATGAAAATCCAACAGTAAAATCGAGCTTAAAATTTTTACGTCGCACACCGTGGGCACGAACTAAAGTCGAAAATTTATATTTAAAAATGATTAAAAGTCAAGCGTATAAAAAGAGCCTTAATTAATTTAAGGCTTTTTTTATGGCGTGAAATAAGATGCTTTTTAATGTTGAATGCATTATATTTTGCCTTGAAAACTTCTGATTAATCTCTAATTCAATACCTAGATAATTAAGTGCGAATTGTTGTCTTAGGTACGTTGTAAAACCATCGGCTTTGCCCAAATAGGGATAGTTATATCGCACGTTTAAGTTGCTATCTTCAGTCTTTAAATGGTCTTTTAATAGTGAGGCCCATCGTTTTTCTCCTTGCCTTGAAGAATCGTAAAGAATTCCAATATCGCACGAACGTTCTATAATGTTAAAAACGGGAGTAAATGAATGAATGGATAAATGCAACACGGTTTCATTACTGCCAATTAAATTTCTTATTTCTGTTTCTACCGCATTGCGATACGGGAAATAATAATCCTTTATAATACCCTCTTTTTCGGTGTTGGCTAACCCTTTCGTAAACTCAGAAAAGAGATGTTTATGGTGCAACGAGCGATTCAATTCAATTAACAATCTACTTGTAGCACTATAATTAGAATATACTGCTAGCGTTTTTAACGCATTAAAAACATCTAAAGCACCGAAGTCGTAACCACGATGCGATTGTAATATTTCAAGACTATTTTTAAAATATTCTGTGTACTCACTCGGGATAGTCTTGCCTCCATGTTCGCAGGTTACAATCAGTTTCATACTGAGAATACGGTATTTGTTTGTAAGCAATCGGCAAGTTTAGAATACACTTTTTTAATGTGAGCTTCAGAGAAATCACTGTCGACTGCCTTTAAAATTCTAGTCGCCAAAGTGCCGTCATTTAAAATCGTTTCAATCGCGTGATAATGTGACGCGTGAATAGTTGGTTTTGCTAATTTATATAAGTGTTTCCAAATAGCATTCACTGTTGCGTTTTCTTCTAGATGGAACAATTGTAAATAGTTTGTATTTGTTACTTCGTAGTTTTCACCTTCTTTAATTATAGGGTTAAAAACAGCAAATAACGCTTCTTTTGTCCATCCTTTTTGGTCGCTCAAAGAGGCTAAGTGTTTATTAACTAATAATTTTAATGTTTCAATAATTAACACGCAAATGGCAATATCTGCTTGCGGACATTCTTGAATATCTACCAATCTAATTTCTATGGCATTCCTATCAAAACGGGCGATTGCTCCTCGTGAATTTAAAAAATGATGATCTAAAATACCGTTAGTATCTTTCGGTGCGATGGCTTTTTTAATCGGTTCGAAAATGGTAGAATAATAATCGATTTTTGTAAACACACGTTCCGGAATTACCAAGCCTGTCATTTCTGGAATTTCTTTCTGATTCGTTTTATAGTATTCTAATCGCGTGTCTTTAAACCCCGTATTTTTGCCTTCTAAGATAGGAGAACTGGCACATAATCCTGGAATTAATGGTAATATAACGCGAATAGCCGCGTGTAATTTTTCAAATTCTTTATCATCGAAAAACGGCAAATTAATATGTGTGCTTTGCACGTTACTCCAACCGTGACCTTTACAATCGAAAATGCGATTATAGAGCTCGTAAACTTCGCTAAACGAATGTTTCCAAAGCTGTGTGTCGGTTAAGGGATTCATTAACGGATGCGACGCTGTTGGTAATAGCTTTAAATTTTCAGTCTTTAAAAGGCTATTTATTTCGATAATGTTTTTATGAAATGCTTCCGATAAATTATCTAAATCTTTTGTAGGTCCATTTGTCTTCAATTCTATTACGTGCGCCACTAATTCATTACTCCACGCAATTAAACCGTTGTCGATATCTGAAGTTAAGGCACCATTTTTTTTAGTTAATAATGCATCCACTTTGGGAGCGACTTTAAATGTAGCGGTATCAATGAGCATATATTCTAACTCTATACCGTATACTTCAAATAAATGATATTTTTTGCTCATTAGGAATCTAAACGTTTTTTTAAGGCTGAAAGAATCTCGATGTAAACCGCATCGCCATAATACGCGTCTTCCACTCCGAAATCGATATTTGGGTTGTCGTTAATCTCGATAACCATGGGTTTGTTATTTACTACTTTAATGTCTATACCGTATAAACCTTTTCCCATAAGTTTAGCCGATTTTATAGCCATATTCAACACCTTTTTAGGCACTTCTTCTATGGGTAAGCAATCGGCATTACCATCTTGGTCATTTTTGTTTTTTGCTTTCCAATTGTAAATTTGCCAATGCCCTTTAGCCATATAATATTTACACGCGTAAAACGGTTTGTCGTCGATAATACCTATGCGCCAATCGTAATCTGATGGGCAAAACTCTTGCGCAATTATCAGGTCAGATTCTTTAAGCATTTCGGTAACAAGCGTGTTATATTCGTCTACAGTTTTGGCTTTCTTGACCCCAAAGGAGAACGTAGAATCTGGCGCTTTTAGCACACACGGTAATCCTGTAATCTCCAAGATAGTGTCTCTGTTTTCTTTATATACTATGCACGTTTTTGGAGTGTCTATATTCGCGTTTTCTAAAGCTTCAGCCATATATACCTTGTTACAGCATTTTAAAATGGCATCTGGGTAATCTATAATCGCTAAACCTTCTTTCTGTGCTTTTCGAGCAAAGGCATAGGCTTCGTTATTCACTTCGGTGCTTTGACGAATAAAAAGAGCATCAAAAGACGATAAGCGCGATAAATCTTTAGGTTCAAGAATTTCGACATAAATATTCATCTTTTCGGCAATTTCGGTAAACCGTTTTAGGGCTTTAGCATTACTTGGCGGTGCAGGATCTTTGGGGTTGACTAATATGGCTAAATCAAAATCCGTTTTTACCAGTTTCGGTGTGTCGTAACGCTTCTTTGAAAAATATTGATTAGCAAATATGCGGACACTTTCTTTGTGTTCTTCAGGGATTTCATTTTCTGAAATAGCACGAATACTTTGAATATTCCATTTTGTCGTATGATTAAATTTTACGCGTAAAAAGGGCATCTGAAAATGTCTGTAAAAAAGTGCACTCAACTCTTTGTATTTTTGCGCTACGTTTTGGCCGAAATAAATACTCAATGTAAACTCTTGAGATTTGATGTTTTTTAAATGATGCTGAATCACATCATCAAACTCACCAGATACAATACGAACGAGCTTTAAGGTTTTTAAATCGACAATATTTTTAACGGTAGGTATCGCTAAATGCCCTCGTGCTTCGGCTAAAAGCGAGACGTAATATCCTTTAGATTGGTATGAATAATCCTTACAAAGGTTAAAAATTCTTGCTTTTTTTAGACGTGAGAATTTAGGATTCGTTAAATAGTCTTGAGACGAAATAACGGAAATATGATCTATCGCAACAGTCCATTTTTCTGGCTGATTGACAACAATGTATTTTTGCATTAAAGACGCTTTAAATAAATATAAGTTTACAATAAGTGTGTTGTGCTTAATTTAATATGATAATAGCACAATGTATAGTAAATGTATATTTTTTTTGAATAGCTTTAACAATTTCGAAATAAATTTACACTCTTTTTTAATTTGATTTTAGGGGAGTTTCAAAAATGTAGATACCTGGTTTTTAGCGCTTTATTTTAGTTGTCTTAAGCCTTCGTAAACAACGATACTTACAGCATTTGCAATGTTTAAACTACGAATGTGCTCGCTATGAAGTGGTATTTTGTAGAGGGCCTTTTTGTTCTTATCGGTGATTGATTTTTGTAATCCTGAAGATTCTTTTCCGAAGACTAAAAATAAATTGTCTTTAAAAGGAATGTCCCAATGCGATTGTGAGCCGTGACTGGATAAGAAAGCCATAGCAGCATCTTTATTCTTATTAAAAAAGTCTTCTATGTTCTCATAAATGGTAATATCTATATGTTTCCAATAATCTAAGCCTGCACGTTTTAGACGGGCGTCGCTAATTTCGAAACCAAAAGGTTTTACTAAATGCAAACGCGAGCCAGAACCTAATGTTAAGCGGCCAATGTTACCAGTATTATTTGGGATTTCGGGTTCTATTAAAACTATATTTAAAGGCATTCGTTGGGAGCGTTTGTTTTATATTTTGGTTAAATCGTTGTAAATAAATTCATAATTTAAAGTGTTTACTAATTTAGCATTAGAGACTAATTTATAGCTGGAAGAACCGCTTTCGAAATCGGGCGATGGCTTGTTGTAGCTTTTAGCAAGTGCGATATAAAATGAATTGCGTTTTGGGTGCGAACTGCAACAGGCATTAAAAATGGTGTTCCAGCAGTCTTTTTTTATAATCTCTTCAATTATAGCGATGCAATCGTCCCGATGAATAAGATTGACGTAACCCTCAGGGTTCGGCATTTTTTTCGATGCGGATATGAAATTAGCCGGATTACGGTTATAGCCAAAGAGTCCTGAGAACCTAATAATAGTGGTATCGAAATTGGAAGCGTTTAAAAATAATTTTTCAATTTGAGACAACGCGCTATTGTTGGTAGGCGCATTTTCCGTTACCGTCCCATTGGTGTTATCGTAAACCGAGGTCGAGCTGATAAAGATAACGTGTTGTATTGAAGATTTTTCTATTTCATTCACTAAGCGTTCAAAATTAGCGATATTTTTATAAGCGATAGGTAATATTAGAACATTGGCTTTTAGAAAGTTGGACGTGGCTATAGTTTTGTCTTCCAAATTAATTGCATAATGCTTGATATTATTCTTCTCAAATTCAACGGCATTTTCGATTGATCTATTGGACGCTTTCACCGAATAGGATGCGCTCAATTTAAAAGCTAGCGGTTTACCTAACCAGCCACAGCCTAAAATACTTATGGTTTTAGTCATATATAATTAATTGGAAAAGAAAGACATTACAAAACGATGTAAGAATTATAAAAATAGCCATAGATGAGCCTAGACTCTGTGCGACTTACAACTCTTTATTTAAATTTTGAGACGGAGGTTTATTGCCCGTAAATCTTAAAATAACATACCCTAAAAACCCAGCTATTAAGGAACCAATAATAATACCTACTTTAACTGAGTTTATATTAGAAAGATCGTCGCTAAAGGCTAAGTTTCCAATAAAAATAGACATGGTAAACCCAACACCTGCAATACAAGCAATTCCTAGAATTTGCGCAAATTTAACACCTTCCGGTAGCCGCGTTATTTTTAGTTTTATTCCTAAGTAAGAGAATAATGCCACACCAATAAATTTTCCAAGGAATAAAGAAATTGCGATATTTGAGAGGAGCGAGAAATTAAAGTTATAACTGGTATTAATGACGACTCCGGCATTAGCAAAAGCAAATATAGGAAGAATAAAATAAGCGGTTAGATTATGTAATCTCTGTTCTAAATCTTGCAAAGGAGAACGCACTGCTTCGGTTAAATTGTCTAAGTCATCAATGTGATTAATTTCATCATTTGAGAGTAAGTGTTTTTCTTTCCCATCAGATTGCCTTACGATTTTCTCGGAGATCGAAGACAGGTTTTCAGCGTAAAGACTTAAATTAATTCGCCTTTTAATAGGAATTGTAAATGCTAATAGAACACCTGCTATGGTTGGATGAATCCCAGATTTAAGGAATAAAAACCAAATAACGACGGCAAGGACTAAACCAATACCAAGGGAATATTTTTTTTTGTTATAAAAGGCGGCTAAAATACCAATAAGAATTAGACCGTAAATAATGTATTCCCAATTAATATTAGAACTATAAAAAACGGCAATAACCAATACTGCGGCGATATCATCTATAATGGCAAAAGCGGTTAAGAATATTTTTAAACTTAAAGGTACACGCTTCCCTAAAGTGCTCAAAATAGCCAAAGCAAAAGCGATATCGGTAGCCATCGGTATACCCCAAGCTTTTGTCGTTGTTACGTCTTGATTTAAGGTTAAGTATAAAATAACCGGAATTATCATACCCCCTAATGCCGCAACAAAAGGGAACGCTGCTTTTTTTATCGTGTTAATTTCTCCAATAAGTAACTCTCGTTTAAGCTCTAAACCAATTAAGAAAAAGAAAATGGCCATTAAACCATCATTGATCCAGAGATGTAATGGTTTTTTAAGCTCAAAATCTTCAAAAGATATTCCTAATTTATATTCCCAAAGATGCGTGTAACTGTCTACGAAAGGTGAATTGGCCCAAATAAGGGCAATAATAGTTGCGCTAAATAGCAGTATACCTGCTAAACTCTCGGTCTTAACAAATTTCTGAATTGGCGATAGGATAATTCTTTTAATCATTAATTAATACAGTTATGAAGTTACATCAGGTTTTTTTGAATGAAAACAGTATTAACTTGAGTTCACTACGAAAATAACTGTATTTTTTAAGATTACTATTCTGCCTAATGTTAATTATACATTAAAAAAGCCTTCTTTTTTAAGCTCTTCAATTTCTTTAGCATTAAAATGATGCGCAATAGCTTCCATTCTATCCAAATTAGTTTTACGTGTGTACACCCAATTATATAACTTACCGATGATGCGTTTATAGTGAAACCATTTACCATCAGGGTTTAGGGCTTCATCATATCTAAAAGCTTTCCATCTCATTATTTTATCTTCGGTCGTTTCTGGTTTGGTCCATTTTCTACGGTCTCCAAACTTCTCTTTCCAAACCTCATTCAACTCTTTCTTAGTATCTTTCTTAAGAATTGTTTTCTTAGGAAGTATGTAAGAATTGAAACGGGTGATGTATTGTTGTTTAACAGGGTTTTCGTTTTCTCTAAGTTCTTTAATATATCGCATTAAAAAATCTTCGGGATCTTTACTGTGCATTTTAAAATCGAGACCTAAATCTTCAATTTTTTTAATTAACTCGGGTTTACTTTTGCGTTTAGCACCAGTAAGAAAAGTTCCTAGATTTCTGTCTTTATACTTAAATCTATGGTTTACTTGAATTTTAACGCCGTTAGCTATGGCTTCCTCTAGTAGGTTTAGCCAATCTTGTTCTGAAGATACTTTTGCTCTTTTCATAAATAGACAATGGTTAATTAATTTAACTGACTCGTATTTTAAGACGAATATTGCCCTTGATTAAATTGTTTTATAATAAAAAATAAAAAAAAGTATATAAAGGGATAATACTTTTAAACATCCTACAAAAGTAAACTTTTATTTTATAGTATGTTAACTTGATGGTTTTTAATTTTTTGTTAAAAAATAACAAATGATAGTGTTTTATTCTATAAAACGTATAAAACACACTTTTTTTGGCAATGAAATCGTATTATTCGTAAAATGTTTTAAAACATTGTTTAATATAACTAAAATTAAACAAAAAAACTATGTAAAATTAATTACACAGTTCTTTTTTATATAAAATTAATAAGCCAATTATTTCTTTTTTTGTTGCCCCTTTATAGACGACTCTTCAATATCGAATTTATTTGTTTCAATATCTGTATTTCCTGTTGGGTTCGTCGGATTTGATTGCTTCTTTGTCGTTTTAAATTTTCTTTTATCTTCAATAGCCCCCATAATTTCTAAGTTTTTTAATTGTTATACATCAAAGCTACATATTAGAGAAATAAAAATGTATTAAAATAGTCATAAAACGGAGACAGAAACTGTTAAGACCTGTTAATTATTCTTTTTTGGTTAATGAGAATAAGTCTTTTCTACGATCTTTAAGGTTTTTAACGCTGCCATGTTTGTTTAAGTTTCGTAATAAATCGATATCAACGTCGGCAATTAAAATCATTTCCGTGTTTGTGGTAGCCTCAGCTTTTATTCCATTTAAAGGAAAAGCAAAATCACATGGCGTTAAAACAGCCGACTGTGCAAACTGGATGTCCATATTTTCTACTTTAGGTAAATTACCAACACTTCCTGCAATGGCTACATAACATTCGTTTTCTATCGCTCTAGCTTGCGCACAATGTCTTACTCTAGAATAGCCATTTTGCGTATCGGTTAAGAACGGAACAAACAGAATGTCCATTCCTTCATCGGCCAACAAGCGGCTAAGTTCAGGAAACTCAGAATCGTAGCATATTAATACCCCTATTTTTCCGCAATCGGTATCGAATGTTTGAAGTTTGTTTCCGCCGACCATTCCCCATACTTTAACTTCGTCTGGGGTAACGTGTAGTTTTTCGTAACGTTCTAAACTTCCGTCGCGGCGACATAAATAACCAACATTATATAACTTTTCGTTTACCATTTCTGGCATACTACCGGTAATAATATTTATATTATAAGAAATCGCTAATTGGGAGAAGCGCGAGACAATTTCTTGGGTGTGTTTTGCTAATTCTCTAACGGCATCTGGTGTAGACAAATTATTGTGATCTGCCATTAGCGGCGCGTTAAAAAACTCTGGAAACACGGCAAAGTCACTGCGGTAACCAGAAACAGCATCCACAAAAAATTCTGCTTGTTGCATTAATTCGTCCAAATCTTTATACAAACGCATCTGCCATTGTATTAAACCTAAACGAACTACCGTTTTTATTGTACTGGCTTTTTTGTTCTCTTTTTCGTAATAGATATTATCCCATTCTAATAAAATAGCATAATCTCCAGATGATTTATCGCCTTTTAAATAATTTTTTAAAACGCGTGTAGGATGAAAATCGTTCGAAATCTGAAAGTTTAGAACGGGATCGTTAATTTCTTTACTTTTAACCTTATCTAAATATTGTTTTGGTGTTAACGTATCTGAATACTTGTGAAAGTTTGGGATACGTCCGCCAAAGGCCAAACCACGAAGGTTGGAGCGCTCGCAAAGTTCTTTTCTATAATCGTATAAACGGCGCCCTAAACGTAAACCTCTAAATCGTGGTCTTATAAAAACATCTATACCATAAATAACATCGCCATCTGGTTTATGCGTAGTAAAGGTGTCGTTTCCTGTAATATCTTTATAAGTATGGTGATTGTCTAATTTGTTATAATCGACAATAATGGACAAGGCACAACCCGCAATTTGATTATTGATTTTTATAACGACTTGCCCTTCCGGATATATATCTATTAATTTTTGAATGTGATGTTCTTTCCAAAAGGCGTCTGGCATTGTAGAATAAGATTCAATCATCGCTTCCTTAAGCTCTTGGTAATCTTCTATTTTTAAATATTCTAATTCTATATTTTCTATGTCTTCCATTTTAGTACGATTAATGTAAAATTGTATTTACAAAAGTATCTATATTTTTAATACCATTAGCAGAGAGGTGTTTAATAAATGCTGAACCAATTATTGCGCCTTTTGTATGTTGGGTTGCTTGCTTAAAAGTCTCTTGATTTGAGATACCGAAACCTACAATTTGTGGTGCTTGAAGTTCCATATTCGCCACCCGTTTAAAGTAATCGGTTTGTTCTGTTTGAAAGCCAGAGCTACTACCGGTAACACTAGCACTACTTACCATATAAATAAACCCTTCGGAAATAGAATCGATATAACGAATACGCTCTTGTGAGGTTTGAGGCGTAATTAAAAACACATTGATTATACCATATTTTTTGAAGAGGTGTTTATAGTTTTCATCGTACACATCAACAGGTAAATCGGGAATAATTAAACCGTCGATACCCACTTCTTGACACGCTTTACAAAAGGCTTCGACACCATATTGAAGAATAGGGTTGAAGTAGCCCATAATAATTAAAGGAATTGAAACGGACGCTCGAATAGATTGTAATTGTTGAAACAAAAGCTCTGAAGTCATGCCGTTTTTTAACGCCTGCGTAGAACTTTCTTGAATTGTGGGGCCATCGGCTAAAGGATCGCTGAAGGGTAATCCAATCTCGATCATATCTACACCATTGCTCTCTAGTTCTTGAATGATTTCTACGGTATCGTTAACCGAAGGATATCCTGCCGAAAAGTAAATGGATAATAATTTTTTGTCTTCCTTTAATTTTGTCTGTATTCTATTCATTTGTAAAGCCAAAAAAGCTGGGTTTTAATTATTCAATGAAATATATCGTGTGTTATTATTTGCGTTAAGGATTGATGCGACATCCTTTTTTTTGATTGTATTTTGATTTGTTTTTAGCTGAGAAATAGAATTAATAGTCAAAAAAACCATTTTAAAGAAACCAAAAAAAAGATATAGCGGAAAGCCTGACCCTTTGGGTAACGCCATTATAGTAACACTTAAAGATATTATAACTTAAAATGTTTACTATACGTGTCTAAATCTTTATCACCGCGACCCGATAAACTCAGCACAATAACGTCGTCTGTTTTAAAGGTTTTTTGCTTAAATACGGCAAGTGCGTGCGAACTTTCAATGGCCGGAATTATACCTTCGAGCATACTTAATTCTAGTCCGGCTTCCATTGCTTGGTCGTCTGTAATTGCTATAAATTCTGCGCGTTTGGTTTTATACAAATTAGCGTGCATTGGGCCAACACCAGGATAATCTAATCCTGCAGAAATAGAGTAGGGCTCGGTTATTTGTCCGTCGGGTGTTTGCATTAACAGTGTTTTACTACCGTGAATAATACCTTCTTTACCTAAAATAGAGGTGGCGGCACTTTCGCCCGAATGGACACCTAAACCAGCGGCTTCGGCGGCAATTAATTTAACCTTTGGTGTATCGAGGTAATGATAGAAAGCACCCGCTGCATTACTCCCGCCTCCAACACAAGCGATAACATAATCGGGGTCTTTTCGGCCTTCTTTCTCTTGTAATTGCCATTGCATTTCCTCGGAAACGACGGCTTGAAAACGCGCCACCATATCTGGGTACGGATGCGGCCCTACAACGCTACCAATAATATAATAGGTATTTACGGGGTTATTAATCCAATCTCTAATGGCTTCGTTTGTCGCGTCCTTTAACGTTTTGCTACCCGAATTTGCAGGAATAACGGTGGCGCCTAACATTTTCATTCTGGCGACGTTTGGTGCTTGGCGTTCAATATCGACCGCCCCCATATACACAATGCATTCTAACCCCATTAATGCACAAACGGTAGCGGTGGCAACACCGTGTTGTCCAGCCCCAGTTTCGGCAATAATACGTTTTTTGCCCAAGCGTTGCGCCATTAAAATTTGGCCAATAGTATTATTGATTTTATGCGCACCGGTATGGTTTAAATCTTCGCGTTTTAAGTAGATTTTGGTGTTGTATTTTTCTGAAAGTCGCTTGGCAAAATATAAGGGCGACGGACGCCCAACATAATCTTTTAATAAAGCGTTAAAAGCGTTAATAAATGAAGGTTCGGTCATTACTTTTAAATAGTTTTGACGTAATTCTTCGACGTTTGGATAGAGCATTTCTGGAATGTATGCGCCACCGAAATCGCCGTAATAACCTTTGCTGTTTACATTATAGGACATAACCGTTTTTTATAAGTTGGTATTTAAAATCGTTTAGTTTTTTAATGTCTTTAAAGCCTGAAGTCGATTCGAATTTACTGTTTAAATCTACTGTACAGCACAAGTCTGATTCTGGTCGTTTTAGGAATAATAGAAAGTCTTCTAATTCTTCCATACCGATACCGCCACTTAAAAAGTACGATTTACTCGATGTGTATTTTTTTAAAACATTCCAGTTAAACGTGTAACCGTTTCCACCGGGTTCTTTACCTTTTGTATCGAACATGTAGTAATCGCAAACGTCTTCGTAAGGTTCTAACACCTTAAAATCGAAATGATTTTTTATAGAAAATACTTTTATAACAATAACGCCAAACGCACGCACTTCTGCACAGAATTCTGGCGATTCGTTACCGTGTAATTGTACACCTTGTAAGTGGTGTTTTTCTATGTTACCGACTATGAAATCTAATTTTGCATTAACAAAAACACCTATTTTTTTGATGTCTTCAGAAATTTCTGGACATTCAGAATTAAAATATCTCGGCGATTTTTCGTAAAAAATAAACCCCATATAATCTGGTTTCACATCGCTAGCCACATCCAAAATGTTACTTTCAGATTTCATTCCGCAAACTTTTAATTTCATCTGTATATTTTTATTGTTGTTATTTTTTTAGTTGATTGATAAATGCTTTGGCACTTTGGCCAGCGTTATCGGTTTTCATAAAATGCTCTCCTATTAAAAAACCTTTATAACCAAATGGCTGAAGGGTTTTTACGGCGTCGATAGAACTAATGCCACTTTCAGAAATTTTAACAAATTCTTCAGGAATCAAAGAACTTAACGTTTTACTAGTTTCTAAACTCACAGTAAAGGTGTTTAAATCTCTATTATTAACACCGATAATGTCGATGCTCGGAAGTAAAGATTTATCAAGTTCTTGGGCGTTGTGTATTTCCAGTAAAACATCTAGACCTAATTGCTTTGCAAAAGTAGAGAAATGTTGAATCTCTTTGGGTGTTAAAATAGCGGCAATTAACAATATGGCATCTGCACCGTGCGCTTTAGCTTCAGTAATTTGATAAGTATCGATAATAAACTCTTTACGTAAAATGGGTAAGTTACAGCACGCACGTGCCACGATTAAATCGTCTAACGAGCCACCAAAATATTTAGCATCTGTAAGAACAGAGAGTCCGCTTGCACCTGCATTTTCATAACCTTTGGCCACTTCGCACACTGTGAAGTTTTGATTAATAATATTTTTTGAAGGCGATCGGCGCTTATGCTCTGCGATGATACCAATAGCACTACTTCTAAGACTAAGCGCTAACGACAATGTGTTGCGATTAAACAGTACAGAACGTTCCAATTGTGAGACTGGAATTAGCGACTTGCGGAGATCGACCTCTTGCCTTTTATCGGCTACAATACGTAATAATATATTCATTTTATTAAGAAATAAAGAGGTTTGGTTAATGACTTAATGCGATTAATTTATTTAAACTCGCTTTGGCTTTTAGCGTAAGTAAAGACTCTTTTGCGAGTTCGAAACCTTCGGCGTGGCTTACCTTTTTTACCATTGCAATGGCTAAGCCGGCATTAGCGCACACCACATTATTTTGTGCTTCTTTTCCGTCTCCGTTTATAATTTTTAAAAATGTTTTAGCGGACGATTTTACGCTTTTTCCACCATATAACGCTGCAGGTTCTATAGGTGAAAGGTTTAAATCTTTCGGCGTTAAAATAGTTTCAGAATGATTCGTAATTATTTTAGTGTTACCTGTCAACGAAATTTCATCATAACCATCTAAAGCGTGAACAATACTATAATTAATATCGGTATCTTGATAAAGATAGCCATAAATGCGCTGTAATTCTAAGTTGAAAACACCTACCAACTGGTTTTTTGGAAACGACGGGTTTACCATTGGACCTAACATATTAAAAAATGTTTTTAAACCTAAGTCTTGCCTTACCGGTGCCATTTTTTTCATTGCCGGATGAAATAAGGGCGCGTGTAAAAAACAAATATTAGCATCTTCTAAAGATTTTTTTAATGCCGCCGTTTTGTTTGTAAAAGTAATGCCAATGGCCTCCATTACATTTGAAGATCCTGAAGCAGACGAGACGCCGTAATTGCCGTGTTTTGCTACTTGAACACCAGCGCCAGCCGTTATAAAAGACGCTAGAGTAGAGACATTAAAAGTGTCTTTTGCATCCCCACCAGTACCGCATAAATCTATGGTGTTATAGTCTGATAAATCCACGGGAATACAGAGTTCTAAAAGAGCATCGCGAAACCCTTTAAGTTCATCTATGGTAATACTACGCATCATATATACCGTAACAAATGCGGCAATTTGAGTGTGGTTGTATTTTCCTTTAGAAATATTTACTAATACATTTTGAGCCTCTTCACAAGAAAGAGGTTCTTGGTTAATTAATTTATTTAGTATCGCTTTCATTTTAATTTCGTATCCAATTTTCTAAAATTTGTTTTCCATTTGGTGTTAATACCGATTCTGGGTGGTACTGCACCGCTTTTACGTCGTAAACGTTATGTCTTAATGACATAATTTGTCCGTTCTCGTCTACCGAAGTAACCTCTAAACATTCTGGTAGAGCTTCGTTAACAACCCACGAATGGTAGCGTCCTACACTAAACGTTTTTTCTAATCCAGTAAATAAACTCTCATCGTCGACAATAATCTTTACTGTAGTCGATACACCATGATAAACAGTGTCTAAGTTTATTAAAGTACCGCCAAACACTTCTCCAATGGCTTGCAAGCCTAAACAAACACCTAAAATACTTTTTGTAGGAGCGTAGTGTTTTATAATGGCTTTTAATAATCCGGCTTCTTCCGGAATTCCTGGACCTGGAGATAATACGATTTTATCGAATGCCTCTACAAAATCTAGTGTTAATTTATCGTTTCTTCTTACGGTAACTTTACAATCTAAATCTTCTAAATAATGTACTAAATTGTAAGTAAAGCTGTCGTAATTATCAATTACTAATATGTTTTTCATATATGAGGAGCATCTTTTTTAGATGTCTTTTGCTAATTCTATGGCTTTTGTTAAGGCGCCTAATTTGTTATACACTTCTTGTAATTCATTTTCAGGTTTGGATTTCGAAACTAATCCGGCTCCAGCCTGCCAATGCAGTGTGTGGTTTTTACTTAAGAAGGTTCTTATCATAATTGCGTGATTATAATTGCCGTTAAAATCCATAAACCCTATAGCGCCCCCGTAAAAGGCACGACTTGTTTTTTCGTATTTTTCAATAAGCTGCATCGCACTGTGCTTTGGCGCTCCGCTTAATGTTCCGGCAGGAAAAGTATCGGCGACTACCTGCATTGTTTGTGTGTTCTTATTAATTTTACCTGTTACTTTACTTACCAAATGAATAACGTGAGAGAAAAATTGGGCCTCCTTATACGTTTCTACTTTTACCTCGCTGCCGTTTCTACTTAAATCATTTCGTGCCAGGTCTACAAGCATAACGTGTTCTGCATTCTCTTTTTCGTCTTCGGCGAGCTGTTTTGCCAATTCGGTATCTTGCGTATCGTTACCAGTGCGTTTAAATGTACCGGCAATAGGATGTATTTCGGCCCGACCATCAGAAACGACTAATTGTGCTTCTGGTGAACTACCAAAGATTTTAAAATCACCATAATCGAAATAAAATAAATAAGGCGACGGATTGACGCTTCTTAGTGCGCGGTACACATTAAATTCATCGCCTTTAAAATCTTGAGAGAATTTTTTAGATAATACCAATTGAAACACATCGCCTCGAGCACAGTGTTTTTTAGCTAATTCTACTTGATCTTTATATTCTTTATCTGTTAAATTGGATGAAATGTCAGAGTTTGTTGAAAAATCGTAAGAGGCAAAGTTTTTCGATTTTATAAGTTGAAGAATTTCGTCGATATTATTTTCTGTATCGTGGCAATGCGCAAAAATATAAGCCTCGTTTTTAAAGTGGTCTATCGCTATAATATTTTGGTATACCGCATAATAAATATCAGGAATATCTATAGAATTAGGTTTTTTTGAAATCTCAATGTCTTCAAAATATTTTACCGCATCGTAAGCAGTATAGCCAAAAATACCGTTGTTTATAAACTTAAATTCGTTGTTAGAAGAAACCTTGAAACGTTTCGTGAATTTATGAATTTTCTCTGCGACATTTTTGGTTTTATTAACCATTTCACTGCCATCGGGAAAGGTTTGTACAATTCTTTTGCTATCAATTTTTATAGAGGCAATCGGGTTAAAACAGATGTACGAAAAACTATTATCACTAGCGTGATAATCGCTACTTTCTAACAAAATACTGTTCGGATATTTATCTCTTATTTTAAGATAAATACTTACAGGAGTAATGGTGTCTGCAAGTATTTTTTTATAGTGGGTATACAGGCTAAAGGTTTTCATTGTTTAAGTTTTTTAAATAAAAAAAAGGCTTGTCGTGAACGACAAGCCTTTTTCAATATATTTTAATTTAAATATTACGAATAGGGTTATTTCACGATTGTTAATTTTCGAGAATTCCACCACCAAGTATTATTTAAAATTGTATTCATTGTATTTTGTAATAGTTGACAAATATATAAATGAAAAATTAAATTTTCCTATAATTATATGTTAAAACACAATTTATTTTCAATCTTTATCTGTTTTCTAATTTTTGATGATAAGAATTTAGATTTTTATTTATGTTGACTAAAAAATTAAGAGTGAAAATAAGATAAATATATTAGAGTAGTTAAGAAGATGGATGTAAGTTTTTTTAGGGGTAGATTTTTTGCTGTTCTTTTTTAATAAAAAATATTTTTTTCTGAAGAAGGAAAAAGCAAAACCTTAACTTTGCCGTCTAAAACAATTATAATGGCAGATTTAACGCAAGAACTTTGGGCAAACAAGTTAAAAAATGATGATAATTCAGTCCTTTTAGATGTGCGAACAGAAGAGGAGTTTGGCGAAGGGAATATCCCGAATGCTTTAAATATAAATATTTTTAAGGGGCAGGCATTTGTTTACGAATTAGAAGAACTCGATAAAAGCAAAAATTATTATGTGTATTGTCGATCTGGAGGAAGAAGCGGACAGGCTTGCGAGATAATGAACGATATGGGGTTTGAGAACGCCTATAACCTTATGGGTGGTTTTTCTGAATGGACTGGAGATAAACAATTTTAAGTGTAATTATAAATCTATATAGTAATGAAAAAAATAATTTTAATTTTTGCCGTAGCATTGGCGTCACTAAGTTGTGAAAATAATTCTGAAGGTGTAATCACAGAGGTGAGCCCTGAGGAAATTGATTTAATTCTAGACCTAGAAAAAGTGCAATTAATAGATGTAAGAACCGCTGAAGAATTTGATCTTGGACATATTATTAATGCTCAAAATATCAATATTAATTCGGATTCTTTTGATGCGGATATCGAGTTGTTAGACAAAGAGCAACCGGTAGTGCTGTATTGTAAATCGGGGAACAGAAGTGCAATGTGTGCTAAAAAAATGAAAGACGCGGGGTTTAAAAAAATATATGATTTAAAAGAAGGTTTTTCTAAATGGAAACACATCGATTTAAATACAACTACTAATAAAAATATATAGACGTAATAGTTTTTTGCCTTATAACGAGGCTTTTTATTGATTATCTCTATTGAAATAATCGCTTAGTTTCGTGTTAAACAAAATTAAGCGATTATTTTTTTTGTACATTTGTTACTAACTATGAAAAAAATAGGTCATAAAATATTCGCAACGATGCTGGCTTTTGTAGTGTTATTCTCTACATTGTCCTTTACTATCGATATGCATTTTTGTGGCGGCTCGTTAGTAGATACTGCTATTTTTCAAAAAGCAAAGACGTGCCAAATGTCAATGCAAACAACGAGTAAAAATACTGAATGCTCTGCAGTAAAAAAGAATTGCTGTAACGATGAGCAATTGGTAGTGGATGGACAAGACGAATTGCATCAAAATAGCCATCACATTTCATTCGGCCAACAACTGTTTGTAACCGCATTCGTTTATGCGTATAGCTCTCTTTTTGAAACCATAAACAAAGAAGAAACTAATTATCAAGATTACCGATCACCACTCGTCGTTCAAGAACTCTACAAGCTAGACGAGACTTACCTCATTTGATTTTTAAACAATAATCTATAGTATCCTGCGAAGTTATTTTGCGAGGAGAATATGCTGTATTCGGTGTTTTCTACACCTATGTTTCATTGTTTAAATAAATAAATCAGATGCTAAATAAAAGCATAAAATTTTTAATAGAAAATAAGCTGGTTGCCGTTTTATTACTCGTCCTTTTTATAGGTTGGGGAACTATAAACGCACCCTTTAATTGGGATACGGGCTTTCTGCCTAGTAATCCTGTCGCTGTAGATGCTATTCCCGATATTGGCGAAAACCAGCAGATTGTTTATACCGTATGGAACGGACAATCACCTCAAGATATCGAGGATCAAATTACCTATCCGTTAACAAGTGCGTTGCTAGGTATCCCGGGTGTAAAAACAGTGCGAAGTTCTTCGATGTTTGGGGCGTCGAGTATATATCTCATTTTTGAAGAAGATATAGAGTTTTACTGGAGCCGTAGTCGTATTCTAGAAAAGCTGAATTCCTTACCGAAGAACTTGTTACCTGAAGGCGTTAATCCAGCATTGGGGCCAGATGCAACAGGTTTAGGGCAGATCTTTTGGTATACGCTTGAAGGTCGAGATACCAAAGGAAATGTAACTGGTGGTTGGGATTTACACGAATTGCGTAGTATACAAGATTACTATGTAAAATTTGGGTTATCGTCGGCAAGTGGGGTGTCTGAGGTCGCGTCTATTGGCGGGTATACCCAAGAATATCAAATTGATGTGAACCCCGAATTAATGCGCCAGTATAACATTGGTTTAAATGCCGTGGTAAAAGCGGTCAAAGAAAGTAATAAAGAGATTGGCGCTCAAACATTAGAAATTAATAACGCCGAGTATTTAGTGCGAGGCTTAGGTTACGTAAAATCGATAGCCGATATAGAAAACACAGTAGTGACTTCCAAAAACTTTACTGCCATTACAGTAAAAGATATCGCTAAAGTATCTTTAGGGCCCGCAGAGAGACGTGGGTTATTAGATAAAGAAGGAGCTGAGGTTGTTGGTGGGGTGGTTGTCGCTCGATACGGTGCGAATCCGTTGGAAGTGATTACCAATGTTAAAACCAAAATTAATGAGTTAAGTACAGGGTTGCCGTCTAAAGTTTTAAGCGACGGAAGAACATCGCAACTCACAATTGTTCCTTTTTACGATCGTTCGGAATTGATTCAAGAAACGCTCGGTACACTAAATGAGGCGCTCGCTTTAGAAATCTTAATTACAGTACTTGTTATTGTTATAATGGTGTTTAATTTAAGAGCTTCAGTTTTAATTTCAGGCTTATTGCCAGTCGCGATATTAATGGTTTTTATCGCTATGAAACTCTTTAATGTCGACGCGAATATTGTCGCATTGTCAGGAATTGCTATCGCCATTGGTACAATGGTGGACGTCGGTGTTATTTTATCTGAAAATATTATTAGGCATCTTGACGAGCATAAAGCCAAATCTGGGATAGCAGAAAATGCAGGGCAATCTGCACCTAAAAATCGTTCCATAAATCAGGTGGTATACAAAGCAACAACCGAAGTTTCTGGTGCAATTGTTACCGCGGTTATGACTACGATTATTAGTTTTATCCCTGTATTTACTATGATTGGGGCTGAAGGTAAGTTGTTTAGACCCTTAGCATTCACAAAAACATTTGCACTAACAACCTCGTTAATTGTGGCGCTGTTTTTAATTCCGCCGTTCGCAGCATTCTTATTCCGTAAGAAAACGATGAAACGAACAACGCGTTTTATTACTAATTATATACTGATTCTAATTGGTCTCATCGGCCTCTTTTATGGGTTTTGGCTCGGTCTTTTAGTGATTGCGTTTGCTGCTATTTCTATGTGCCGATTAATAGACTATTTGCCTTTTGGACCGCTGCCCAAAGCAGAAGGCCTCTTATCGGCCCTAGCGGTTGTGATTCTATTAACCGACTATTGGAGACCACTAGGGATTCATAATAATATTTTCTTTAATTTTATTTTTGTTAGTGTTATTTGCTTCGGATTATTGGGCGTTTTTATAGGATTTAGAACCTATTATTCGCGCATTTTAAGATGGTGTTTAGATCATAAATTATTGTTTTTATCATTACCCTTAGGACTTGTTATTATTGGTTTTTTAGTCTTCAAAAATATCGAAAAAGAGTTTATGCCCTCTTTAAATGAGGGGTCGTTTTTATTAATGCCAACGTCCTTACCGCATTCAGGAATTGAAGAAAATAAACGTGTCTTGCAGCAATTGGATATGGCGGTCGCGAGTATACCTGAAATTGAAACAGTGGTTGGAAAAGCAGGGCGTACCGAATCGGCTTTAGATCCTGCGCCGTTATCGATGTATGAAAATATTATTCAATATAAATCGGAATATTTGTTGAATAGTGACGGCGACCCGCAACGCTTTCGAGTAAATAAAAAGGGTGAGTTTGTGTTAAAAAACGATTCTGTTTTAGCTAAAACTGAAGCACATTCGTGGCAAATTTCCACATTAAATAAACAATTAATACCCGACGAAGATGGTGATTATCTTAGAAACTGGCGACCAGAAATAAATTCTCCTGACGATATTTGGAACGAAATTTCGAGAGTTACTAAATTACCGGGTGTTACGTCTGCACCTAAATTGCAACCTATAGAAACGCGTTTAATTATGTTGCAAACAGGAATGCGAGCGCCAATGGGAATTAAAGTAAAAGGACAAGATTTAAAAGAAATTGAAGCTTTTGGTGTGCAGTTAGAAAATCTTTTAAAACAAGTAGAAGGGGTGAAAACCGAAGCTGTATTTGCCGATAGAATTGTAGGCAAGCCGTACTTGCTTATCGATATTAATCGCCAAAATATTGCACGCTACGGTATTAGCATTCAAGCCGTGCAGGAGGTGTTGCAGGTTGCTGTTGGCGGTAAGGTTTTAACGCAAACAGTAGAAGGTCGTGAACGTTACGGTATTCGTGTGCGGTATCCCCGAGAATTGCGTGCCAATCCTTCCGATTTGGAACAACTTTACATTCCTGTGGGAAACGGAAGTTCTGTGCCGTTAAGTGAATTAGTAACTATTCGTTACGAGCAAGGGCCACAAATGATAAAAAGTGAAGATACCTTTTTAGTGGGGTATGTGCTATTCGATAAATTATCAAGTTTTGCCGAAATGACAGTGGTCGATAATGCGATAAATTTTATACAAGAAAAAATTGATGCTGGCGAATTAATCGTACCCAAAGGCATCAGTTATCAGTTTACTGGAACCTACGAAAATCAAGTACGTGCCGAAAAAACGTTAGCGGTCGTTGTGCCATTAGCGTTAGCAATAATCTTTTTAATTCTTTATTTTCAATTTCGCTCTGTAGCCACATCATTAATGGTGTTTACTGGAATTGCGGTTGCATTTGCGGGTGGTTTTATTATGATTGGGTTATATAGTCAAGAGTGGTTTTTAAATATTACCATTTTTGGGGAAAATTTACGCGACGTTTTTCAAATTCAAACCATTAATTTAAGTGTCGCTGTTTGGGTTGGATTTATAGCCTTGTTTGGTATTGCAACCGATGATGGCGTGGTAATGGCGACTTATTTAACACAAACTTTCGAGCGTAATACACCAGAAACAAAAGCTGCTATTCGTGCATCTGTGTTAGAAGCAGGAGAGAAACGTATTCGTCCGTGTTTAATGACAACGGCAACCACCATATTAGCGTTGTTACCGGTATTAACGTCGACAGGGCGCGGTAGTGATATTATGATTCCGATGGCAATTCCAAGTTTTGGCGGTATGTTAGTCGCTTTAATTACCTTATTTGTAGTGCCTGTTTTATTTAGTTGGAGAGCAGAGCGTAAGATAAAGGATATAGCGCCAACAAAAATTCAAACTAATTCTCGCTTATCATAATCGTTTAAAACCTATACAAATGAATTCAAATAAATACAAACAAACGGCGAAGCGCATTGGTTTTAAGACTTTTAAAATGATGGTATTTTGTGCTTTGTTTTTCGGATTTCAAAATGCAGTATTCTCACAAGAATTGGGTAGTTTAATAAAAGAAGGGTTGCATAATAATCCGGAGGTTCAAAAATTCGAATTGCAGTACCGTATTGCTTCAGAAAAGGTAAATGAAGTCAATACAATCCCTAATACGGAATTTGGCGCAGGGTATTTTGTAAGTGAACCCGAAACCAGAACGGGCCCACAGAAATTTAAATTGTCGGTAAAACAAATGATACCGTGGTTTGGAACGCTTTCGGCACGAGAGAATTATGTTAGCGCTTTAGCCGAAGCTAAATATCAAGACATCGCCATATTAAAACGACAATTGGCAGCTTCCATTTCGAATGCCTATTACGTGTTATATCAAAATAAAGAAACACAATTGGTGTTTGAAGAGACGATTCAGCTTTTAAAAACTTACGAAAAGTTGGCGTTAACCGGTATTGAATCGGGAAAAGCATCGGTGGTAGATGTGCTGCGCCTACAAGTGCGACAAAATGAATTAGAGCAAGAGTTGCATGTCCTTCAAATTAATTATTTATCAGAGCAAAGTGTGTTGAATCTTCAGTTAAATAGAGGTAAAAATACGCCGATAACTATTGAAACGACTTTCGAAATCCCTGAGAATGAGGTGGTGTTTAATAGTGAGAACTTACAAGTGCACCCAGAGCTAATCAAATATGATAAATTGTATGAATCGGTGAGTCAGTTAGAGCTCCTAAATCAGAAGGAAAAAGCGCCCGCAATAGGTTTTGGGTTAGATTATATAAACGTGTCCAAAAATCCAGATATGACGTTTGCCGATAACGGTAAAGACATTATTATGCCAATGGTAACCGTGTCTATTCCCATTTTTAATAAAAAGTTTGGATCTGTAACGAAGCAAAACCAATGGGAACAAGAGCGCATAGAATTTGAGAAAACCAATAAATTTAATACATTACAGACGGTTTTGGATAAAGCTATAAAACAAAAAAATGTAGCGCGTGTTCGTTATACTATGCTTTTAAAAAACAGCAATCAAACTAAAAAAGCAGAAACGATTTTATTAAAAACTTACGAGACGGGAACGTTAGATTTTACTGCGGTTTTAGAGGTTCAGGAATTGCTGTTAAAATTTCAAACCAATACCATTGAAAGCATCAAAAATTACTGTGTACAAGCGTCAATTATTAACTATCTAACACAATAGAAAATGCACGAAATTTATACGATTAAAAATATGGTTTGTGATCGGTGTATTGCTTCGGTGTTAACTATTTTCGAGGGTGAAGGATTTACCGTAGAGTCTATCGAATTAGGTCAGGTTAATGTGGTTAAAACTGAAAAGAGTAATCAAGAAAGTAATTTAGAATCACTAAGCATTCAACTTAAAAAGAATGGTTTCGAAATCATAAAAAATGACAAAGACACCCTTGTTGAAAAACTTAAAATTGAACTTATAAATGCTATTGAAGCAGGACGAACCGAACAATTGTCTCAAGATCTTGCTTTGCGTTTTGGTAAAAGTTACTCGGTATTAAGTAAATTATTTAGTAAAACTGAAGGGGTAACTTTAGAAAAATACAGTATTCAGCTTAAAATTGAAAAAGTAAAGGAACTCATTCAATTGGGGCAACTTAATTTTTCTGAAATCGCGTATTCACTAAATTACAAAACAAGCAGTCATTTGGCGCGACAATTTAAAATGGTTACTGGAGTATCGATGACAGAATATAAAAATGCTAAAGAATGGAACCGAAAAACCATAGACAAAATTATATAAATAAGTAACCGAATTGTGAAAACTAAAATGCGTATTTAGCTTTATATTTACGGGCATAGTATTAAAAAAGAGACTAATGGAACAAATATATAAAATAAAAGGAATGACGTGCAATGGTTGTCGCGGTCATGTCGAAAAAACGCTTTCGCAAGTGAGCGGTGTTCTTTCGGCACGTGTAGATTTGGACGCTGCCGAAGCAACAATAGAATCAGAAGACGGCATCGCTATGTCAGTTTTAAAAGATGCTTTGGAAAATGATGGCGGTCGCTACCAGATTTATAATCAGGAAGAATCTATTCCCGAATCCAAACCTAAAGAAGAACCAAAAGGTCAGGGGACAGGTGTTTTTTATTGCCCGATGCATTGCGAAGGCGATAAAGAATACGACGCGCCGGGAGATTGCCCAGTCTGTGGAATGGATTTAGTAGAAGAGCAAAACCTAAAGGCCATTCAATCTGAAAAATGGACGTGCCCAATGCATCCCGAAGTTGTAAAAGATGAATCTGGTGATTGCCCAATCTGCGGAATGGATCTCGTCCCTTTGAAACCCTCATTATCGGCCGAAGAAAAGACGTATAAAAAGCTGATGCACAAATTTTGGTTATCATTAGGGTTTACATTGCCCATTTTTATAATTGCAATGAGCGAGATGATTCCTAACAATCCATTGTATTCTATTTTAGATCAGAAGTATTGGAACTGGGTGCAATTAGGACTGTCTATTCCTGTGGTTTTTTATGCGACGTGGATGTTTTTTGAACGTGCTTATAGAAGTATAAAAACGTGGAATCTCAATATGTTTACCCTTATCGGTATTGGTGCTGGGGTGGCTTGGTTATTTAGTCTCTTCGGATTGTTTTTTCCAGATTTCTTTCCAGCTCAGTTTAAAACCGAAATGGGAGCTGTTCACGTGTATTTTGAAGCGGCCACGGTTATTTTAACCTTAGTGTTAATGGGGCAAGTTTTAGAAGCGCGAGCACACAGTAAAACTAACGACGCAGTAAAAGAATTATTAAAATTAGCACCCAATAAAGCACTTCGTGTTGTAAATGGCGACACCGAAGAAGTAGCGATCGATACCATTAAAAAGGGTGATATATTAAAAGTAAAACCAGGCGATAAAATCCCTGTCGATGGTATTATTACTGAAGGACAAAGTACTATCGATGAATCTATGATAACTGGAGAACCAATGCCAGTAAGTAAAGCGGTTAGTGATACGGTGAGTAGTGGCACCATTAACGGGAATCAGTCCTTTTTAATGCGCGCAGAAAAAGTAGGTTCTGAAACCTTACTATCGCAAATAGTGAAAATGGTAAACGATGCCAGCCGAAGTCGTGCGCCTATCCAAAAGTTAGCCGACACGGTTTCTGGCTATTTTGTACCGACCGTAGTTGCAATTTCTCTACTAACTTTTGCCGCTTGGGCAATTTGGGGACCAGAACCCGCTTATGTTTTTGCGTTAGTTAATGCCATTGCGGTATTAATTATTGCATGCCCGTGTGCTTTAGGTCTGGCAACGCCTATGTCGATAATGGTTGGGGTTGGTAAAGGTGCTCAAAATGGTGTACTAATAAAAAATGCCGAATCCTTAGAGTTAATGGACAAGGTAAATGTGTTGATTATAGACAAAACAGGAACCATTACCGAAGGGAAGCCAACGGTTGAGGAAATTGGTGTTTTTAATGCTGAAAATACTGAGTATTCTGAAGTTGAGGTACTTCAGTTTATAGCGTCTTTAAATAGTTCTAGCGAGCACCCGCTTGGTGAAGCGACAGTAAATTATGGTAAGGAGAAAGGCGTAGAAATATTAGATGTCAAACAGTTTATTGCGGTGACAGGAAAAGGTGTGGAAGGAACTGTCAATGATTTAAAAGTGGCTTTAGGGAACGCTAAAATGATGGATTATGCTAAGGTAACTATCAATAAGGAAATGACCAAAACGGTTACAGCGCTTCAAGAGCAAGGAAAAACGGTGTCCTATTTATCGGTAAATGAAAAAGTAGTAGGTTATGTTGTAATTAGCGATAAAATTAAAGCGACAAGTGCCAAAGCTATTCAAGAATTACAAGCGAAAGGTATCGCGGTGATTATGTTAACGGGTGATAACGAAAATACAGCGAAGGCAGTTGCAGAAACGTTGCAATTATCGAGTTATAAGGCCGGAATGTTACCGGAAAATAAATTAGAAGAAGTTCGGAAACTTCAAGAGCAAGGTGAAATTGTAGCGATGGCAGGCGATGGTATTAACGATGCGCCAGCATTAGCAAAAAGTAATGTGGGCATCGCAATGGGTACAGGGACCGATGTGGCTATAGAAAGCGCAATGATTACTTTAGTAAAAGGCGATTTGCAGGGCATAGTGAAAGCGAGACACTTAAGCGATGCGGTAATGAAAAATATTAAACAAAACCTGTTTTTTGCTTTAATTTATAACACGTTGGGAGTCCCTATAGCAGCAGGACTTTTATATCCGTTTTTCGGCATATTATTGTCACCAATGATAGCAGCATTAGCAATGAGCTTTAGTTCGGTGTCTGTTATTACAAATGCGTTGCGATTAAAATCAATAAAAATCTAAAACCAATCAATTATGGAAAATTCAAAAAAAAGTAATAAGTATACCAAATTCTTTTTAATGTTAGGCGCTTCTTTTGTGGCGATGTATGTTACTATGTATCTTAATACATACGCGATAGACCACGTTTATTTTAGCTTAACGCGTTTTTACATGACCTGTTTGGGTATCTCGGCAATGGCGGTGATTATGTTGCTATTTATGCTGGGTATGTACCAAAATAAAAAGAAGAACATCGCTATTATATTAGGGAGTGTGCTCTTGTTTATGGGCGCCTTAGGATTAGTGCGTGCTCAAAAACCTATTATAGGCGATGTGTTATGGCTTCGCGCAATGATACCACACCATTCCATTGCGATATTAACTAGTGAAAGAGCAGATATAAAAGATCCGGAAGTAAAAGAATTAGCTAATGCTATAATTGCAGCACAACGCAAAGAAATTGGTGAGATGAAGGCGATGATAAAACGATTAGAAAATGAAAAATAATAAAATAATTATGTATGCGGTTTTTCTAACTATTGGCGTATCCATTGGTTGGTTTGTTTTTGGTGGCGACTCTAATAAAGAAATAGAACATAATCACGAAGAGGTTGCCGAGAGCAAGAAAATGTGGACCTGTTCTATGCATCCACAAATAATGCAATCGGAGCCGGGCGATTGTCCGATTTGCGGTATGGATTTAATTCCGGCCGCAAGTAGTAGTGAAGGTCTTGCGGCCAACGCTTTTAAGTTAACTCCAAATGCTATGGCATTAGCGAATATACAAACGCGTCGGGTAGGTAAAGCCGAGGGTGATGCTGAAAATAGACTTGTGCTTTCGGGTAAAATTGCTCAAAATGAAGAAGAAAATAAAGTGCAAGCCAGTTATTTTTCGGGACGGATAGAGCGATTAAATGTGAGTTATACGGGAGAAGAAATACGAAAGGGACAGCTTTTAGCGACTTTGTATTCTCCTGAGTTATATGCGGCTCAGCAAGAGTTGATTACGACAGCGTCGTTAAAGAAAACGCAGCCTGATTTGTATCAGGCGGTTCGTAATAAATTGAAGCTATGGAAACTTTCTGAAACTCAAATTCAACAAATTGAAAGTTCTGGAATAGTAAAAGAATATGTGCCTATTTATGCTACGGTTTCAGGAACAGTAACCGAAAAATTGGTTAACCAAGGGGATTACGTGAAACAAGGACAGCCACTATTAAAAGTTACCAATTTAAATACGGTTTGGGCACAATTTGATGTGTACGAAAATCAAATCAATTTAATAAAAAATAAGCAAACGGTTATGGTATCGGCAAATGCGTATCCTAATAAAGAAGTAGAAGCGGTTGTAGATTTTATTTCACCAACCTTAAATACGACAACGCGTACGACTACTTTGCGTGTGGTTTTAAAAAATAAAGAAGGGGTTTTTAAACCTGGTATGTTTGTATCGGCAACCGTGAATGTGAATTCTGATCGTATTAATCAAGAGTTAAAAATACCGGCGTCGGCGGTAATGTGGACGGGGAAACGTTCTGTGATTTATGTAAAAAAAGATGAAAATACTCCTGTTTTCGAAATGCGTGAAGTTACTTTAGGGCATCGTGTGGGAGAATCTTATGTTATTTTAGAGGGCTTAACTAAAGGTGAAGAGATTGTGGTTAACGGCACATTTACCGTTGATGCGGCAGCACAATTACGAGGTAAGAAATCGATGATGAATGCTTCAAATACATCAAATACTTCAGTAGTTGCTAATACTGAGCCAAAACTTGAGGTTGTGAAACGCTTAAAAGCATCAAAAGTATTTCAGCAACAGCTAAAAACGGTGTATGATTCGTATATACAAGTAAAAGATGCTTTAGCAGAGGATAATGTTGCGGTGGCAAGAGACTTTTCCGAAGTGTTATTAAAAAAAGTAAATAATCTGGCTTTAAAAGAATTAGAAACTACTGAAGCCAAAGCAGCTGGAGAACCTATAATAAGGACGTTGTTTGAAAGTACAAAAAACTTAGCCGAAACACGAACGATTGCAGGTCAGCGAGAGGTATTTCAGAGGGTGTCTTTACAATTGGCCACTGCAATAAAACTTTTTGGAATTAATGAAGAGGTCTTTAATTTACATTGCCCGATGGCGAATAACGATAATGGTGCGTATTGGTTAAGTACAAGTAAACACGTGTTAAACCCTTATTTTGGTGCGGCGATGTTAAAATGTGGAGAAGTAAAAGATAGTATTGAGTAAAACGGAATAAATAGTAATAACTTTAAATTTTAAAACGATGAAAAAAACAATGTTAAGTGCAGCAGTACTAATGATGATAGCTTTTACAAGCTGTAAAAATGAAGCGAAAATAGACACCGAGGTAACGACCACGCCAGAAACAGAAATAGCGACTACGGGAGCAGAAGATTTAGCGATGGTGGAAACTACTTTTGGAGTGCGCGGTAACTGCGGAATGTGTAAAGAAACGATTGAAAAAGCGGCAAAAAGTGTAGCGGGCGTTTCTAGTGCCGATTGGAATGTGGACTCTAAAACAATGGCCGTGGCTTTTGATGAAAAAGCGACCGATGAAATGGCTATTCATACTGCTATTGCAAATTCGGGTTACGATACGGAACAAGTGGCTGGTAATGAGGAGGCTTACAATGAATTACCAGGATGTTGTAAATATGATCATGCAATGGAAATGAACCAATCTGGTACAAAAATGTAATTTTAGAGTTACAAATTATGCTAAATACCAATAGAATTTGTTTTATAATGGTTAACTTTATCCTATAGTAATTAAAAGGTGACTGTGATAATTGTCACCTTTTTTTACAATGAGAGTCCTTATATTTACAAAAGTAAAATTTAGATTAACCACCAAAAAAAAATAGACCAATGAAAAAAATTATAGTACCTGTAGATTTTTCAATACACTCAGAAAACGCTTTAAGGGTAGCGGCACAAATTGCTAGACATCAGAACTCAGAAATTGTTGTTGTACATATGATGGGCATAAGCGATGCAAAGCTTATTAAAGAAGGGAATGATTCTATTGAAGGCTTATTTTTAATAAAACTAACCAGAAAACGTTTTACAGAATTTTTAGATAAAGATTATTTAGAGGGACTAACAATTCATGATACGGTAAAAAATTACAAAGTATTTTCAGAATTAGATGATGTTGCTAAAGAATATGGTGGCGATTTAATAGTTATGGGGTCGCATGGTACTAGCGGTGTCTCTGAAGTTTTTGTAGGCTCTAACACTGAGAAAGTAGTACGTACCGCGTCGGTGCCTGTTTTAGTAATTAAAGAAGAAACAAACTTTAACCCGTCAGATGCTGTTTTTGCATGCGACTTTAAAGTAGAAAGTTTAGACGTGTACAATAAGGTCTCTGGAATGTTTAAATTATTAGATATTAAGCTTCATTTATTATACGTAAACTTACCGGGACAAAACTATAAGAGTACAGATCAAATTGAAAAGCAAATTATTGAATTTATAGTGAGTTTGCCAGAAGATGATAAAATATTACCAGAAGATGTAACAATCTATGCCGACTTTTCTGTGGAGCAAGGAGTGTTTAATTTTGCTAATAAAATAAAGGCGGATGTGATTAGTATACCCACGCATGGTAGAAGCGGATTAGCTCACTTTTTCTCTGGAAGTATTGGAGAAGATATTGTAAATCATTCTAAAATCCCCGTATTAACAGTAAAAATATAAGATTGCAAAACCAAGTAAAAATTTACAAGCCTTCTATTAAATTATAGAGGGCTTTTTCATTTTCTATTTTAATGCGTTTACCTGTAGCAGAAATTAACTGTTCCTTTTTAAAGGACGACAGCGTACGGATGCACGCTTCTTTTGCTGTGCCAACGACATTTGCAATGTCTTCGCGCGAGAGCGTCATGGAAATATAACCCTCTTCGTCTACGCCAAAATTATCTCGTAAATACATTAACGCTTCAGCGATACGTTGTCTAACGCTTTTTTGCGCCATACTAACAATAACATCGTCTGCCACTTTTAAATCTTGAGCCATTTGTTTTAAGATCGCTTGAGTGAATTGTGTGTTTTCGTCAAGAGATTTTGAGAGTTCCATTTTAGGAATAAAACACACCGTCATATCATTGAGAGCAACCGCACTTAAATTCGTAGATTGATCTGAAATCACAGAACGTTGTCCTAAAATCTCACCTTTTGCTACGATTTTAACAATTTGATCTTTACCATTATCGCTCATTTTTGAGAGCTTAGAAACGCCATTTTGAATACAAAAAACCCCGTTAAGCTTTTCTCCTTCTCTAAAGATAGACTCGCCTTTTTTTATAATTTTCGATATTTTACTATCAGAAATGCGCTTAAGCTCTTCCTTTTTTAAGGCTTTTAATGAATTTAATTGTCTAACAATACAATTTTCACAACGCCTTTCAAGATGACTCATAAGTTGAAAAATATTATTCTTTATTCTTGCAAAGAAACGAATAATTTAGGCGAAATCTATGAAAGTAAAGTTCTTTATAATGAAAACTCTAGAGAATGTTGTAAATTATACGGCTGTAGGTTTTACTTTAAAACAGCTAAATAATGCTAATATATATGATAAATGTCATCTTTTTGGGCTGTAAAATGAAAGACCTTTGTCTTAGGTATGAATGATCTTTTTAAGGTCGAAGTAAATTAAGTAGTTATGGAGAATTGTTTCCATTGTGGTGATGCCTGCGATAGAACTGTAATTAAATATGAGGATAAACAATTTTGTTGTCACGGTTGTAAAACAGTGTTCGATATTTTAAATGAAAACGACCTCTCTTATTACTACGATTTACAGCAAACACCAGGAATTACACCCTCTCGTATAGAAGGTAAATACGACTTTCTTGAGAATAAAGTGATTTCTGATAAGTTGTTAGAATTTAACGAACAAGGCATTCAAGTGGTGACGTTGTTAATTCCTTCCATACATTGTAGTTCTTGTATTTGGGTCTTAGAGAATTTAAACAAACTTAATCCTGCAGTTAAAACGGCGCAAGTCAATTTTCCTAAAAAAACAGTGCGGGTTACGTATTCAAGCGACGGTTTTAATTTGCATGATTTAGTGGTTTTATTGGCTAAATTAGGGTACGATCCTTATCTATCTCTAGAAGATGCTTCTGTAAAAAAAACGACAACCGATCGTACTTTAATTTACCAACTGGGTATTGCAGGTTTTGCATTTGGAAACATTATGTTTTTGTCTTTCCCCGAGTACTTTAAAGTCGATGAGTTTTGGCTAGAGCGGTATAAATATTTTTTTAGATGGCTTATGTTTGCCTTTTCGCTACCTGTCGTTTTTTATGCAGGCTGGGGTTATTTCGTATCTGCTTATAAAGGCTTACGTTCTAGAATATTAAATATTGATGTGCCCATTGCTATAGGTATATTCGTCTTATTTGTTCGGTCTTCGGTAGAAATTATTATGGACTGGGGATCTGGTTTTTTCGATAGTTTAGCTGGTTTAGTGTTTTTCTTGTTATTAGGAAAATTCTTTCAGCAAAAAACCTATGCTTTCTTGTCTTTTGAAAGAGACTATAAATCCTATTTTCCTATTGCGGTAACACGATTATTTAAGGAATACGCTTCGGTTGATGGTGAAAACACATCCGAAACTTCAAAAAAAGAAGACCAAGCCCAAGTTTACGAATTAGAAAAAGGAGACCGAATAATTATCCGAAATTCAGAATTAATTCCTGTCGATGCTATTTTAATAAAAGGGAAAGCATTAATCGATTATAGTTTTGTAACCGGCGAGGCAGAACCCGTGGTAAAACAGTCTGGCGATTATTTATATGCTGGGGGCCGGCAACAAGCAGGTGTTATCGAGTTGGAGGTTTTAAAACCAGTAGAACAAAGTTATTTAACCCAATTATGGTCTAACGAAATATTTAGTAAAAATAAGCAGAGCGGATTTGAAAGTTTAACAGACAAGATAAGTAAGCGCTTTACCATTACCTTATTATTGATAGCTTTAGTGTCCACAATATTTTGGTTATTTTACGATACATCGATCGCACTAAATGTGTTTACATCGGTACTAATTGTTGCGTGCCCGTGTGCAATAGCTCTGGCCGCTCCCTTTACTTTAGGGAATTTACTGCGCATTTTCGGTCGTAATAAATGCTACATTAAAAACAGTAAAGTGATTGAGCAACTATCTCACATCGATACCGTGGTTTTCGATAAAACTGGAACACTTACTACCAATCAGAAAAACGGAATTGTTTACGAAGGAATAACGCTCTCCGAAGACGAGAAATTAGTATTAACTTCAACTTTACGTGCCTCAAATCACCCTCTGAGTCGTGCCTTATATACGCTGTTGAATACGAATGGTATTTGCACTTTAGATTCCTTTACAGAAGAAGTAGGTAAAGGTATTGAAGGGGTTTCACGTGCGTTTTCTATAAAAGTGGGCTCCTATGATTTTGTAACTGAGAAAGCTCAAGAAAAATCACAAGTTTTAGAGCAATCGAATACAAACAAAACTACAGTTCATATTGGTACCAGCGAAGAGTATAAGGGATGCTTCGTATTTTTTAATGAATACAGAGCGGGTATGACTGATGTATTTGAAGCGTTGTCTAAAAATTGTAATCTCGTTGTTTTATCTGGCGATAATAATGGAGAGCAAGCGTATTTAGAACAAATACTTCCTAAAGGGATCACGTTGCTATTTAATCAGAAGCCTGAAAACAAACTCAATTATGTTAAAACGTTACAAGATCAAGGGAGGAATGTGTTGATGGTTGGAGATGGACTTAACGATTCTGGGGCATTGGCACAAAGTAATGTGGGTATTGTTATTTCGGAAAACGTCAATGTGTTTTCTCCAGCGTGCGATGGTATTTTAGATGCTTCTCGTTTTAAACAAATAACAACGTTTTTAACGTTATCTCGTCAAGGTATAAAAGTTATTAACTATGCTTTTATTTTCTCGTTATTCTACAATGTAATAGGGTTAGGCTTTGCGGTGACAGGCCATTTAGCGCCAGTTGTAGCAGCAATATTAATGCCTTTAAGCTCTATAAGTATCGTGATTTTTACGACTGTTTATACATATATTTTAGGGCGAAAGCTTAATTTGGTCGACTAATACCCAAAGGGAGTAAGGTGGAAAATATCAATAAGAATCATTGAATAGAAATAAAAAGGGGTATTTTGAAATAAAAAGAAGTAAACTGACAAAAGTCATTTTATTAATAAACCAATACCGGTAATTTTACACCGTAATTCAAGATGATATGAATATTATATATATGCTTTTAGCAATCAGTGTTTTTGTGGCACTAGTGTTTTTTGCAGCTTTTATTTATTCTGTGAAGAAAGGTCAATACGATGATATGTATACGCCCTCTGTAAGAATGCTTTTTGAAGATGAACTTGTTGATGAAAAAAAAGAAACTAGTAAATCAACCAATGAAACAACACCAAGAAAAAAAAGACTAACTAAATAAACTATGGAATTACAAAAATTTTATTATGATAATAAGGTTGTACGGAACTTTATTATCGCAACACTATTCTGGGGGATTGTAGGAATGAGTGTAGGGCTACTATTAGCTTTTATGTTTTTATTCCCTAATCTTACCGATGGTATTTCTTGGTTAAGTTTTGGTCGTTTACGTCCGTTACATACAAATGCCGTTATTTTTGCTTTTGTTGGTAATGCTATTTTTGCTGGAGTCTATTACTCTTCACAGCGATTATTAAAAGCGCGTATGTGGAAAGATTGGTTAAGTAATTTTAACTTTTGGGGATGGCAAGCTATAATTGTAGGTGCTGCCATAACACTACCGTTAGGGTACACAACATCTAAAGAATACGCGGAGTTAGAATGGCCTTTTGATATCGCTATTGCTGTAGTATGGGTTGTATTTGGAGCCAATTTAATTGGAACTATGCTAAAAAGAAGACAACGTCACTTATATGTTGCACTTTGGTTTTATTTAGCAACATTTGTTACTGTAGCTGTTTTACATATTGTAAACAGTATGGAAATTCCGGTAAGCGCATTGAAGAGTTACTCTATGTATGCTGGCGTTCAAGATGCATTAGTACAATGGTGGTATGGGCATAATGCCGTAGCATTTTTCTTGACTACACCATTTTTAGGTTTAATGTATTATTTCGTTCCAAAAGCGGCAAACAGACCGGTATATTCTTATAGATTATCTATTGTGCACTTTTGGTCGTTAATATTTATTTATATCTGGGCAGGACCCCATCACTTATTATATTCTTCGTTACCAGATTGGGCACAGAACTTAGGTGTTGCATTCTCAATAATGCTTTTAGCGCCATCTTGGGGAGGTATGATTAATGGATTATTAACATTGCGTGGTGCTTGGGATAAAGTAAGAACAGATCCTGTTCTTAAGTTTATGGTTGTAGCGATTACAGGTTATGGGATGGCTACTTTTGAAGGGCCAATGTTATCACTTAAAAACGTAAATGCTATCGCTCACTTTAGTGACTGGATTATTGCCCACGTGCACGTTGGTGCTTTAGCTTGGAATGGGTTCTTGGCATTTGGTATGATTTACTGGATGGTACCCCGATTATTTAAAACTAAATTATGGTCTCTTACATTAGCCAATACACACTTTTGGGTTGGTACTCTAGGTATCATTTTATATACATTACCTTTATACGTAGCAGGATTTGTGCAAGCCTCTATGTGGAAACAATTTAATCCAGATGGTACTTTAACTTACGGGAATTTCTTAGAAACCGTAACCGAAATTATGCCAATGTATTGGATGCGTGCTATTGGGGGAACGCTTTACATTTCAGGAGCAATAATTGGTGTTGTTAACTTAATAATGACGGCTAGAGCAGGAAGCGCTGTAACCGATGAGTTAGCAGAAGCTGCACCATTAGAAAAAATAACGAAAAACAGAACTAAAAAAGAAGGGTACCACTCTTGGTTAGAGAGACGTCCTGTTAAATTAACAATTTTCGCTACAATCGCTATTCTTATTGGAGGTATGGTACAAATTATACCCTCGTTAATGGTAGACGATTATATTCCAAGAATTTCTAGTGTAAAACCATATTCTCCATTAGAATTAGAGGGTCGAGATCTTTACATTAGAGAAGGCTGTGTAGGTTGTCACTCACAACAAGTTAGACCCTTTAGAAGTGAGGTAGAACGTTACGGAGAATACTCTAAAGCAGGGGAATATGTTTACGATCATCCTTTTTTATGGGGAAGTAAACGTACGGGACCAGACTTAATGCGAATAGGTGGTAAGTATAGTGATAACTGGCATTTTAATCATATGTACGATCCGCAAAGCACCTCTTCAGGTTCTATTATGCCTTCTTATAAGTGGTTAATTTTAAATGAGCTCGATAAAAGTAATACTGAAACTAAACTGAGAGCAATGGTAACACTTGGTGTTCCTTATACAGAAAATGATATCGTTACAGCGCAACAGTGGATGTCCGAGCAAGGTGAGAAAATTGAAAAAAGCTTGTATAACGATCCTGATTTTGCAAAAACATACGAAGCAGATAAGCAGTATGCAAAAGATAATAATGAGGAATTTGTACAAATGCGAGATAGAGAAATTGTGGCCTTAATAGCTTACCTACAACGTATGGGTACCGATATTAAAGTGACAAATGGAGACGGATCAACAGAAAACTTAAACGAATAGATATGTTCAAATTTGTAAAAGGAAACCTAGAAAATATAGATGGTGTTGCAATCTATCCTTTAGTATCGTTATTAATATTCTTCATTTTTTTTGTAGGACTTTTTTTGTGGGTTATTACGGCAAAAAAATCACATATAGAGGAAGTTAGTAACATTCCTTTAGAAGATGACACCATTAATACAAACCAAAACTAATATGAGAACAACTGCATCCTTATTAAGACTCTTCTTGTTATTAATTATTTCTATAATTTTAATGGAATGGGTTTATGAAACAGATCAGCAATGGGCAATGCTTACTGAGCCCATTTACTGGATAATTATAGGTACTGTAATGCTTTTCGGTATGGCTTTCGAAATATGTATCGAAGCCTTACGTGTTATTTTATTTAAAACACTAAAGCCCGAGCAGCAAGCCAGTTATTTAGCAAAAGAAGTGTACCGAAAAGAAAACCAATTTAAGTGGTTTAGAGTAACGTACCTAAAAATGCTTGGAAACGATGAGGATATTGAAGAAAAGGAAATTATTCTCGATCATGATTACGATGGTATCCGTGAGCTAGATAATAATTTACCGCCATGGTGGGTATACGGTTTTTATGCGTCAATTATTTTTGCCATTGTTTATATGGTGCGCTTTGAAGTGCTGAATGATTACAACCAGAAAGAAGAGTATGAAATGGCCGTAGCGGAAGCCAAAATTCAAGTTGAAGAATGGAAAAAAACGGCAAAAGACTTAGTCGATGTAAATACGGTGACTTTATTAACCGATGCGTCAGATTTGAATTCAGGGAAAAAAATATACGAAACAAATTGTATCGCGTGTCATAAGTCTGACGGTGGTGGTGGTATTGGGCCAAACCTTACCGATGAGTATTGGATTTTAGGTGGTGGAGTTCAAAATGTTTTTAGAACACTTTTAGAAGGTGGTCGAGCAGGTAAAGGTATGATTTCTTGGAAGTCAGAGTTAAAACCTTTAGAGATGGCTCAAGCTGCGAGTTATGTTATTAGTCTGGGAGGAACAACTCCAGCAGAACCAAAGGCTCCAGAAGGAGAAATTTGGCAGGATGAAAACACTCCAAAATAGAGCCTTAAACTGACGCACTGCCAGTAAACAATGAAAATGCACTATCAGAAACTGAAGTAAACGAGTAAAAGACTCTATTTACAATGAATATGTTACATAATATAGCACAAGGTTTAGAACACTCGGAGCAAATAGTTTTAAAAAATCTATTCAACTCAGAGAGTTCTAATCTTACTGCTGTAAGTTTAAAAAGAGAAGTGATCTTACCAAAACGAATAGCCTCTACTAAAACAAAAATTTTAGTAGTAAAAGGTGAAATCGATTTTAATATGGAAGGTCAAAGTTTTCGTTTAGCAATGTTCGATACGTATAACGTTCCACTAGAACAGGCGTATTGCATACAGGCCTACAACGATGCTGTGTTTTTAGTATTAGCAGAACATTAGAATAACACCAGAATAACTTAAGGAAAGATGGCAGAGCAAGGGGAAGAGAATTTTCGCGATTCAATAGGAACACTTAATGAAGAAGGAAAAAGAGCTTGGGTTTTTCCTAAAAAACCTTCAGGTAAATGGTATGACTATCGCAAATATGTGAGTTATGTACTTTTGGCATTTTTAGTCTCTGCACCGTTTATTAAAATAAACGGAAATCAGTTTTTAATGTTTAACGTTTTAGAACGCCGTTTTAATATTTTTGGTAATCCGTTTTGGCCACAAGATTTTCATTTATTTGTTGTAATGATGGTTATTGGAGTGGTTTTTATCATTCTTTTTACGGTGGCCTTTGGTCGTATATTTTGTGGCTGGATTTGTCCGCAGACTATTTTTATGGAAATGGTATTCCGTCGTATAGAGTACTGGATTGATGGCGATAGAGGAAAACAAATCCGATTGAAAAAGATGCCTTGGAATGCAGAGAAAATTAGAAAACGCGTATTAAAGTGGATCATTTTCTTTATCATTTCATTTTTAATAGCCAATGTCTTTTTAGCCTACTTAATAGGAAGCGATGAACTTATTCGTTATATCACCGACGGTCCTTTTGTACACACAAGTACGCTAGTATCACTCCTTATTTTTACAGGTGTATTCTATTTTATATTTGCTTGGTTTAGAGAGCAAGTCTGTATTATCGCTTGTCCTTACGGTCGTTTACAAGGTGTGTTATTAGATAATAAATCTATAATTGTAGCCTACGATCATAAACGTGGTGAGAAAGAAGAAGGCCGTGCAAAGTTTAAAAAGAATGAAGACAGAGCTACAACTGGTAAAGGGGATTGTATAGACTGTTTTCAGTGTGTTCACGTGTGCCCTACAGGAATCGATATTCGTAATGGTACACAATTAGAATGTATAAATTGTACCGCTTGTATCGATGCATGCGACCATATGATGGAGTCTGTAAATTTACCAAAAGGACTTATTCGTTATACTAGTGAGGATAATATAGAAAAGAAAGAACCTTTTAAATTTACACCTAGATTAAAAGGTTATACCGCTGTTTTAGGGATTTTAATTGCTGTACTTATAGGGATGTTGTTTTTAAGAAACGATGTTGAAGCCACTATTTTAAGATTACCAGGCCAGCTATACGAACACAAAGAAGGCAATATTATTAGTAATGTGTATACTTTTAAGTTGGTAAATAAAACCATTAAAGATATTGAAAACGTTAGATTTGAATTAATGTCTCACAAAGGCACAGTGAAATTGGTATCGCACTCAAATTTTACAGTGCCAGAGCAAGATTTGGCAAAAGGTACTTTATTTGTAGAAATAAACGCTAGCGGATTAAGCGGCGATAAAGACCGTGTCGAAATAGGCGTGTATAGTGGTGACCAATTAATAGAAACCACAACAACGACCTTTATGGGACCACGAAGTTATAAATAAATCTGTAAGTGATTTGTTTTCAATGTAATAGTAAGCGATTAAGAGTGTAAATTTATTTAAGAAGAAACTCGTTAGGGGAGTCTATATAAGCGCCTTTATTAGCGAGCATTAAAAATTATGAAATGGAATTGGGGAACAGGTATTGTCGTTGCGATGGCATTATTTATGGGGTTTATACTATATTTAGTTATTACAATGAGTACTCATAAAAAGTTTAGCTTCGATTTAGTCACCGAAGAGTATTATGCGAAAGAAGTAGTGTACCAAAAAGAAATAGATGCTGAAACAAACACGAATGATTTAGAAGAAAAAATTATTTTTGAAATTACAGATAACGGACTGAAATTAGTGTTTCCAGAGACCTTCGAGGAGTCAAAGATAAAAGGAAACGTGTTTCTTTACCGACCGTCTAATGAGCAACTAGATTTTAATTTACCATTACTTCTAGAGAATTCTAATGTGTTCATACCTGGAAAAAATTTGATTGACGGTCGCTGGAATATTATTATAGATTGGGAGTACGACGGCACGCCGTTTATGTATAAAAAATCGTTTACTTATTAATAACTTATGTTACTATCGGCACTTATATTTGGTTTATTAGGGAGTTTCCACTGCGTAGGAATGTGCGGGCCTATTGCCTTTTTATTGCCCATAGATCGTAAAAACAAAACCAAGAGAGTCCTCCAGTTATTAAGTTATCATTCGGGCCGTTTATTAACGTATGCCGTATTAGGATTCATTTTTGGGCTGGTCGGTAAAAGTTTAAATCTATTTGGTTTTCAACAGCAGCTCTCTATTTTAATTGGGGTTTTAATGATTGTAGTTATAGTAATGCCCACCAACATTTTTAATAAGTATAATTTTTCTAAACCTATATACAGAGCGGTTTCTAAAGTGAGAAACGCAATGGGTAAAGCACTTAAAAAGAAAACCCTTGGCACGTTTTTTACCATAGGGTATTTAAACGGATTGTTGCCTTGCGGTCTAGTATATATGGCTATTTTTGGGGCGTTAGCTAGCGGAAACGCTTGGAATGGTAGTTTGTATATGCTAGTGTTTGGGTTGGGGACAGTGCCGTTAATGACCACCGCTATTTATGTTGGTAATTTTATAACGGGCACCCTTAAAAAGCGCATCTTAAAAGCGATTCCTGTCTTTGTATTTATAATAGCCCTATTATTTATTTTACGCGGATTAGGTTTAGGTATCAAGTATATTTCTCCATCGGAAATGATTACTGTTGAAGAAGTATCGGCCGACAATAGTTGCCATTAGTTTAATTTTTAAAAATAAGAAGTATGAAAAGTTTAATGTTACCTTTAGTAAATTGGGGAATGGGCGTAGCCATAATAGGTGTTTTTGCATTAGTTTGTATCGTTTTAACAGCGGTAGTTATCAATATGGTGAAATCTGATAAAAAAGCTAAAACCAAAACGGATTCTGATAAAGACGAACCGGTACTGTAATTAGTTGGTATAAGACGTGAAATGATTGAAAGAGAAGACCGACTACCCATCATTTTTAAGGACTATAAAACGCACTATTTTAAACAATAAAAAAAGGAAAGCTATTTTACGGCTTTCCTTTTCTCCTTTAAACTCTAACTACAAAATTAAGACGTTTATGGGTACTCTATACTGTCATAGAGAATAATTGTGTTTTTGGTTTGTTTCGTTGTAAGCGTAAATCGAAAGGCAGGCAAATGTTTCTCACAAACGCACGGCCTTTTTCGGTAACTAAAAGCTTGTTTTCTAAAATAGTTACTAAACCATCTTTTTCAAGTTCTTCTAGTTTAGACAATACTTCAGGTATTTCATTAAAATACAAAGAGGCGTCTTCCCAAGAGGTTTCAAACGTACACATCAAATTAAGAATATGTTTGCGTATAATTAAATCTTCAGCACTTAAAATATGACCTTTAAATATAGGAAGTATGTCATCATTAATCATATTTTTATAATCCTCAATGCTTTTTACATTTTGTGCAAAACCGTACCAGCTGTCACTAATGGCCGATACTCCTAGACCAATCATAACCTGCGTTTTGCTGTCGCTATAGCCCATAAAATTACGGTGGATAGTGTGCTCCTTTACTGCTGTGTATAAACTATCGCTTTTCAATGCAAAATGATCCATACCAATTTCTACATAACCAGCATCTAGCAATAGTTGCTTTCCTGTTTCGTATTGCAGACGTTTTAACTCTGCATTAGGTAAGTGTTCTTCTTTGTAACCACGTTGGCCATTACCTTTTATCCACGGCACGTGTGCGTAGCTGTAAAAGGCGATACGGTCGGGGTTGAGTGCGATTGTTTTTTCTATGGTATTAATAATGTGGGCTTCGGTTTGAAACGGTAATCCGTAAATAATATCGTGCCCCACAGACGTATAACCGGCATCGCGCGCATTCTGGGTGGCTTTTTGCACATTTTCGAAAGGTTGAATACGGTTTATGGCTTTTTGTACGGTTTCGTTATAATCCTGAACACCATAACAGACACGTGTAAAACCATTTTTCGCTAAGGTGTCTAAATGAATTTTTGTGGTATTGTTGGGGTGTCCTTCAAAACTAAAATCGTAATGTTCTGCTTTTTTAGCAATTTTGAAAATACCAGTAATTAAAAAGTTTAAATTCTCAGGGGTAAAAAATGTTGGTGTTCCGCCGCCTAAATGAATTTGTTTTATAATTGGTTTTTCACCTAAAAGTGCTTTATATAAAGACAATTCTTTTAAAACCGCTTTAAGATAGGGCACTTCCACCAAGTGATTTTTTGTAATTCGCTTATTACAGCCACAAAACGTGCATAAACTCTCGCAAAATGGCAGATGAATGTAAAGGCTAATCCCTTCTACAGTATTACTTTCTTTGAAGCTTCTTATTAAAGTTTCTTTGTATTGCTTTAATGAAAAACTATCGTTATCCCAATACGGAACCGTTGGATAACTAGTGTATCGTGGTCCTGGAATATTGTATTTTGAAATTAGTACACTCATAGCTTATGTATTTTATTCAAAATTATAACATATGAGTGCCCTAAAAGATGACTTTTGTTAGCTTTGGTTGTTTTTTCTCTGAATAAGAGGGATAAGAGTGTGCATATCGCCTTTACAATCTGTACTTAATTTAAAATTCTAAAAGCACGTTCTGAGCCTAAACAGTTTTGGTCGCCGTACTTTTCAGACCAAAAACCGTCTAATAAATCTTTAGAAATACAAGTATACACCGCTACGCCTTTATAAATAGTGTCATCATCTCCGGTATATTTAAAATTAATGACTAGAATGTCATTTTTAAAAAAGGCTGTTCCTGATTGCTCTTGGGTTTTGTTTATAAGCCATTGGGCATCTAAACGGTTGTTTTCTTTACAGATTAAGTGCAAGACGCCTTTATACGATTGCCCTTCGGTATCCTGGTTTTTGCCGATAATAGTGTAAGTGCCTTCTAAGTCTTTAATGGTCATACGTAAAAAAGTAAAATAGCTGTTGGTTAGTAAATCTATTAAGAGTTCTAAAAATACTGCTAATTTATGATAGTTAAAGTCTGCTTTTTAGTTGTTTTTTACATTGAGAAGGTTTTTTTTATCCATACACTATCCATACACTATCCATACACTATCCATAGAGTATCTAATTTATGGCATAACGCGGCTATAACTCTGAAAACCTAAAATCCCGTGTTTTTGTTTTGTAATTTCTAATTATTTAATTTTTTTTTAATAAAATAACAACCATATAAAATGCCTAATAACAACATCGGGATTAGATAGGTGTCAATATTTAAGGAAGGAGGTTCAACTAAACTTTTACTGCGCGAGGGAAGAGCAGGCAAGGTGTTAGAAATAACTTTAGAAAAACTCAAGAGGTATGTAATGAGAAATAGAAGTATTTTTTGAATTCTTAGTCTATTTGATTTTTTCATACTTTAAATTAAATTCGATAATTTTTAGAATTAATTTTTAAAAAAACATCTATATAGAATCTAAAGATTTGAGTTTAGATTGATTAGCCATAGGTCGTTAAAGAACAAAGGAAGAAGATTATTGTCTAAATGTAAAACGAAAAGTAACAACTGCATTATACAGGAAATAAGTGATTCTTAATATCTGGTTTAAGAAAAGCGGAATACTTCTTAAATTCTTTTCAAACAGGTCACCTAATGCAAATAGCAAATCATTACTATTTTGTAATAGAAAGTCTGGTTTTTAGTTAGATATAGCGTTACGTTGAGATACGTACAGTTTTATTAATTATATTGCTTATTAATGGGTGCCAATGCGGTTAAGGAATTCTTTAGTAATAGGCTTTACTTGAAAGAAAGCGACATTTTGATCTGTTCGTGCACGTACGATGTCTAAATCATCGATAGTTGATGAAATTATGAACACCTGGCATTGTTTTTTTAAAGCGGAGGAAAGTTTGTTGAATTCTTCCAAAAACTGAAATCCTGACATTAACGGCATATATATATCTATAAAAATCACTTCTGGCAGTAAAGCAGCGTTTTTCTGGTTGTGCTGGAGATATATTAACGCTGCTTGTCCAGAAGAATATTCTAAGACTTCTTTTCCGAAGTTATTTTTTGAAATTATACGTGATGAAATATAGAGATCTGTGGGGTTGTCATCAATTAACATAACTCTTTCAAACTTGGGTTGTAATTGGGCCATCATATTTTTTAAATTATTAGTGTTAATTAAATCGGTTGTAACGGTATTGTTACACCGCTACTTTGTGTTAATTTTTTTAATCGCGTAGCTTTATAAATTTATTAAAATCTTCTTGGCGCCTTTTTGCAATTGGCAGTGCGATTCCATTAGGGAATTCGCAATAATATCCGTTTTTTTTAGAAATTATGGAAATATGATGAACATTAATAATATACGAATGATGTATTCTGAAAAAACAACTGTTACTCAAAAGGGTCCTATACTCTCCTAAATTTTTGCTCGACATTATTTTTTTTCCATTCAATAGGTGAAAATAGGTGTATTTCCCCTCTGCTGCGCAATACATAATATTTGTCATATGAATGATTTCAACCTTGTCTAACGAAGCAACGGCAACATATTTACCGCCTTGGTTTTGAGCATTCAAAATATTGATATTGTTTATTTTATCGTCTTGATAACTGCGTTCCATTTTAATTGCTTTAATCACTTTGTAGAGAGCTAAAATAACGTTGTTAAACTCTATTGGTTTTAGTATAAAATCAATAGCGTTATTTTTAAAAGCCTTTACGGCAATGTTATGATGCTCAGATATAAACACCAATTTTGGGGTGTTGAATTCTATTTGAGCCAGCATGTCAAAAAAAGTATCATCTTTAAAAGTAATGTCTATAAACACGACTTCTGGTCTGTTTTTTTTTATCAAAGTTATGGCTTCCCTTATAGAAGCTGTACTTCCAACGATATTCATGATCATAGAGTTTTCCTCAACAAATTTTTCTAAAAGTGTTAGCGTCTCTTTATTATCATTAATAATTATGGAATTTAGTTTGATCATATTTTGATGTTTTGTTTTTAAAATAATGCTATGGCTTTTAGCTATACTGAATAGACTAAAGCGGATTACAACAAAAAGGATATCGATATTTTATGGCTAAAGAAAGACATTCAATTTGTTAAATATTAATTAAATACTATCGAGGAATTCTTTGGTAATAGTTTTAACTTGGAAAGCCACCACATTGACGTTGTCGTTTGCTCGTTTAATGTCATTTCCATCAATGGAGGACGATATAATATATACTTTACAATGGTTTCTTAATTCTAACGATAATTTATCATATTCTTCCATAAATTCGAATCCTGACATTATGGGCATATAGATATCCACGAAAATTATTTCTGGCAATTCTGAAAAGTTGTTCTGGTTTTTCTTTAAAAAATCCAAAGCTTTTAAAGCAGATTTGTACTGGTTATTTTCTTGTGCAAAATTATATTTTGTTATTAGTCGAGCAGTTATATAGAGGTCAATAGTATTGTCATCAATTATCATGACTCTTTTGAACTTTGATTTTAGTTCTAACATATTTTAAAATTTTTTAGCTTTATTTCAAAAGTAGTACCACTCTTTATCTGTGAAGAGACGTTAATAGAGCCTTCTAATTTTTCGATTGTATCTTTTACAATGTATAAACCAATTCCGGAACCTTGTGATTTACTTGATATTCTAAAAAACATATCAAATATTTTTTCTTGATACTCTAAAGGAATACCTATTCCATTATCCGACACTTTAAGTTGTAGCATTTTGTCATTGGCAATTGCTTTCACTTTAATAAATCTTTCGGTACTGCTAGATTTATGATATTTAATGGCATTAGAAATAAGATTTTCTATAATGGTTTTAAAACGCAACCTATCTGAATAAAACGTTGAGTGCTCTTCTACATCAATGTCAAAGTGAATTCCTTGTGCGTTGGTTATGTTTTTCAGGGCCAGAGTAATATCTGTAATTGTTTCTTTTACAGGGATTGTTTCTACTTCCAAACCTGTCCGGTTGTTTTGTGAATAACTTAAAATGTTTCTTATAAAGTCATCGAGACGATTTATGTTATACTTAATCATCTGAACATGTTCCATAGTTTCAGGCTCTTTGGTTTCGTCCTCAATAATTGAAGCAAGTCCTTGAACTGAGGTTAATGGGCTACGTAAATCGTGAGAAACGCTATACACAAAACGGTCTAATTCTTTGTTTGTTTTGAGTAGTTTTATATTTTGTATTTCAAGGTTTAGTTCTGCATTTTTACGTTCTGTGATATCGAATTTCGTGGTAACAAACTGATACGGATTTCCTTGCTCATTAAGAAAGGAGATTATGGTAGTGTCTACCCAGTAGTAACTTCCATCCTTTGCTTTGTTTCTCAACTCGCCTTTCCATATCTTACCTTGAGTTATCGTTTGCCATAAATTACTTATGTATTCTTTAGAATGATAGCCTGAGTTAATAATTTTGAAATCTTGTCCTATTAATTCTTCGAAACTGTATTTGGAAATTTTACAGAAGTTAGTATTTGCGTATATTATTATTCCATTTGCATCAGTAATTCCTACAATATTTGATTCATCTAAAGCATATTTATAATCGGCCAGTTCTTTGTTACGTAGCTCCAATACTTTTTGAGCCGCTTTGCTTTCCGTGATATCCGTTAACACATTAACAGCGCCTGTAACTTTTCCTGATGAGTCAATATAGGGAACGACATGAGGAATTACATTGCGCCTCTCCCCATTTGGCCGTTCGACAGTACCTTCCCAACCAGATACCGTTCTGCCTTCTTTCAAGGCCACAGCCATAGGAGACAAGTGCGCTGGTATCAAGTGTCCAGCATTGTCTATAAGTTTCGAGAAGCCGCAAAATAAATCCTTTCCTATTTTTGGTTTTACGCCCCACAACGTAGCCGCTGCCTTATTAAAAATTTTTATTTTTCCGGCCGCATCGCAAGAGTATGCCGCCACAGGCAATTCTCTTATTAGTTGACGATACATTTTTTCGCTTTCTTCTATTTTTATTCTTGACTTTACTTGTTCAGTGGCATCAATTGCAAAAAACAAAATTCCGTCAATAATACCGTCAAGGTTTCTATGCGCTTGATATAAAATATTCAAGTACTTATCTTCAAGGTTTCCATTGCCTTGTAAATCAAAATTAAAACGCCTTTCGTTAGCGATGAATGGTACCCCTGTATTATACACGCCGTCTAATAATTCTATAATGCCCTGGTCTTTTAGTTCGGGTAATACTTCCATTACCGTTTTACCAATGATATTGGTTTTGCCAATTAATTTTAAACACAGTGGATTTGCCATTTCATAAATATGAGTAGGCCCTTTTAAAATTCCCATACACGATGGGGAGTGGTTGTAAAAGTCCAAAAACCGTTGTCTTCCTATTTCGTAGGCTTTTTCTAATTTTTTTTCACCTGTAATATCCTTGGCTGTACAATAAAATAACTTTTCATCCTTATCCCATTTGGTAGTCCATACCACGTACACAGTGGTTCCATTTTTATGGGTCATTCTTTTTTCGAATGTCCTCTCCGGCTGGCTCTTTTTGATTTCATTATCAATATTTATGGTAGCGTCTTGATTTTCACTAGCTATGAGGCTGAGGTAATTTTTGCCAATTAATTCATGGGGGGAGTATCCCCAAGTGCTTTTGCAAGAAGCGCTTACTTGAACAAACCTGCTTTCTTCATCAATAGTACATAGTATATCTAAAGAAGAGTCCATTAATTTCTTGAGTTCATCTAAGGCTTCCTGCGGTTTTATGGTTGTTTTGGGAAGTTTTTTTTTACCTTCTTTACATGTTGATAAATCATTAATAGTCACTAAAATTCTTTGTTGTTCATAAACATCCGTATAGTTTACGGAGCTTACTATAGCAGGTAGTTTAGTGCCATCTTTCTGTACTAATCTTAACTCTTCTTTACATCTTCCTTTTTCCTGTTGTTCTTTTATAAAGCCTTTTAATTTGGGATCCGTTAAATCAATAAGGTCAGACCAGTGTTTTTTGCAGAGCTCTAGAAGTGTCATTTGTAACATATTACTAGCAGCAGGATTCGCAGAAATAACAAACCCTTCTTTATTGGCGAGGAGAATGGCTTCCATAGAATTATCAAATATAGCCTGTAATGTGGCTTCGTTTTTGGAAGATTTAATTTCACAGGAGTTCTTGTCTGTGCTTTGTTTGACTACTACATTATTATTAAAAACATAACTTTCTTTTAGGTTTTTTTCCACTTTATGATTTAAAGACGAGAGGTTCTCTTTTAGGACAATATTTGTTAGGCCTTGATTGAGTTGTGTAATACAATTTTCTATTTCTATGTGATTTGCAATAAATATATATGGGATTGTTTGCTGCATGTTATTTCTGTTTGTTAAGTCTTCTCCTTCAGTACGTCCTAAGTAAGACTGTAGGGCGTGTATAATGTAAGGTTGTGAATGGAATGGCTTATACATTAACTCATAGATATAATTTTAAACGTTTAATTATGTCATTGATACTATCATTATTTAATGCTATACCAATCGAAACATTATAAAATAAGAGGTAGTCATTATTTTAATAGTCATTTGTAGCGGTCTTGTATTTCTGTGATAAATTTAAAAAGAGAATTTTATTTATACGAAACAACTATTGCGTTGTTTATAAATATTTAGGTTATGCAAAGTTTTTTTAGGTCTCTCGAGATAATAAATCTGTTTGAAATAAAAAGAGATGTTGTCATGTCTGTTAAACTTCTGGACTGTGCTAAATTACGCTATTACTATTGATTAAAGAACCCAATAGTAATGGCTCGGGGTGTTTTGTTGTAAGTGTCTTTAAAAAGGAATATATGTACCTTAAAAGGGAATAAACGGGTTTTATTATTTATTATATCTCAAAATAGACTTTGTTTTGTCTTTAAAATTTTTCTATTTTTTTGTTAAACGTGAGTTAATATTCCATTAAGGAGGTTTTTAACTCCCGTTTTCTGAAAAATTGGAGCTCTTTATTCTATTTCAAACCATTGCGTTGTTATTAAATAGGAAAACTCAAAATCAAGCTTTAAATACATTTGTTTATTAAGTATGCTTGAGCATTTCCAAAAACCGAACGTTTTCTGAGTCAACAAAAATGTATTCCAATAGGGTGGTTTTTTTTATTCTTTCAATTATTGTAGGCATAAATCCGTCAACTATTTCTGGCCATTTTGCTGCTTCTATTCATTATTAATTATAACGCTATTTCTTCATTGCCAATGTGTTGGTCTCTTTTGATATTCGTTTTTTGTAACTAAATTAAAATACGGGCCATTTTTTTATGGCTATTAATGATTTGTATAGTCTATTTCCATTCAAAAAATTCATGACATACAAAAAGGGAATTAGATCCATTAATTTTCCTGCTTTGAGTGTTTGTTTGTTTGTTAGATGAAATGCCATTTAAAACTATTTTGTAATGGTATTCTCCGTTATTCTATAGGGTTTGTTGCTTTGTTAAAGCGACTCATTTAGCGGGTAAAAGCAATAGTTGCCCCTTTTTATACCTGTTGGTATTCCGGATTTAGCGAAAGTAGGCGAGCACTAGCAATAAATGAGATACTTTATTACACCTTTTTTTACTGTCTGTGGTTCTTTTTTCTACTTACGGTGTCAGAAGTAGTGGTGAAGTGTGAAGCCCTTTAACGAATAGATTATAAAATTCTTAACTTATTTTAAAGGGTTGAAGCTTTATCTTTGAAACTATTAACGATGCTAAGCATTATTTCAAACGCTAAACGTTGAATTGAAAGTACTTTTACTTGCTTTTATTATTCAGCCTTAGCTGCTATACTGCTTCTCTTCTAAAATTAAACTAATGAATCAATCCGTATTGCTACAGGCTATACATCAACAAAAAGAGGAAATTCATTTTTCCAGTATACTAAAGGAGGAATCTCAACGGTTTACACAATTGCTTTTTAAGGCGTTATTCGACCGGTCTACAGATGCAGAAAAAGCACTGGTAGAATTGGAAGATTTATTTCGCGTGATTAGAGATTTAGCATGTCCGCAAATTGCAGGTCAGCCCTGTAAAACATGGGAGGACTTTTGTTTAATTATCCCCTCTTTATTCTCTAGTCTAAAAAAAGACGCCATCACTATTTATAAAAATGATCCTGCAGCCGACTCAATGGAAGAGATTTATTTGGCTTACCCCGGGTTTTTTGCCATTGCAATATATAGAATGGCAAGAGAGTTTTATGCTTTAAAACTACCTCTAATACCACGACTTATGACGGAGTACGCCCACCAGCTCACCGGAATTGATATTCATCCTGGAGCACAAATAGGAGCGTCTTTTTTTATTGATCACGGCACGGGAATTGTGATTGGAGAAACCGCGGAAATCCACGATAATGTTAAAGTATATCAAGGGGTAACCTTAGGGGCGCTTAAAGTTAAAAAGCAGCTAAAGAATGTAAAAAGGCATCCTACAATAGAGAGAAATGTTGTTATTTATGCCAACGCCTCCATTTTAGGTGGAGATACGGTTGTGGGTGAAAATAGTGTTATAGGTGGTAATACATGGTTAACGACCTCGGTCTTAAAAAACTCAATAGTTCTGCACACACCAACGGTACAAGTCATCACTAAACCAAAAAAATAAGATGAATAAAACGATATTAGATCAAATAGGAAATACACCACTTGTAAAATCAATGGTGTTAAACACCAACCCCAATGTAAGTCTGTATTTTAAACTTGAAGGAGATAATCCGGGTGGTAGCGTAAAAGATAGGGCGGCTTACTATATGATTAAAAATGCGCTGGATGCTGGAGAAATCGACGAATCTTCAAAACTTATTGAAGCCACTAGTGGTAATACGGGTATTGCACTAGCAATGATTGCGGGATTATTTAAATTAGATATAGAACTCGTTATGCCAGAAACGGCGACTAAAGAGCGCGTTCAGACTATGGAAGCTTATGGCGCGAAGGTTACGCTACACCCAGACGGGATAGAAGGTGCGCGAGATTATGCTATGGCTAAAGTAGACCACGAGAACTATTACTCGTTTAACCAATTTGCAAATGATAATAACTGGAAAGCGCATTATAATACTACTGGGCCAGAAATATGGAGGGATACCAAGGGATCGATTACTCATTTTGTGTCGTCTATGGGTACGACGGGAACCATTATGGGCACTTCTACCTTTTTAAAGGAACAGAATACAGAGGTGCAAATAGTTGGTGTGCAACCCACTGATGGTTCTAAAATACCTGGAATACGTAAATGGCCAGAAGCGTATTTACCTAAAATATATAACCCGAAAAAAGTAGATAGGATCTTGGAGGTTAGCCGCGACGAAGCTATGGCTATGACCAGAAGATTGGCAAAAGAAGAGGGGATATTTGGAGGGATGAGTAGCGGAGGTGCTACGGCAGCAGCTCTAAAATTGGCGAATGAATTGGATAGTGGAATTATTGTAAGTATCATTTGCGACCGTGGAGATCGCTACTTGTCTTCAGATCTTTTTAAATAAAGACTTTGTAGTAGAAGGTATTTGGAATGGTTTTGCGAAAGCAAGTAAGCTCTAGCAATAAATGAGATACGTTGTTACACTCGTATTTTAATTTCTGTTCGTCTTTTTTTCTATTGCCAGCTACGGAAGTAGTGTTTAAGGGTTTTTATTTTGGTAAACGATAACTTTTGTAGGTGCGCGTTTGGTTAAAAACTATAGAAACAGCAATACCTTCAACTAGAAACCAAATTAAACGGCGATAAACGCGTTTTTAATCCGTGTTATTTAAGTGTTTCGCTAAATAGACTCCGGTACTTGCACAAGCCTGCAAAAGATATCCGCCTGTTGGCGCGTCCCAATCTAACATTTCTCCAATACAATATTGATGAGGTAGAGCGGCCAGTTCAAAATGGTTAGAAATGGCTTTTAAATCAATGCCTCCAACGGTGGAAATGGCTTCATCAAGTGCGGCCGTGTTTATTATTTCTAACGGAAATTGTTTAATGTTTTTTGTTAATGATTCTGTATTTAAATAAGACGCTTTAGTGAGGTGTGTTTTTAATAAATCGATTTGAGCGGCACTTAGTTTGAGTTCCTTTTTTAAGGTCTCCGTCGTATTTCTATAGGTAGATAATTTTATTTTAGAATGGATATTTTCTAACGTTAGCGACGGTTTAAAATCGATTAAAAGGTGTGCTTTGGAGTCTTTCTGCAACTGTTCTCTAATTTGTGGACTCAGTCCGTAAATGGCATTTCCTTCTAATCCAAATGTAGTAATAACGGCTTCCCCTTTCTGCATACCATTATTACAAGACACCGCAATGTTTTTTAAAGGTGTTCCTTCGTGCTTTTTAATAAAATCAGGTTTCCAATCAATCTGATAAGCGCAGTTTGAGGGTTGAAATGGTTTTGTTTGAACTCCTTTTTTAGAAAAAGTATCACGCCAGTTTCCGTCCGATCCCGTAACTTTCCAGCTACCTCCGCCTAAACAAAAAACGGTATAATCTGTTGGTATTGTTTTGTTATTAATAATCGGGTTATTAGCACCGTCCCAATCAGAAAAAGTATGATCATACTTTATAATAATTCCTTTTTCTTCGAGATGTTTTAGGATTGCCTTCTGTACAGCAATAGGTTTAATTCCCTCTTTCGGATAGACTCTTTTACTGCTTCCTATGTAAGTTGAAATCCCTATATGATTAAGCCAATTTCTAAAATCGGTATTGGTAAAATTGCGTAAGGCTGCGTCTAGAAAATGATCTGGTGTGTAGCGTTTAATAAGCTGATTAATCGGTTCTGAATGCGTTAAATTAAATCCCCCTTTACCGGCAACTAAAAATTTGCGTCCAGAGGTTTTGTTTTTTTCATAGAGGGTGATAGTAAACTTTTCAGTATCTAAAAAAGCAGCCAATAAATAAGCTGATGGCCCGCCGCCTATAATTGCAATTTGTTTTTTCATAGAACAAAAATAGTTGTTATTAGACTTTATGAAAGCGTTTTATTTATAGCCTACAACGGTTAGCTAAATGCATTATTATATAGGTTTTAGCTTTAGGTTTACTAAGAAATCGCGCACAAATACAACTAAGTTGGGAGGCGTGCCACCTCCCAATTCTTAACTATTCTTTACAAAATCTAGAAAGACTTTTTTATGACGCTCAAGATCCATATTTGGAGATAGTGATACACGTACAATATAGTCTTTATCACCTTCTTTAGTCGTTCCTTGAGTCGATGTTGCAGGTATGGTCCAATAAGAGCCCTTTAACTGCCCGTAGCTTACACAGAACTTGCTTTCATTTGGGATTTCTGTAATCATTAAATTGATTAACTTCAAATTTAAAGCTCTTTTATAAGTCTCTCTTTCCGCATCGGTATTCCCTTTAGTAGGAAGGTCTAAAGAAAAAACAGAGGGTGTAAACCCTTCATTTGCTAAATCTTCTGAAACAAAATTTATTTTCGCTGCTGGTAAAGACTCGTGAATAAAGTTTACAAATTCGCGTGTGTTTTTATGTGCCTCAACAATTCTTTGATTCATTGATGGTAACTGTTGTGCTAATATTTCATATTGAAGCGCTGTCGCTTCGTTATCGCAAAGCAATAGATGTGTTTCAATTTTATCCATTAATGCTTCCGTTTTCATATTACCTACAACGTAACCCGCAGTACATTTTCCACCACTTGGAAATTTCGATCCACTAGCATAAGAAAGGGTTCTCATTGTTGAGAGTATTTCACCTTCACCTAAAAAGTGCACGTTAGGACAAAATGTTTGGTCTAATATAAATACGGGATCGATAGCTGTTTCACCAGATGCTGTTTTACGCTCTTTACTTAAAACGACTTTTAAATTTATAAGATCTGGAACTTCAACTCTAGGGTTTGTTGGAATTTCAGCGATAATATAAGGGACCGCATCGTCGTTGGCTATTTTAGCTAAAATGGTATCAATACTTTTAACCATTTCGTTATCACCATCCACTGGTAAATCTACTACCTCAACATTATCGAGGCACGCTGCAACGCGTCTTGCTTGGTCATTTGTTCCCCCATAACAATTAGGAGGTACAATAAATTTAATCTCTTTTCCTTTGTGGTTTTCTAGTGCATCATGCACTAGTCCCATCATAATTGCATATTGAATAGATAGACCACAAGAAGCAACTAAGGGTTTTAAAGGTGTGCCAGTAATGGTTGCAATTGCATTTAAGACAGCCGCTTTATTGGCCACGATATTACTTATTTCAGGTTTAAAAGAAGATTGTTCTATTAGCAACTGTAAGGCAGAAAGGGCATTTGCTGGCGTCATTGCAATGGTTTCTCTTCGTCGCACGTGCTGAATATCTGCCACATAACTTTCGTTCTGTTCACCATTAACGACTAAAACACTTCCAAGGTGATCATGAAGATTGATTATAAAGTCAATCATAGGGTTTAGAGCAATAGTGCCTATTTTATCTTGTTGTGAAATAAAGATAGTGCTACCGTTAAAGGCAGAGATGGCTTCTGGATTTTCTACATTCTTCAACTCAAAATTATAACCATAAATAGTCTTTATTATTTCGGCATCAAAAAAAGTGGGTAATTCACCAGTATAAACGATTTGGGTGTTTTTATTTTCTAGTAAATTTTTTCTTAGAATAGCCAAAACAGGTATCGTCTTTGACGAAAAACTGATAACATTATTTGGGTCTAAACGGTGCAGTTTAGCAATTCCCCATTCTAATACACAGGATAGCGGATGACCTAATCGAATATAATCGTAAGCAGTAGGTAATTCATTGAGTGCCGATGCTTCAAAATTATTGTCGTTATACAAGGTTTCAAACTGCTCTAAGAATTGCGTTTTAGCCCGTTTTTCATCAAAAATATCTAGTCGATGGGTTGTTGTACTCAACCAGCCCGTTGGTCTGTTTATTACTACTTCTTTAATATAATTTAGCATTTTATTGTCTTCCATAATTTTCAACTTTACGTAGTGCGACAATATACAGTAATTACATTTGTTTTAAAAGTGTTACAAGACGTTTTGTTGCCGTGTGCACAAGCTTTAACAAAAGATTAGTAAAGGGTTTTAAATAGGCTTTTTGTAGGGTTTATAAGTTAGCCGAAATGATTTTTTGTTTTTAGTTGAATTGCCATAAAATGTTATAACGACGGTAAGTGAAACGGATAAGATTAAGGAGGTGTTTTTTTTGTTAATGCAATTTTAATTGTGAGAAGTAAATAGTTTCTATTTAGCTAAACACGACACTTTATTGTTACGGTAGGGCTCGGTAACCTTTGGCTAATCACTAACGGAGCGATCTACTTCATTACTCAGCTACTTTATAAAGTGCTTTATTCGAAGTCCGTTTCTCGAACGCGTTTTTTATCTCTTCTTTCCTCCACTGCAATTCTAAGTTTTTCTCTCAGGTTTTTCCCTTCGGAAATAGCAGGAATTCTCACAACTGAATGGCTTCGGTCTGATGTTACAAGCGTTATGTTAGAGAGACCGACAAGTCGCAAAAAGAAAGGTTGATCGAGACGAATATCCTTTACACGATAGAGTTCTAGTTCTTCAGTAGACTTAGATAATACTCCTTTTTCTACTATTAATCTTTGCTCTGTAATTTCAATTTCCCAAGTTTTAACGACAAGAAATCTCCATATTGCTATAAAAATAGGAATAATTAACCAACTGAATAGAAGACATATTACATAGGTCCCAAAGTTAGTCCATTGTGACGGGCTGCCTTTCCAAATTTCTTTTTCTTCCATAATATTCTGTGTTTATGTTTAAAACATTGAGGGTTTACAGTTAGCAATTTTAATTGTTATTAGCAATTTGCTAAACTTGGTGGAATGATAGTTAGCCGCATATTACGTGTGTTTTAATACCTCTCATTTCAGGTTTCATTATTTTTGGATTAGTTACAATAACACAAATAAAATTAATATCACGCATAATAACTTACGGTTTTCCTCATTCTAAAAAGTTTTTGGCATAAGGTCTTGTTTTTAAAAGCGCTAGAACTTATTCTTACCCCTATAATACTTCAGTATGACCAGTTGTAAGGTTTAACTGTTTTAATGTTAGCTACTAAAAACGGAGCCTTTATTTGGTTCGCTTTAATAAATGCTTTTAAACCATGCATAACTTCGTATCTATAAAATCTCAATTCGGCGCGCAATATAAGATAACTTAAATGTAATTTATTGTAAAAAATCGTAAATGTGCTTTAGTGTTATAATTATTAATATTACGTATGAATTGAGAGGAGGATCGGTATGCTGTGTGGGGCGCTATTTATTGTTGTACCGCAGTTTATGTTAATGGGAGCATGGTGTAAGGGCGGCGTTTTTCCAAATGAGTTATTAGGGTCAAATCAGTCTAAAATTAAACCCGGAGGTGATTAAAACTAAGGTATAGTACTTTTTTACTGTTGTTTTACGAGGGGCCTTTTTAGTCTTGCTTTGTTAATTACAAATATATTTTTTAATCATATATGGTGTAATGGGTTTTAGTGTTTTGCCTGTTTTAGGGTGTAAGCCTACAGCCGTAAAAAAGTCTATCCCTTTATTGGTATTCTTTCCATACCAGAATCTTACACTCTTATTCGCATTAAAGAAAATTGAATCGCAATGCAATGTTACTTTTCTAAAAGAAAGTATTCTATCCTCTTTATATAGTTTAAGTTGGTTTAAACGGTATTTTTCTGTGTTAAATTCAACTTCGGTAAACCGGTCGTTTTCCCAGACCATCCATTTTTGAGTATTAATAGTTAGCGCGCTGAATACAATTAGAAGTAAAGCTAGAATGGCAATTGAAAGTGCTTTTATTTTATGCTTAGCCAAAAAGCTACGATTTGGTACACGCGTTTTTACCTCACTTTTTTTCTTGTAACCATTAAAATCATCGTGCCCTAAATAGGTACATAAACAAATAACAGCAAACTGCTTTAATACTACCTTTTCGTTAGTAATCGCAATGGCATTGTTGTAGTGAATGCGTATTATTTTCTCACCATACGGCTCTCCAGAATTTTCAGTAATATAATCTGATAAGAATTCTGCAATATGAGTTTTCTTGATTAAACCTTCTTCTTTTTTTGCTTTTTCGAACGCCTCTTTTAGTAACTTTTTGTGCATCTTTTATACTTAATTTTTATCTGTTTTCCTTATTTAAATTTTTACAGAAATTTTTTTCCTTGTCTTTTCCGAGGCTTTTCCATAGGGTTTCCACATCACTTTTTAAAATCTACATTTATTTGCCACAGGGTTGATTCTTAGCGCTATTGTAAAATGATTTGCGAAATATATCAATTCTAAAATGAAGTGGCACAATAAAATGGTATTACGATTTGGGAAGTAATAATACGGTTTTATTTCTGCGCTTCATTCTTCCCAAAAACGAGAGACGTCTCTACACAATTATTGCGAGTTGCTAAGCAGCTCTGTATCCGATTTCAAACCTCGGACAGCCACATTATTGTTCAAATTTAAATTTTATAAAAGATGAAAAAAAGATATAGTATCTTATTGACAGTTCTACTTACGGGCTCATTATTTTCGTGTACACCGCAACATTTAAAGGACGACGGCACTACTATTCAGCAAACGGATGGCTGTTGTGGAGAGGATGGCGGTTTAGATCTTCCGCCACCGCCACCACCAATTGAAGGAAAAGCATTATAAAGGCATTAAACTAAAAATAGTTGTTATTTTTGAGGAATGAAATCATTTAAAAAATCATTCCTCTTTTTTTTATTTATTAGTGTTCTACTAGTTTTTAAATCGGGATTTGGGCAACAGTCGGTAGACAGTTTAACGTATTACACTAAAAGTATAGAGGTTGGACAATCGGAACAGAGTTTGCCTAAAGCGTACCGGTTCTTTAGTAAACATTTTGCGATTGCTAAAGCAAATGATGATGTACGTGCTATGGTTTACGATTTGTGTATTCTTGCAGAACTGGATTTTAAAATAGGTTTTTATGATGCTAGTGAAGCCACCTGTGTTAAAGGCTTAGCTTTATTGGATACGCAAGAAATAAGCGCGTATAATAGCTGGTTTAGAAAATTTTTTTATAATCAGTTAGGACAGGTCTATAAAGAAAAACAGCTTTACAATCAAGCTTTTAAAAAATATTATAAAGCATTGGCTTTGGCTAATAGTTCTTTAGATAGTTTAGTGGCTTACAATAATATTGCTATTGTTTTAAAACACCAAAATCAATTTAAGGAAGCCGAGAATACTCTAGAAAAAGCGGTTGGTTTGTTTGTGCGTGTAGACGATTCCTTAGAAATAGCGCGCGTGTTAGATAATTTAGGAGTTATAAAACACCAACTCAAAAAAACGGAATCTTTTACTTATTTTAAGAAAGCTTTAGACATAAGGAAGCGCAGTGAAAACGTCTTTAGTTTATACCCTAGTTATAAAAGCTTAGCCACCTACTATCTTAGTATAAACGATTCGGCACAAGCTACAAAATTAGCTTTAAAAGCCTATAATGTGGCGGCATTAACTAATAGTTTAACCTATAAATTAGACGCCACAAAATTGAGGTTGCGCGTTGGAGATTACGGCATTGCTAATGAGTATATGCACTTAAACGACAGCTTAGAAGATATAAAACGATCCAGTCAGAATAAATTTGCCTTATTAAAATACAATGTCAGCAAAAGTGAATTGCAATCGGAAAAAGAGAAAAACGAGAAGCAAGTGTTCCAATTTATTGCCGTTCTTGTTTTTGTGTTAGGGCTTTCTTTATTTTTTATAATGAAAACGAAAAACACCAAAGATAAGTTGCAACAAGTTTACATCACCGAAACGCGTATTTCTAAAAAAGTGCATGATGAAGTGGCAAACGATGTGTATCAAATTATGACTAAACTTCAAGATAAATCGCGTATTAATGAAACTGTTTTAGACGATTTGGAGCATATTTATAATAAAACGAGAGATATTTCTAAAGAAAATAGCACGATAGACTTCGGTCTCTATTTTGACGAATTATTATCTGATTTGCTATTAACCTATAAAAGTGCTACAGTAAATGTTATTACTAGAGGTGTTTCAGCGGTGCGGTGGCAATCGGTTTCAGAAGAAAAGAAGATGACTGCCTATAGGGTGCTCCAAGAGTTAATGACTAACATGAAAAAACATAGTCAAGCCTCTTTAGTGTTGCTTATTTTCAATCAAAAAGATAAGAAAATAGAAATAAATTACAGTGATAATGGAGTGGGTTGCAAAATAAAAAAGCAAAATGGACTGCAAAATGCGGAAAACCGTATTCAAACTATAAATGGAACAATTACTTTTGAATCTGAAGAGAATAATGGGTTTAAAGCAAAGATTATAATTTAAAGTATGTTTAATAAAGTTTTAATTTCGGACGATTTAGGAAGTATTAATCAAGGCGTTTTAAGTGTCTTAGATAATTTAGGTATAAAAAACGTGCATCAGGTGCAGTATTGTGACGATGCCTTTTTAAAAATAAAAAAAGCGGTATTAGACGATGCCCCTTTCGATTTATTAATAACAGATTTATCTTTTATTGTAGACCACAGGTCGCAAAGATTTAATTCGGGATCGGAATTAATACAGGCTTTAAGGAAGGAGTACCCTTATTTAAAAATTATTGTGTATTCGGTAGAAGACCGCTTACAACGCGTACGGCTTTTAATGAATGACTACAAGGCGAACGCCTATGTATGTAAAGGCAGGCGCGGTTTAATAGAAATTGAGAACGCCATACATACTGTATTTAACGGCGACTGTTATTTGTCTCCACAAATTGAACAGGCTTTAAGCCCTAAGGCCAATTTAGAACTAGACGATTTCGATATTCATTTAATACAGTTATTATCTGAGGGATTGTCTCAAGACGATATAAGTGCGGCTTTAAAAAAAGAAAATTTTTCGCCGTGCAGTTTAAGCTCTATCGAAAAACGATTGAATAAACTTCGCGTGCAGTTTAAAGCTAATAATGCGATACATTTAATAGCTATAGTTAAAGATTTAGGCTTAATATAAAGCCGCTTTACGGAATACCGTAAAACACACAGTAAACGTTTACTTACTATTGTGTGTTATTAATTTATACATTTTGAGGGAAATGTTAAGAGGCAAGCAGAAATGTGAGCCTCTTTTTTTTGTGATTACGGTTTTCCGTAAGGATGGTAGTTCAAATGGTTTTAAATTTGCCTTATCGATTAGTGGTTTACCCAAAACAGACTTACAACCAACGTCTGTTTGCTAATTAATATTTAATACAATTTTGAATTTTTGGATTAAAATCACGCAATTATCAATAATTTTAAAATTCAATTCAAGGCCTTGCGGATTCCCGTAAGGCTTTGTTTTTATATAGTCGTAATTTTGGGCTATTCAACTTTATAAAAAAAATAATGGCTTTAATGCATATCCCATCAGGGGAAGTCCATAAAGGACGAAAAGGAGAAACTACAGCATGTGGTATAAATACTAAAGAACAGTTAGACCATTGGGGCACTGTTAAAAACACGGTTACTTGTAACAAAAAAGGATGTAAAAACTAAGCAGTGGAAAATAAAAGGCTTTTATAAACATTACTCATTATAGTTAATCGCTTCTTTAAGAGGTTTAAAAGAAAGATGATAAGTGTTATGAAGTACTTGAGCCATTTGAGAAGCGGGTATAATACCAATTAAAAGTAGTGTGTCTACATATTATGCCCGCTTTAAGATTAATAGATATCAAAAGCTTAGGAAGGCGTGATTATAAAGGCTTATTGCTTTATAACTAAAGACTCCATAAAAAATTTAATAAAAAATTAAATCGCGTGTCGTATTACTAGAATTAATTATTTAAGGGCTGAATTATTTCAGCCGATAAAATTATATCATAATTGTGACAATCTTTATACAGTGCAATAAGCTGTCTGCACTAAGGTGAATTAGTATTAGTGACTCTAAGCGGTCTTAAAACGTGCAAACTCTGTAAATAAGTCGGTTTTTTACCGCGATCTAATCAGTAACTTATTTAATTTTTAATTATACCAAATTTTAAAAGTATTCAATATAAAAGAGTCTTAAAAACATAACTTCTTTCTTGTTAGTTTGGCGGCATAATTTATTTAATTTTTTAGTTCTTCATAGAAAACGAGACCATCTTTTGGTCTAAACCTCATTCCGGATTACTGTGCTGTTTTCGTACGTCTTATTTATTATGCCTTTTATCGGAATACAGTTAGCAGTCTATCACAAATAATGCGTGCAATGGATGCCATTATCTAAAAATAGACTACTTATTCAGAATATAAGGTTTTAGTTTTTATTAGAAGTTCTGAACTACACTGTTAAAACATATCATCCAACTGATTGGTACTTGTTAAACGACAGCTTTATTACCTATTAAAATAGGACTCTCAATTTTTTATTGGCTTAATAGGCTATTTAGTAAAGAATACTGCATCTTATATAGATGCTTTTTTTTAGTGAAGAATAGTGATGAGCGACCTTAATTAAATAAAAACACAAATACATGCAAATTATTTTTAAAAGCCTATTGATACTTCTATTATTATTAGTTTCAAGTAGTCTTAGCGCTCAAGTTGGTATCAACACGATAACACCAGATACCTCTTCTATTTTAGATGTTTCTTCAAACAGTAAAGGCTTTTTAATGCCGCGGTTAACCACGAATCAAAGAAATTCAATTGAACAACCTGCCGCAGGTTTAATGATTTATAATACGACGTTGAATGACGGTCAATTAAATACAGGGACACCCGAAGCACCACATTGGGTAGGTATAAAAAATAAGGTAAGCCCTGCCTCAATGATTGAATCAGTTACTGAAGTTGGGGTTATTAGCACCACGTCCACAGAAGATTTTTTAGTACCAGGTATGACGATATCTCCTAATTCTGGTACTTATATGGTTTTCTTTAATGGCCAAATGTCTCATAAGGTATTTAGTTTGTCTCAAGGTGTTGATGATTTGAGTACTGTCTACGATGATCTACTAGCATACCCAAATGCAGATAATCACGGTGTTACTTTTGGAAACGAGACTTTGAACCCTGGTGTTTATGACGTTGCAGGGGCACATTCGATTTCAGGAAGTCTAACGTTAGATGGAGGTGGTGATCCAAATGCCATATTTATTATTAGGGGTAGTGGAGCTCTTACAATAGGAGATTCTGCAACTTTAAATTTAATTAATGGAGCAAACTCCAATAATATATTTTGGGTAGCTGAAGGAGCTATAACCATTGGTGAAAATTCTATAATGAAAGGAAACTTGATAGCTCATCCTGGAGCGATTACTATGGAGTCTAATGCTGAGCTCGAAGGAAGGATGTTCTCGACCACAGGAGCAATAGTTATGGATTCTGCCACACTTAACGCACCAGTAGGTGTTTCTTTTATAGATTTACGAGAACTTTCGACATTTGTGATATTTAGTTCTAATGGCGCTGTTTCTAATGCGGGTATATCAGTAGTGAATGGAGATGTAGGAGCTGCAGACGGTGATGTCTCAGGTTTTGCAGGTATTAACGGGCATGTCTATACTGAAAATACAACAACAACAAATGAATCAAATGCTGCTACTGCTATTTATAGTATTTATCAGAATGGTATAGAAGTAGCAAATTCTAGTAGAGCAATTACTAGCAATAGTTCAATAGTATCTCTCCAAGTTATGCTGACTGCAATCGCAGGAGAATCCATAGAAATAAGATGGAAAGTTGATAATGGTGAAATGACAATGAATCATAGAATATTGTCATTGATTCGAAATTAAAAATAGCGTTACATTATAAGTCATTAAAATCTTCGATCTATAGCATTTAAGCGAATTAGATGTGCTATTCATTTTTATATTGCGCATTTGGTAGGCCGTTTTAAATTTTAAGGGCAATGCGCGTTAGGGTATCAATAGTTAAGATTTAAGTAATTTTATAATGATGTTGCGTTCAGTTAGCTTCAAGAATAATTAAGATACTTCTTAATCTAATACCGGTTTTCTATATATTTTAATGAATACACACCTATATAATGACTATTTAAAATAAATATAGTGTTCTGATTATCAGGTTTTAACCTATTTTTTAAGGCCGAATTAGTGGGCTTTTAATTTATTTAAAAGTCTTATAATTCTAATAGTTACGTTGCTATTTAGCACTCCAGAATTCACTCTTTCTCAATACGTTTTTAACTTTTATAAGAGATGCTGACGGACGTTAATTTTTTTAGAGTTGTTAAAGTATTCATAACCAATACCTGAAATTTGTTAATTATTTGATGTTTAATTACATTTGAGCATATTTAAACAAAATATAATGATGGATATTTTAGAAGAAGCAACAATCTTTGAAAATGCCAAAATGAGTCATATGTCTACGAGTGATAGAGTGGTAGCTTCAAGAGAGGCGAAACGGCTTATTTTAGCAATCAACGAGATTTACAAGAAGACTAAAGAGACATCCTTAATGGATGCTATGAAGCGCTTAACCGTTAAGAAAAAAAGAATTGAAATTCGGTTAAAAGGAAGACCCGATCCGGGAATTTAAATAAGCTAAGAGACTAATGAATTAAGTAGTCTTAAAAACAGCTTTACTACCGTATTGAACTAATTCTGTTGCAGAATATTTTTGTGAAATTTTTCAATAATATTCTCATACACACTACCTATGTTTTGTTGTGACTCAAAATATCTAGAGTTAGTATTTTTTTTTATAAGACATTTTCTAGACAATCATACCAATTAGTTGCGCGTTGAGGTCCCCAATCGCGTTTAAAAATGTGTTCTCATTCTAGGCGTGAAAGAATTAAATTTTCTAATACCTCAGCATTTCTAATTTTTAAATACGTCTCAATAGAGTGTTGTTTAGTAGGACTATACCATAATTCTTGACATTTCACCATAACTTTAAAGACAGTGTCCGTCGTTTACCATTATGACGTCACAATATTTTCCTTCTCAATCGCATTAGAAACCTCTTTTATAACTGCAAGTGCAGCTCTTTCACCAGAAATTATGGCAGCATTTAAGGACCCGTTTAACTGTGTGTCTCCGGCAAGATATAAACTACGGGTTAATCGCGTTTCAGAGGGTGACATCTCGTACTTTAAATCGGTTAATTTTGGTAATGCCTTTGGGATATTGTAAAGTTTTAAAAACGTTAAAGAATCCATACCGCAAAGTGTCATTAATTCCCTTTTTACGCTTTCTATGAGTACGTTGTTAGACAGGTTTTGATTATTTGTTACCGTTACCGAGAGCAACTCTTTACCCGGAGTTATCGTGCTTTGTAGACTTGTAGGGTAAAATATATTATTTATTAGTGCTCCCTTTTTAGGGATAAGTCCAATTAATGGCCTTTTTATGACTCTGCTTTGCGTTTCAAAATATAAGGTATCGCAAGAGGTCCATTCGGTTAAATTACTTTTTAAATCGGAAATGAAAGGGCGCGCCTCCGTGGCAATTATAGTAAAATGGCTGTCTAGTTTTGTATTATCAGTAAGCAATATTTCTTTTTCTGTAAGGGATGCGACTGTTGTATTGAATTTGAACGTCGTGTTTTTTAGGTTTTGCGCTAATTGTATCGGAATTGCTTCCATTCCCGCTTTCGGTAAAGCGGCATACCCCTCACCAAACATTTTATAAATAAATTCGAACATTCTACTTGACGTTTCAAGTGCCGTTTCAAGAAAAATACCGCCGAAAAAAGGTTTAAAGAAATCTGTAATCATTTCATTTGAGAAACCTAAATCCGTTAAATAGGATACAGTAGATTGTTCTTCGCTAGCAAATATATCGACTAATGTTTTTTTCTTGAGTTTAGTATTAAGCGCCAGTATTTTAAGTTTATCGGAAAAGTTTCCTATTCCAGAAAAAAGGGTAGGTAATAGAAAAGACCAATCTCTTAAAGGATCACCTATTATTTTTTGTTTATTATTTTTAAAAATGGAAGCGCCAGGTAGTATATTCTGTAGATCTAACGTTTCAAAATCGAGATGTTTTTGAGCAGCCGGGTAGGCCGTTAACAATACTTGGAAACCATGATCTAAGCGGTAGCCCTTTACATTATCCGTTTTAACTCTTCCGCCAACACGGTCTGTCGCCTCAATAATAACACAACTATAACCATGATCATTCAAAACTTTGGCAGCTATGAGTCCGCTAACTCCAGCCCCAATAATGTGTATTTTATAATCTTCTTTATTCATGCTATTTATTATTTAGTGACAAAGGACACGCTTTCTAAAAGTGTGTTTAATAGACGTAAAGAGGCTTTAATGCGTCCACTGTAAAAGTAACAAAAATTATAGTTGATTATACCTCAACGCTCTCTTATAGACGACAACTACCTACTATTATTTCTGTTATCGTAATTCACGGGGCGTAAAACACATAATTAAGAGCTATAGGTTTACCTTACTTTATTTTTTTGTACACAAGCGGCTACGTCCCAGCGGCCTAATTTTTTGATAAATGTAGTGTAGATAAAGTATTGCTTAGGCTTCACAATATACTTATATTAAGAACTTTAAACGTTGATTTGGTAGTGTGGATAGTAGTGCGATCGTAATTTTGTTTAACATTTATTGTTATTCGTTAAACAATTTTGTAGCTTTGTTACGCAGGAATCCAAAATAAAAAAGGCTATAGATGCTTTTATTATCTTTAAGTATAATAAAATAGTCGCTTGCAGAATAAAATAGTGTAAATTTAAAATAACAAATTTATTACCGACTAGCTTTGAATAATGTACGATGTTCCATAATAAATAATGAAACATGTTTTATTGTTCTTAGTTTAAATTAACCAATCAATTAGAAATATGAATTATTTAGTTATTGCTTTCCAAGTTATTGTAGGAATTAGCCTTTTAAATGTATGGCTTTTACAAAGTAAAAAAGCAACACGATGGCGCGGCGGAAATGCGACAACAATAATGGAGGAGTTTAAGGTATACGGCTTATCGGCCATGGTATGTTATATTGTTGGTTTTATAAAAGTAACGCTAGCAATTTTACTAATTGTTGCGATATGGTATCCTGTTCTAAAACAACCAGCAGCTTTAGGTTTGGCAGCTCTTTTATTAGGCTCTGTGGCTATGCACCTAAAAATAAAAGACCCCTTATTTAAGTCCTTTCCTGCCGCATTATTTTTAATTATGTGCTTATTTATAGCTTTCTTTTAAAATTTATATGAAGGAAAGTTTATCGTAATATTTAATACAGATGTACAGATTAATAAGTGCAAAAAGCAGGGAGGGTAATGATTCTAAAAGACTATCTTTTATTTTTAGTCTTACAGCAAATCCCGAAAGCATTAAAAGCGTTAAACCTACTGAGGCTATAAACACCAAATTAGGCGAAAAGAAATACCCGAAAACGAGACCTAAAGCCCCTAATAATTGAAAGTATCCTGTGGCTACTCTTTGTTTTTCAAGACCGAACCTAATAAATTCGGCCTTCATTTTCTTAGACACTAAGCAATTAGTGCCATAAAATAAAAAGGCGCTACTGGATATAAATACAGTGATATGTAATATATTCATTGTGTGTGTGTTGTTTTAATTAATTTTATCATTCTAAAGTTTGTAAATAAAAGGCTCCCTTCTCAAGGTGCTTTTGCTGTGTCTCGACGGGCATTTTATCAAACAGTCTCACTAGCATTCCTAATCGTGGATTCGACAAAAAGAAATCGCGATGGGTATGCATAAATCGCCAAAAAAGGCCATCCCAAGTCGCTTGCCACTCGCCCTTTTTGTAGTTACTCATTTTCATCACGTAATTACTACCACTTATATAAGGTTTCGAAGCCATCAATCCGCCATCTGCAAATTGACTCATTCCGTAAATATTACCAACCATTACCCAATCGTACGCATCAATAAAAAGTTCCATGAACCATTTATACACCTCGTCTGGATCAAACTCGCATAGCATCATAAAATTACCTAGTACCATTAAACGCTCAATGTGATGACAATAACCGGTGCGCAACACTTTTTTTATGGTGACATCAATAGGCACAATACCTGTCGTTCCGTTATAAAACGAAGGTGGTATTTTCTTTTTAAATTTCCAAAAATTAGTAGTACGCGCGTCACTTCCTCTAGCATCATAAATACCTCTTATAAACTCCCGCCATCCTATTATTTGACGTACAAAACCTTCAGTAGAATTAATGGGGATGGTATTCTCTTCAGCATATAATAAGCACGCTTCTATAATTTCTTTAGGGGTTATTAAACCCACATTAAGCATCGGTGTTAATACGCTATGATGTAGTATAGAGTGTTCTGCAACAATCGCGTCTTCGTACACGCCAAACTCCATAAAACGCTGCTCAAAAAAATGATTAAGCCAAGCCTTGGTGGTTTCAAAATTAGTGGGATATAATGGATATTCTGTAAGACTTCCTAAATGATTTGAAAAGTTTTTAGCAACGTACTGTTTTGCTTCTTCATAATACTCATCAACCTCTGGAAATTGAATAGCTGGAGGTGTTTTTTTAGCGGGATATTTTTTTCTATTCTCGGCATCAAAAGACCATTTTCCACCAGTTGGATCGCCGTTAGCTTCCATTAAAATATTCAGTCTTTTCCGCTGTTGTTTGTAAAAGGCGCTTTGGTGGTATTTCAATTTATCTGATTTAAAAAAATCAGCGAGGTCCTCTTTGGTGTTTAAGAATAAAGGTGAATTATAAACGGTGGCTGATATATTATTATCTAAACACCCTTTATCTATTCTTTTTTGAAGCCAGTTATCGGTGGGTTCAATATAATGGATATGTTCAACACCAAGACGTTTCAATTCAGGAATAAGCTGTCTAACCTCTGAAATTTCTGCGATAGCTTCAATATAGAACACTTTAAGATTTTTATCTTTCCGAAGAAAATCGGCATACCGTTTCATTGTCGCTCTATGAAAGGCTATTTTTTGTTTGTGGAAAGGGTACTGTTTAAAAAATAAATAGTCTTCGACGATATATACAGGGGCATTCACTTCAAAAAGTGGAGACCTCTCAAATAACTGATGTGGGAATACTATACTAATGTGTTTCATTTATTGTTTCTGCAACGCGCGCTACAGTATTTTACTTCGTTCCAATTCTTTTTCCATTTTTTACGCCATAGAAATGGGCGTTTACACACCACACATGTTTTTTCTGGAAGGTGTTGTTTTTTCATCTCTTGGTATTGACATGTATTTGTAATAAACGTATCTTTTCTTTTTGGACAGCGGGATGTTTTCTATGACCCCAAATTTTATCTCTAGCCATGCGGGCACTTTCTTGGAGGTCTACAATAGGCAAGGGGTAATCTTCCCCTATTGTAATGCCGCAAAAAACGTGTTCCATTGCGGTCATTTTCCAAGGTTCATGGATATAGGCAAGGGGCACATTTTTGAGTTCTGGTATCCATTTTTTAATGAATGTACCCTTAGGGTCGTGCTCCTGTGAGTTTTTTACAGGATTATACAAACGCACGGTGTTAATACCTGTGGTGCCTGCTTGCATTTGAAACTGCGGATAATGAATACCTGGTTCATAGTCTAAAAACTGTCGTGCCAAATGATAGGCACCCTCTCGCCAATCTTGATCTAAGTTAAGGGTTAAAAACGACACGACCATAGCGCGCATTCTAAAGTTAATCCAACCTGTTTGTTCCACGGCACGCATACACGCATCGATTAAAGGGTACCCTGTAGTGCCTGTTTTCCAAGCTTTAATAAAAACGTCGTTTTTTTTGTGTGGTAAGAGTTCATATCCTTTATTGATGCAATGGGTTTCGTAACGACATTCCACTTCAAATTTTTGTATAAAATGACAATGCCAATGCAACCTGGTAAGCATTGCCGAAAAAGCCCTGCTATTTTTTGTGCCGTTAGGGTGTGTTCCAATATATTGAAACGCTTGTTTTATACTCAAATTTCCCCAAGCTAGATAAGGTGACAGCCTACTGCATCCCATTCTGCTTTCGGTAGGCTTTGAAATGTGTTTTTGGTAGTTAATTCCTCTTTTATCTGTAAATGATTTTAAATAGCGCCACGCATTCTGTTCGCCAGCGGGTTGATAGTGTTTCGGGTAGTCTGCTAACTGCGCTTCTAATTTTTCTGGTAATAAAAAGGGATGTTCAAGCGGTTCTTGCTCAAATACTGAAAAGTGGTTTTCTATTACCGAATGCTGCATTGTAGCGTGCCATTGTTTGCTCCAATCGTTTCTATTTTTAATCCCTCGTAAAATACCATCTCGTTGCGATTCTTGCCAAATAATAGTATGCGCTTTACAAAATAAACTCACTTTTTTATCGCGTTGCCAGGTGCTTTGAGTTCCACTTTCACGAAAACTAAAAATATTTGTAATAGCGAACGTTGCTTTTAAAAATTCAAAGATGTCTATAGCTTCTCCATAAAAAATCGCTACACTTCTCTTAAACGGTGCTAATGTTTGGTTTAAAGCGCTAATAGAGTGGTATATAAATTGCAAATGCCGAGGGCTAGTATCTGGGTATTCAATAAGTGAGGGTTCAAAGATGTAAATAATACGGTACGGAATACCAGCTTGCTCCGCCTTTAATAGCGGCTCGTGGTCTTGCGAGCGGATGTCGCGTTTTAACCACACAATATTTATAGCGTGGTTTTTCAATACGTTAGTTGTTTTTTACATTGTTTCCAAAAAGCAAAGAAGGAAGGATAATAGCCCTCCACATTAAATAACCATTCTCTAGGTTCTTCTATACCTTTGTAATGCTTGTTTAAAGGATGTTCTTTATAGAAAATGTTTCCGAAGTTATACGTCGTAATAAGAGTATTAAATTCACCGATGTAAATTTGAATATTGGCGATGTTTTCTTCGGAAAATGTAATGATGAAATCTATTGTATTTTGAGATATAGGATATTCTTCAAAATGTGAAGGCTCTAATATTAAAATTCTATTTGCTAAACGCTCTTTTTTCCAAAGTGGGTCTAGATTGTAAAAATTATATATACAGGTGGGAAGCGCCTCATCAATAACAATAATTTTCTGTTTTGGCAAAGGTGTTTTTAATTCTACTTCCGAAGTGTTTTTTAAAATTTCAGGAATTTCTAAGCTACTAAAAGCATCATACGGTACATCTAGAAAGGTGTGTTTTTGTTGGGTGAAGCAATATTTATTAATATTATCTTGATTGGCAACATATTTTTTATTCGCATTTGTGCCAGCCACCCATTGCCAACTTAATGCGTTGCTTGCCCAATCGGCATCCAATAAATGATAATACATCCATTGTGCGGGAACTTTCCAATGACTTTGCCCAATATTACAAGCGATTGAAGCGATGTACATTCTAAGGTGATTGTGTAAATAGCCTGTTTTGTAAAATGTATAAAGGGCATTATCAATAGCTTCAATGCCCATATTCGCCTCCACAATTACTTTTGCAATGGAAGTGTTTGAAACCGGTTTTTGCTCGTGTTTCAAGTCATAATTAATGGCGTTCCCTTTTGAAATCCACACCTGTTGCCAATAATCTCTCCAGGCTAATTCTTGAATAAATTTCTCTATTTGAGCGGGTTTATACCCTCTATTTAAAATTTGAGAAAGAATAAATTTCGTAGAAACAATACCTCTAGAAATATAAGGGGAGAGGTAAGTAACCGAACCGTTGATGTAATTACGTGTTGCACCATATTTAACCGGATCGATAGCGCGAACACGCTCAATAATCTCGGTATAACCGGTCGGGAAAAGAACATTTTCGCGATGACACCAGTCCATTTAACGCTTACTTATTTTATTACCAGAGATAGCGCTTTGACGGGAGCATTTAAAGCGCGTAATATCTGAATTTCGTTTCTTTAAATGTTTCTGACTAACACCGCTGTTCACTCTTTTCCTCCACCGTTTAAAACGCGATGTTTTAAGCTGGCGGCGCATTACTTTAATGACCTCTTTCTCTGGTAATTCAAACTGATATAAAATCGCCTCAAAAGGGGTCCTGTCTTCCCAAGCCATTTCTATAATGCGGTCTAATTCTCTTTCTGTAAAATGTTCTTTGTCTGTAGCCATACTTCCGTTATATTTTTTCCCAAATTAGGTCTGCATTCAAATAAAAACTACCTATTGGATTAAAGTGGCATTGCTCTGGTGCTATAATGGAAAGAAAGGACTCTCCATTGTCTCTTTTATATAAATGGTATATATGCCCGATAATGGGTTCAAAAGTGAATTTTGCATTAAAAATAAGCGTATTGTATTCAAACTCTTGCATCATTTTATCATACTCAGCTTTAAGCTCTGTATATTTTCCTTTTACCTTATGGTTTATTTTATTAATACTTCTGTTTTTCCAGGCCATCGTATCTGTCGTAGTAATTACTGGAGCGCCAACAGAAGTGGCATAAGGCCGCAGTGACGCATCATACTTTTGCGTTTCTGTATTAAAAACGACATTATCTGGTTTTGTATCTTTTACCATAGTCCTAGTATTATCTTAGCTCAGTTTTTCAAGTTGTTTTATAACCTCTTCCGCTTCAAACGTTTTTTGATCGCTCATCTTTCTATTAGACGTCGATAGGGTATGGGCTTCCTTTAAAAGTTTTTCATACTGTAATTGCAACTTTTCTTTCTCTGATTTCTTTTTGAATAATCCGAACATAATTTCTATTAAATTTATTTTTCCTTGAAAAAATCTTTTCTAGGTTATTCTATAAAGATACAAAATGTTTAACTATTTGGAAATATTGTTAAACAAAATAAATCATAAAGTTTTACAAATTTTGCACAGTGCTACATAATAGTGAATGCGGTGGGGTGCCTTTTTTTAATGTTTACGTTATTTTCTATCACTATGCAAGAAGTAAAATATAGAAAATGAAGCTCTAAAAATATTCTTTTTTTCGTGCGACTAATAGTAAACTAGATAATTAAATAGCCGTTTAATATTCCTAAAAATAAAAAAATAGGACAACCAAAGGATTGAAAAATACAACCGTAACCTACGGTTTATAACTCTGTTGTGGTTTTGTTTTTTGGAGACGGAGACAACGATAATAATTGGAACTTTTTGGTGTCTATAAGGGGATGGAAGAGGTTGTTTATAGTAGTCACCGCATAGGTCTCTATCTCATAAAAGTTTAGCGTTTTTTTGTAGTTTGGCTGCTAAAATGACGTGAAAAGTATTAATTTACTTGAGGAGTATACACGAACTTACACTATCGAATTTATTACATTATTTAAATTCATATTTTTTAATTATTTGTTCTCTATTGGCGACGCCAATTTCTCAAACTGTTCTTTATTAGAAACCCTTTGGGAGATTATAGATTAGCTCTAGGTTACGATTTACTTAACTGCAGGTTACATAGAGATGCTACTGATTTTACTTTAGATTATGGTCTATTACCAAAGCAATTAGCACAAGGGGAAATCAGCAAGCATTTTTATTTAGATTTCCGGTCATCTGCTTTAAAGGCGCCCCGCATGTGTAGTATCCATTGAGATTCATCTAGAGGTGAAACGCCTTTGTAGCTCCTTATTTTGTCTTCAGTAATACTGGTTTTTTTATAGCCATCCAGCACTAGTTTAAGACGGCCTTTCCCAGAGGTCGTAGCATTAAATTTTATAGAATAACTCATGGCAGCAGCGACTGAAACTCTGCCACGTAAGATAAAAAAATCATTATCGAAAACAGGAGCATCTATCTGCGCATTCATTTGGTTTAAATCGCTAGAAATGGGCCCTAACAAATCCTGACTGGCTTTTATTTCAAAGGCATACATGGGTTCTAAAAGATCTGTTCCGGCATTTTCTAATGCTTTGAGCACGCCCATTGGTGTCGCTAATAAAAAATCGCCGGGGTTTGAATGAACGGTGTGTTCCGTTCCTGCTATAAGGGTAATGGATAAATCAGTGACTTCATAACCAAGAATGCCTTGTCTCAGAGACCAAGGAATGGCTCGCTTGACCTCATTAATATACTTGTTGCTTATGTCACTCGTTCTTACGTTCGAAGTAAATGAAATGCCACTACCCAGTGGTGCTGGTTCTATCAAGAATGTCATAATGGCCCAGCATGGCTTAGGCATCCAGTAACGCACATAGCCTTCTGCTGACTTAGAGGGCGTTTCTTTATAAATTACTTTGGGTTTTTGGAATTCTGCTTCAATCGCCCATCTTTGTATTAAATTTTCTTTCAGAACCTCAGTTTGAATAGGCCCCAAAATTTTTAAGTGAAACTCTTTTTCTTCCTTAAACCATTTAAAATCTAATATCGGATCTTCAATATTAAGGATCTCTAAAGCTTCCCCCAATTTTTGATACTTTTTTACGTCCTTTGCTATCACTTGCACGCCTAGTACAGCCTTACTAATTTTCGAATAGTGATCATTTAGGTTTTCAGAACCTAAAATATCCCCAGAAAGTATACTATCAGAAGTGGTAACAACGCCTATCTCTCCATGATGTAATTCAGAACATTGGACTAAATCGCCAAGGATTGTTTTAAAAATCTGATTTATTTTAATCCCTTTATCCAGCCGTTGAGATCGAATGACGTCTTTGCTTTTTAGCGTGCCTCCATACACTTTTAGGTAGGCTAACTTTCCTTTTTTTTCATGGAAGGTTACTTTAAAAACTTTTGCAGCGGCAGTTGAGTAGTCGCTTTTAGGTTGGGGGATGAACGTTAAAATACTGTTTAATAATTCCTCTATGCCTAGGCCTAATTTGGCACTACCGAAAAGCGCACCATAAAGTCCTCCAGTTTTTATATTTTGTTTTCCTTTCTTTAAAACTTGTCCCAAATCAGAGGTTTCTCCTTCCAGATATTGCGCGAGAAAAGTCTCGTCGCATTCTGCTAGATTCTCCAGTGATTTTTCAAGGATCTTTGAGTCTGTATGATTACTACAATTTGTAAACGATAACAATTTGGGATTATCTATATTAGATACATCCGGATAATTCAAAGCGAAAAGCTTAGCGCCTAAGTCTTTTTGAAAATCTAAAAAAACGTGTTCTACATCTACGCCAGCCCTATCTATTTTATTAAAGAAAATGATAACAGGTAGTTTTCGCTCGATTAAGCTCTCCCAAAGGTTAAGGGTATGGGCTTGAACGCCTTCCTTGGCAGAAACCACTAGTATTACACCATCCAATATCGAAAGAGATCGATCAACTTCAGCGGAAAAATCAATATGCCCTGGGGTATCTACCAACTGGACTAAACTATCCTCCCAAGAGAAATTAACGGATGACGCTTTGATGGAAATCCCTCTACTTTTTTCCATAGTTAAACCATCAGTAATGGCTGAACCTTTATCGACACTACCCAGAGATTTAGTTGTCCCTGAATGGTGCAGCAGACACTCGGTAATTGAGGTCTTCCCTGCATCTACATGCGCTAAAATTCCTATGGTTAAAACTGTTTTATCTAACATAAGTTGGGGAGTGTAGACCTAAGCATATCCCATTATTTTTAGATGACATATCTTCTGGCGAGGTTTGTTTTTAAAGATTACTTTATTAATTTTTTTACAAGTTGATAATTATTAACGAGGACTTAAGCTGAAACTTGAAGTATTCTTTCTAATTCCCTTAACCTTAAAATTAACCCATTTTTGGACCAGCTGTTGTAGGCGTAATTTTTTCTTGATTCTCATTTGCTAAGATATTTATACATATAAGTATGTAAATTAATGTAAAAGTATACTTATATGTAGTCTTTAAAGTTTTTAATGATGCAAATACGTCTGATTAAGTTTGCGTAAAAGGGATTGATTTAAATTAAAACCAACGAGTTGTGAACGTTTAGTTGTGTTAGCTAGCAACTAAATTAGTAAAGGAAAACTGAATAGAAGATCTGCTAGGATTTTCGTAAGTAGGCTAAAACTATGTAATTTTTTATATATGGTGTGTGCCCAGTATGGGCATCTTTAACTTACTGCAGAGTAAGTAATTAAACTAGAGGGTTGCAAGGCCCTTATGCGCTGGGGTAACGCCTAGAAGCATTAGTAAGTGGCAAGGGCGGTAACTGTGAAGTAGCTCTGAAGGAAGAGAGACTACAACACTCGGTACTGATCCCTTCGACTTCGCTCAGGATAGACCAAGCAGAAACGGTATACGAGACCCGTACGTATGGTGGTGTGAGAGGCGCACTCCGTTCCTATTTAGGAGAGGAGCCGTCTACTCGATTAACGGTTTGTTGTTTTTTCCTGAATACACAGTCATTAATAACGTAATATTTTCTTTTGTTAGTCCGATATTCATTCCTGCATTTATATGAAATTTTAATTGAAGTTGTACATTTCCCAAGGCTATGAATGCAGCAATTTGTCTATGTTTATTACCTGTCTTCTTTTTTATGCTTCTAAAAATTGTACAAGTTTAGACCAATGTTCTCATCATAATAGCGATTAACGGTTCCATCAAAACTTTCTATAACAAATTCTCCAGCTCCATTAATTTTGGCTGTAAGCAAGTGTCCCGCTAATGCCGTGTAATCGTTACGTCCAAGTGTTACATGCATGTGTATGTAGTGGTTATCATTTTGTTGAGATATATTGCCTGTTAAGTTGGTGATTTCCATTTGTTCGGTGAAAGTTTTATCTACAAATTCTTTAGTCGCTGGATCAAAAAATCGTAAAGTAGCTTCACTTACAGCACCAAGACCTGAAATTGTTCCTGCTTTTATATTATGTTCTTCAACAAACGCAGTGATTGCTTTTGTAATCTCAGCATGGTTTTGAATACTTACAACATACTTGTTACCAAACTGCTTGTACGTGTACAGTTTAGAATTTGATTGTGCGTTTGCTAAAAAAGATACTGCAAAACACAGTACTATTAAAATTGAACGTTTCATTTTGTATAAAATTTTAAATTTAATAAGACTCCGTTATTATATCTATCGTTAAACTATCGGCCTTTTTTCCAAGTTCGGTCTTTAATATTACAAAATGCTCTGTTTGATTATGAAAGTCGATCGCTTCCTGAGATTTCCATTCTTCCAAAATTATGATCTTTGAGCTGTTATTAATATCTTGATGCAATATATACGAGATATTACCTTCCTCTTTTCGTGTGGCATCAGTAACGGTTTGTAGCATATTTAAGACATCTTCCTTAAATTCGGGTTTAACAATAATTGTAGCTATAATTTTTAATTTACTCATAATAAATACTTTTAATTTTTTCGTTATACTTTTTTTTTGAGTCCAGACTATTAATATGAACTTTTAATTGAGGTTGAACAGTTCACGTTGCCTTTTTTATCTATTTCATATTATGTAGGATGTTTGTTTTTCAATAACCGCTAACGGTTAGTATATGAAAAGTAGGCGATTTGCAAGCACAAAACTTTCGGTTAAGTACAAAGTTTGATACGAGCCACAAGCCTTGGATTTAGCACTATTTCGCCTATTTTTTTATTTTTATATACATCTTAAGTTAGCTTTGAGTGTCTTTTAGATTATAATCAAATTCTTTTTTTAAATTTCCGCAAACTTGCTCAAAATTTCGATGGAGTAATTTTCCTTTTTATTAAGAGTTTGAGTGAACATTTCCGTAAACTAGCTAAATTCAATTTAAGGGACAAAGTGCATTCTTTTTAATTTTCCTTTTTCTATTTGTCCTTTGTTATTTGCTTTTAAAAATTCGCCTGTTTCAACATTCAAACATGTTAACCACATACCTCCGTGTGCATAAGTATCTATGCAAATGGTATGTTTAAAATTTGCTATTTTTCCGTTTTTTCGAGCAGTATGTCCGCAAATCACAGTTTTTATTGGATCATATATTAGAGGTGCTTCAAATTTCTTGAAAAATAAATCATGCTCATTCTGTTCCTCTAAACGCTTGTTTTCTTCAAGTCCTGCATGTACGAATATAAATTCTCCAATTTCTAAATAGGGCAAGCAAGAATTAATAAAGTTCCAATGCGATTTATCTATCTGATTCATCCAATTTTGGTTATCACCAATTTTATATGAGTTTAATGTAAGTGATCCTCCATAATCTTCTAGCCAATACTCAAATATTTCAGTTGAAGATTTGGCACGTGTCATCATTATTTCATGATTGCCAAGAATAAATTTGAAGTCGAATGTTTTACTTTTTTCAATTAACCAATCAATAACACCTTTGCTATCAGCTCCCTTATCAACGTAATCTCCAAGAAAAACTACTTTATCATCTTCCTTTATCAAACCATGTTGAAAAATAGTTTTTAATGCGTTTATACTGCCATGTATATCTCCAATTGCGTAAATCGCCATAATTACTTTTGTTTTTATACTGTGTAACCCAAAGCTTATATTAAGTTTGTTTGACTGCTGATTATCATTAAAATTCTAGTAATTTACTTTTGACTTATTTTTTAATTTATTTTCTATGATTGGGTATAGGTTGTAGGTAGGATAAATTTCTGTAGTAAAAGCTTTCCATGCGGTTCTTTCAATTGCCAAATTTACAGCGGATAGTTTTGACGCAGGAAGTTCTAATACAACTACTTGACCAAGCCCCATAACTACAAACCAATTAACTACAGAAGTACCTTCTGGTGGAAGATTTTCATAAAACCCTTGATCGGTTTTAATTTTTTCAATCTCATTTAAATTCATGCTTTGATCATGTTTAAGAAAGATGGTTAATAACAACTTGTCATTAGCTTTTTCAGAGCTGGGTTTGGAATCAAGCACTACCTTTGCCTTATTTTTTAACTTATGTTCTATAATAGGATACAAATTGTAAGTTGCATACATTTCTGTTGTAAAAGCCTTCCATGCAGTTCTTTCAATTTCTAAATTTACAGCTGATAATTTTGAAGCAGGAAGTTCTAATATAGCCACTTGGCCAAGTCCCATAACCACAAACCAATTAACTACAGAAACACCTTCTGGAGGAAGATTTTCATAAAACCCTTGATCCATTCTTATCTCTTCAACCTCATTCAAAGTCAAGCTTTGATCATGTTTAAGGAAGATTGTTAGCAACATCTTGTCATTAGCTTTTTCAGAATTGGAGGTTTCAGCATGCGATTGTGAATAACCCGTGAATTGTAGTACGAATAATCCGAGTAATAATGCGTATTTCATATTTTATAACTTTTATATTTTATTGTCAGATTTTAGATTTTATTCTACTTAATGTTTCTTGTGATATATTTATATAAGAAGCTACTATTTTGTTTGGTAACCGTTTAACAATATTTGGGTTTATTTTAAATAACTGATTATATCTTTCTGAAGCATTTAAAGTAGTAAAAGACATTAATCTCTTTGAATTATTTACATAGGCTTTTTCTAAATATATATTATAAAAATCCTTCCATTTGGGAATAATTTGCATAAGATGCCTAAAGTCATCGTGACTAATGTAAAGAAGTTCGCTATTTTCAATAACTTGAATTGTTTCTTGGGCAGGTTCATTAGTTATAAAACTAACCAGTTCTGTAGCAAATTGATTTTCAAATGCAATATAACGGGTAACGTCTTTACCATTATCATCTATGAAAAATAATCTTAGACAACCTTTTTTTACGAAATAACTAACCTGACTAATTTTTCCAGTAGAAAGTAAAATCTCATTTTTACTTTTTTTTATTGTTTTAAAATAAGACAACACGATTTTCAAATCTTCATCTTCAATAGTAATATTCTTTTTTATGAAATTAGTGAGTTCGATATTATTTGTCATTTATTTATAGTCTCTAACAAATTTTCGATAATGGATAATATCCTGTATTGATAAGACCATTAAATTATATGTCTTTGCAAATTCTATGATTGTATCCGTTTTTGCCATTGTTCCGTCATCATTCATTAATTCGCACAGTACTGCTTCTGGTTGTAAGCCTGCTAGTTTCATTAAATCTATACTACCTTCTGTATGGCCTTTTCTTCCTAGAACACCTTTGTCATTAGCTCTCAATGGAAATATATGACCTGGTTTTGCCAAATCACTACTTTTAGCTTTTTCATTGCTCGCAGCTTGAATGGTTGTCAATCTATCCTTGGCAGAAACCCCTGTAGTCACACCATCTTTTGCTTCTATTGTCACAGTGAATGGAGTTTGATAACTACTTGTGTTCTCCTTTACCATATAAGGCAAATCAAGAGAATCGGCTTTTTCATTTGTTAAACAAAGGCAAACAATACCACTACATTTTCTAATCATAAGTGCCATGTGATTATTGGTCATGTTATGAGCCGAGAATACCAAATCACCTTCATTTTCTCTGTCTTTATCATCAATTAAGATAACTCCATTTCCATTTCGAAGATGTATTAATGCTTTTTCTAACTGTTCCTGACTTTCGGTACTAGTCGATTGTATCGTATCTAATTCTGCTAATTCCATTTTTAATTATTTTTAATTTTTAGATTAGCAAAACTAATATTGTTTCAAGCCAAACTATTTGACGTAAGTCAATAAATTAATCTATTTAATAAATACTCAAGTAAACTTTTACTCATAAGGCATAATTTATAAATAGGACATTTTGTTATTGGTCAGAGGAATGAGTTTAAAGAGAATGGGGTTTAATTAATAACAGTTCTTTAAATACTGTTATTTTTCCCGCATTAAAGCTAACGTTGATGTATAAGTTTTGTTGTGTTGTTTAAGTAGTGAATTTAGTAAATTAAACACGAACGTCGAAATTCCAGAGGAATTTCCCAAGTGAGCTAAAAGCAGTAATAAAGTTTAGACGGTGTGTGCCCAGTATGGGCATCTTTAACTTACTGCAGAGTAAGTAATTAAACGCAAGTCCCTTATGCGCTGGGGTAACGCCTAGAAGCATTAGTAAGTGGCAAGGGCGGTAACTGTGAAGTAGCTCTGAAGGAAGAGAGACTACAACACTCGGTACTGATCCCTTCGACTTCGCTCAGGATAGACTAAGCAGAAACCGTATACAGAGGCCTATTTATTCGGGTAAGCAAGCACGCCATTGCACCGCACAAAACATACCAAAAGCGTAGTGCGGTGGTGTGAGCGGTGTACTAGTAATTATTTTATTTACAGTCGTCTACTCGATTGTAGCCAGTCTCCACTTCATTAATTTCACTAATTTTTCTTGAGAAAAGCAGTTATTTCTGAAGGCTCTGCTCTGTTGCGGTAATCGGCATCTAAAAAAGCATAAATAATTTCTCCACTTTTGTTTATGATGTATGTTGCTGCTAAAGGTAGCTCATTTGATTTGTCACCATTGTAGCCGTTCATATCAAATGATTTATTGTACATTTCTGCAACTTCATCTGTGAGTTTAAATACGATTCCATATTCCTTGGCAATTTTATTCCCAAGGTCACTTAGAACTTCAAATTCTAAATCATGTTTTTCTGCTGTACTAATTGATTTGTCAGGTAATTCTGGTGTTAAGGCAATTAATGTAGCCCCATTTGCTTTAAAGTTTGGTAATTCTTGTTGTAATTCGTGTAATGTGATATTACAATATGGGCACCAACCACCTCTATACCAAGTCAAAACTACATTACCTTTTTTTAAATAATTATTCAGTTCTACAGGCTGTCCCAGTGCATTATTTAGCGTGAAATTTGGAGCTTTTTCACCTACTTGTTTTGCTGAGCTAACGATTCCACTTTTCTCAACAGACTCTTGACCTTCTTTATAGGCTCTTTTTTTATTGTCATCTGCTTTAAGTTCAAAATTTTCTTTCTTTTCATCCAATTTTGATTTAAGGGATGTTCTGTTATTGTTTTGCATACCGCTCTCTTTTTTAAAATCTTCTTTTGTTAATCCATTATTGAATTTAATATCCGACCAAGTTACCTTGATCCATTCAGTACTATCTACAGCGGCATTCCAAGTAGATTTTTTGTACTTCCGTTTTGTTGGTAATAACATACCTTCTATTTCTTCATACTCAAGCTTCATTAAATTTGGAATTTCCATTTTTCCAAAGTCAGCAACAGTAAAAAGAAATTGATCGACTAATAATGTTTCTTTATTGATGTAAAGATGGTAGATGTCAGTAGGCTTTTCATTAATAGTGTTAAACGTGATTTTTACTAAATCATAGGTTTTATTATCTATTGTTTCTTCTCCAAGATGTTCATAATTTAATCCCGGATCCAATAATTTTTGCATCATAGTAAACCAATAAAAATTGGTAGGTCTATTAAAAGCAACCCTTTTTAAAGCGGTTTTATCTGTAATTATTTTACCGTTGTGTTTTATCCAAAACTCATTTCCGTCAAACCCTTGTTCTATTACTCCTTCAAGTTGAGGCAATGTTCTCTCATGTTGTTTATAGTTTCCATAAGATAACTCTCCATCAAAAATGTATTTCTCTGTCGAAATATCAGCTTTAGTATCTGGAGTTTGGTATGTGTAGGTGTAGACTACATCTTTTTTGTTGTAAAGACTAGTGTAGTTTCCTACTTCCTGTACCATTTTATAAACCAGTTCGTGCCCTTTGTTTTTAAATGTTATAGCAGTTTCCTCTTCTTGATTTGTTGTCTTATCATTTTTGCATGATAAGAATATGCAACTTAAAATGATGCTTGTTAGAATAGTTGTTTTCATTTTTACCGATTAGTTCTGTTAATACTTTCTTAAATGTTTTATCTAAATAATCGTTTAGATATTGTGTAATTTTTTTTATACGTTTTTAAATACCATTTCAATATAGTCTTTAATCTCTTTTTGAGTATTTACTCTAGCAGCAGCAGCTAAACCGTGCTTTGCCAACAATAAATAATTAGCTTGTTTCAATACGGTATCTTTATCCTTTTTAGAATCCATTGCTAACTTTGCAATGAATAAGGCTTTTAGATTAGTCATAAAAGCAGCCATTTGTTCTTTTATTATTAAATCTTCACTTTCAGAAAACGCGTTATATGTATTGGTTACGAAGCAACCTTTTTGGTTGTTTTCTTTGTATTCAGGATTAACTGAATCATTAAAAAATTGTTTAATAGCTTCCACTCCATTTTCTGCATTTTTAAATTTTTCAAGTGAAGCACTTGCTTTAATCTTGTAGTATTTTAGGCTTTCAAGAAAAAGTCCTTGTTTATTTCCAAAACTAGCATATATAGAAAATTTGTTAATACCCATTTCTTTTTCGAGCATTTGCATAGAGGTTGTTTCGTAGCCATTTCTCCAAAAAAGGTTCATTGCTTTTTCAACTACTTCATCTTCGTTATATTCTTTTTTTCTTGCCATTGTTTCTATAATACAACACAAAACTAAACAATCGGTTAGAAATAAATATGTATTTTATCATTTATTTTATAATTTCAATATGCAAAGTTGAATAAGAGAAGGGAAGCTGTTGTCTAAGTTAATATTCGTTAAGGCACATAGTTTAGTATATGAAGCGTAGCATTCCTTAGGGTGCTATGATTTCAAACACCGTATGAGTACCCAGTATGGGCATCTTTAACTTACTGCAGAGTAAGTAATTAGACTAGAGGGTTGCAAGTCCCTTATGCGCTGGGGTAACGCCTAGAAGCATTAGTAAGTGGCAAGGGCGGCAATTGTGAAGTTACCTCTGAAGAAAGCGAGACGACAAAAGTCGGTACAGACCCTTCGACTTCGCTCAGGATAGACCAAGCAGAAACGGTATACAGAGGCCTATTTATTCGGGTAAGCAACCAAACCATTGCAACGCACAAAGATTACCAAAAGGGTAGTGTAGTGGTGTGAGCGGCGTACTGGTAATAGACTGATTGTAGTCGTCTATTCGATTTTTCGCAGGCTTTTCCATTTTAATTGATTTTCTACTATTTATTCCAATTAATTTTGTTTAAAGTTAAACCAAGATTGTAGAAAATTAGATTGGTCTATTTTACACTTAAAATTCTGAAAAGTTTTTTCTGTTGTAAACTGCCTTGTAATTCCTTGAAAAAATATTTTCTAGGTTATTGTATAAAAAACAAATCCTAAAGTTTTATAAATTTCTGTATAGAGCTGCTTAATAGTGAGTGGGGTGGCTTTTTATGGTGTTTAATTTATGCTCTACCACTATAGATGAAGTGAAATGGATAGATGCGTGAGTAACGCGAAGGAGATCCTTTATTTATACTGAAATAATTAGTGCGTCTTTGTAAGCTAGTTCTAATGGGAAATGTGGAACTAGGGAGATATGATATTTAATGCTCTTATTTTAATCTTAGAAGAAATAATAGCTGATGCAGAAAGTTTTAGAGAAGTGTCCTTTATTTAAATAATTATTAGTAAAAACTTAAAAGTATTACATAAAAAAGCCTCCCAGTTAAAGTCGAGAGGCGAACTTAAATGTTTTCACAACGGAATAATCCTTATTGTGAATTGATTTCAAATTGTTCTGCTAATTTAAGTAAAATATTGGTATATAACCAAATAAAAAGCCTAGTTTTATTTAAGTAAGAAAATCGCTACTAAATTTAAAATAACCTACGAACCTTTTCCTTAAGGTTAAAAAAACGACTTAAAATTTTTATGAAAAAAATACTTGGATTAGATCTAGGAACCAATTCTATTGGTTGGGCACTGATTGAAAAGAATTTAAAAAAAGAAACAGGTGAAATAAAAGCCGTAGGAACTAGGATAATACCAATGAGTCAAGATGTGTTGGGTAAATTTGATTCTGGGGTATCTATTTCACAAACAGCTGAACGTACGAGCTATAGAAGCGTAAGAAGATTAACTCAAAGAAATAAATTAAGAAGAGAACGCTTGCATAGAGTTTTGCATCAGTTAAACCTTTTACCACGTCATTATGACGATGCTATCGACTTTCAAAATAAATTAGGTCAATTTAAAGAAAGTACAGAGGTAAAACTTAATTATAACTTTAATGCTAAAGGGGGGTATGAGTTTTTATTTAAAGACGCTTTCAATGAAATGATTGAGGATTTTAAAAAAGATAACCCACAATTGTTTTATTTGAAAAATAACGGTAAAGAAACTAAAATACCATACGATTGGACTCTTTATTACCTTAGAAAAAAGGCCTTGTCTCATAAAATTACCAAAGAAGAACTTTCTTGGCTTATTTTAAATTTTAATCAAAAACGAGGATATTATCAGTTACGGGGAGAAGATGATGGTACCGATGATAAAACTAAACTTAAAGAATTTAAAGTATTAAAAGTAAAAGAGATTATAAATTCTGGAGAAAAAGTTAAAGGGAAAGTGCTTTATAACGTAATATTTGAAAATGACTGGCTTTATGATCGCCAAATTGTAGATACTATAGAGTGGGAGAATAAAACAAAAGAGTTTATAGTAACTACAGCATTAGATGCAGAAGGGAATCCTAAAATAGATAAAGAAGGAGTGTTTAAAAGGAGTTTTAAAAAAGTAGACTCTGAACACGATTGGATTGCTATAAAATCAAAAACAGAGCAAGACATACGTGCAGCTAACAAAACTGTTGGAGAGTTTATTTATGAAACACTACTAAAAAACCCAACTCAAAAAATAAGAGGTAGTTTAGTTAAAACTATAGAAAGAAAATTTTACCGCGAGGAATTTGAGAAAATTATAACAGAGCAAATTAAACACCATCCCGAAATTGATATAAATACAATAATTGGTAAAGAAAATATTTTAAAATGTGTTTCTGAGTTATATCCAAGAAATGAGGCACACGCTAATAATATCATCAATAAGGATTTTAATTATTTATTTACACAGGACATTATTTTTTACCAAAGACCCCTAAAAAGTAAAAAATCAGAGATAGCTAACTGTCAATACGAAATTAGGGCTTTTAAAAAAGTAAACAACAAAACTGGAGCTGTTACTAAAGAAAAGCAACCCTTAAAAACGATTGCAAAATCTCATCCATTATTTCAAGAATTTCGCCTTTGGCAATTTTTACACAATTTAAAAATCTTAATCAAAAAAACGACTGTCGATGAAAAGATTCAACTAGACGTTGATGTTACTGACACATTACTGACTTCAGAAAATGACTGGGCTGCCTTATTTCAATATTTAAATACTAAAAAAGAGCTAGAACAAAAGTCTATTATCGAGCATTTAATTTCTCAGAAACTAATTTTAAAATCTGAAAAAGAAAATTACCGATGGAATTATGTTGAAGATAAAAAATATCCAGGTAATGAAACACGAGTTAATTTTAGCAATCGTTTAAAAAAAGTTAAAAATTTAAAGGTAGAAGAATTTCTAACTTCTGAAATAGAATTTAAGTTATGGCATATTATTTATTCGGTTACAGATAAAAACGAATATGAAAAAGCTTTAGAGAGTTTTGCGATAAATCAAAACATTGATAAAGAGTCTTTTGTTGCCAATTTTAAAAAACATCCTCCTTTTAAAAGCGATTATGGGGCTTACTCTTCAAAGGCAATAAAAAAACTATTGCCTTTAATGCGCTTGGGGGAGTTTTGGAATGAAAGTAACGTGCCTGTTACTGTGTTAGATAAAATAATCGATATTAAAGATAGATTAACGTCTATTAACTACGATGAAAATGTATTTAAAAAAGATGAAAACAACTTATTAAAGACTATTGTAGATGATGTAATACCAAAACAATTATTAAAAAGTTTTATTCATTTAGAAGGTAAAAATCATTTGGCGGGTTTAAATACCTACCAAGCTTGTTATCTTGTTTATGAAAGACATTCTGAAAGTAGTGCTATTACTCAATGGAAAAAGCCTGATGATATCGTTACTTTTTTAAATCATTTTAAGCAGCATAGTTTACGAAACCCTATTGTAGAACAGGTGGTTACAGAAACGTTACGTACAGTTCGAGATATCTGGGAATACCATGGAAATAGCGAATCTAATTATTTTGATGAAATTCATATTGAACTGGGTAGAGAAATGAAAAATCCTGCTGGAAAAAGGGAAGAAATATCTAAAAGGAATACTCAAAACGAAAATAACAATCAACGTATTAAAGGTGTTCTTAAAGAGTTGATGACCGATGGTGTAAAAAACATTAAACCGTATTCTCCAAGTCAACAGGAGATATTAAAAATATATGATGAGGGGGTTTCACATAATCCAGATGTTTCATACGCTGCGATTAGTGAGGATGATATTTTAAAAATTAGAAAAAATAGTAATCCGACGCCATCTGAGATAAACAAATACAAGCTTTGGTTGGAACAAGGCTATGTTTCACCTTATACAGGAATTGTAATTCCATTGAGTGACTTATTTACTACTGCTTATCAAATAGAACACATTATACCCCAATCAAGATATTTCGACAATTCTTTAAGTAATAAGGTTATTTGTGAGAGTGATATTAATGAAGATAAGAGTAATAAAACGGCTTATGAATATATTGCAGAAAAAGGGGGAAGTATTGTTAATGGCATTAAAGTTTTAGAGTTAGAGGTGTATGAAAGACAATGTCAGCACTATTTTAAAAAGAATAGAACCAAACTTAAAAATCTTTTAAGTGAAGATATTCCCGAAGGCTTTATAAATAGACAATTAAACGACAGTAGGTACATTAGTAAATTAATTAAAGGGTTGTTAAGTAATATTGTTAGAGAGGACAAGGAGCAAGAGGCTATGTCTAAAAATATTGTTCCTGTTACTGGAATTATTACTTCTAAACTTAAGCACGATTGGGGCTTAAATGACAAATGGAATGAAATTATTACGCCACGTTTTAAGCGTTTAAACGAGATGACCAACTCAGAAGATTTTGGGAGCTTCGATAAGAAAATAAATACGTTTAGAGTGCAAGTACCTGAAGCCATTTCAAGAGGTTTCAATAAAAAAAGAATAGATCATAGACATCATACTTTAGATGCTTTAGTTATAGCTTGTTGTACAAAAGAGCACATAAACTATTTAACATCATTAAATACAGAACGTAAAAATTATGGTTTAAGAGATCGCTTATTAATAGTTAATAAAAATGGTCATTATACCAAACATTTTAAAATGCCCTGGAATAATTTTTCCGTGGATTGTAAAAAGGCTATAGAATATACGATTGTGAGTTTCAAACAAAATTTGCGCGTTATTAATAAAACAACAAATAAATACCAAAGCTATAATGATGAAAACGGCAACTTAAGACTAGGTAAGGATGGCAAACCTAAAAAAGATTTTATACGTCAAGTTAAGGGAGATAGTTGGGCTGTTCGCAAACCAATGCATAAAGATACCGTTTCAGGACAAGTAACAGTAAAACGTATTAAAAAAGGACTAACCAATATTTCAAATTATTTATTGGATTGGCATTTAATTGTAGATAAAGAAATTAAAAAACAAGTTAAAAAAAATGCAACTACTTATAAATGTGATTTAAAGTTGATAAAAAAACATTTAAAAGATAACCCTATAACAATAGACAGCAGTCCTGTAACTAAAATTAAAGTTTTTGAATACACAAAAAATGCCACAGCGACACGAGTTGCGTTATCAGAGAAATTTACTCGTAAGCAATTAGACGCCATTACTGATAGTGGAATTCAACAAATTTTAAACAATCATCTTTTAAATTATCTTGACGAAAAGGACAAAGAGACATTCGATTTAGCTTTTAATACTGATGGATTAGAACAACTAAATAAAAACATTATTGAATTAAATAATGGAAAAAAACACCAACCGATTTATAAAGTTAGACTTTATGAAGAGGGTAGTAAATTCTCTATATCAGAAAATAAAGCTAGTCCTAAAAGTAAAAAAATGGTAGAAGCTGCCAAAGGAACAAACTTGTTTTTTTCCATTTATTGGAATGAAGACCAACAAAAACGAGTATATGAAACAATACCATTTAATATTGCGTTAGAACATCAAAAACAAGTAGCGCATCTGCCTAAAGAAGAGCAAACAGCTGTACCTACAGATGCCACTAAAGGAACGTTCTTATTTACCCTTTCACCCAATGATTTGGTATACATCCCAAGTGATGAAGAATTAAATAACCCGACTTTGTTTGATGTAAATAATCTATTAATTAATCAAACGAATAGGATATATAAAATGGTGAGTAGTACTGGTAGCAAATGTCATTTTATTAATTCAAATGTCGCTTCATTAATTAAGAGTTATGATTCAAAAACTAAAATTGGTGAATTCGGAAGTTTAAATAAACTAGAGGTTACAACAGACCTATCTAAACCTAAGAGGATTAAAGAACATTGTTGGAAATTAAAAATAGATAGGCTTGGAAATATTATTAACGTAATTCACTAACGATGATAAAACGCACCATTTACATTGGCACTCCCTCCTATTTAAAACTTAAAGACCAACAGCTTTTGGTGCAAGACCCTAATGGCTCAGAAAAAGGGACTGTCGCTATCGAAGATATGGCCTTGTTGGTTTTAGACCATTATCAAATTACACTGAGTACGCAATTGCTTAATCAATTACAATCTCATTGTATTGCGGTAATTACCTGCGATAGTCATCACTTACCTTTTGGGGTGACCTTGCCTCTGTATGGCCATACAGAGCATTCCGAACGGCTAAAACACCAATTAGAAGCCAGTGAGCCACTTAAAAAGCAATTATGGAAACAAACCATTATACAAAAAATTAAAAATCAGGAAGCCTTACTTAATTTATACAATCGCGTTGCTGAGCCTATGGAAACGTATTGGGAGCAGACAAAAAGTGGCGATAGTACCAATACAGAGGCTAAGGCAGCACAACATTATTGGAAATATCTATTTCCAGAATTTCAACGCCATCGTTTTGGTCAGGGCCCAAATAATTTGCTGAATTTTGGTTATGCCATATTGCGAAGTATTGTAGCTAGAGCATTGGTGAGTTCCGGTTTATTGCCTGTTTTAGGCCTTTTTCATAAAAATAAATACAACCCATATTGTTTGGCAGACGATGTGATGGAACCTTATCGCCCCTTTGTAGATAAAATGGTTGTGAATTATGTGAATAATAATGGTAAAACCAATGAATTAACTAAAGATGTAAAAGCCTATTTATTGGGCATTGCGACTCAGGATGTTTTAATAGATGGTATGCAGCGCCCTCTAATGGTCGCTGTAACCACTACTACTGCATCTCTATATAAATGTTATGCAGGAGAATTACGGAGTATAAAATATCCTGAATTAGATTAAAAAGATGTCTAACAATAGATTTAATGCATATAGAATTATGTGGGTATTAGTGTTTTTTGATTTACCTACCGAAACTAAAATAGAACGCAAAGCTGCTAGCGGATTTAGAAAAAATTTGATAAAAGATGGTTTTGATATGTTTCAGTTTTCAATATACTTGCGTAATTGCCCAAGTAGAGAAAATGCGAACGTACATATTAAACGTGTTAAAAATACGCTACCCAAACATGGTAAAGTTGGTATTTTATGTGTTACCGACAAACAATTTGGAAGTATGGAATTGTTTCACGGAAAAAAACAGACAGATTTGCCGAATACAACACAGCAATTAGAGCTTTTTTAATTTCAAAAAAACAATCCCCAAGCCTTTATCTATATAGAGTCTTAGGGATTGACCTTGTGATTGCTCACGTAAAAATACAATTTGAAATCAATTCACAACCCAAAAAATGATGACGGCAAAAAAAGTATACTTGTGATTGCTCACGTAAAAATACAATTTGAAATCAATTCACAACAAAATCTTTAATAGCTTTCTGCGGGTCTTCCTTGTGATTGCTCACGTAAAAATACAATTTGAAATCAATTCACAACTTTAGAAAATGACATTGATTATTTACAAAAACTTGTGATTGCTCACGTAAAAATACAATTTGAAATCAATTCACAACATGTGTCTTCTCTATTATCTAAGATAGCATCTTGTGATTGCTCACGTAAAAATACAATTTGAAATCAATTCACAACCCGGTGAAGCAACACTTAATTAAAAACAAACTTGTGATTGCTCACGTAAAAATACAATTTGAAATCAATTCACAACTTACAATTGGTGCAGTAGTTCACTCAAACACTTGTGATTGCTCACGTAAAAATACAATTTGAAATCAATTCACAACTACAAACCGTTAAACACGTCCTTAAAAATTCTTGTGATTGCTCACGTAAAAATACAATTTGAAATCAATTCACAACAACTTGTTGCATTAGACGAATCTAAAGCTTCTTGTGATTGCTCACGTAAAAATACAATTTGAAATCAATTCACAACTGTTCCAATATCTAGCGAGAAAAACTACAACTTGTGATTGCTCACGTAAAAATACAATTTGAAATCAATTCACAACAATTTTATATAGTGTCTATTTCTACTACACCTTGTGATTGCTCACGTAAAAATACAATTTGAAATCAATTCACAACAATATACAATTGATGGCGTTGTGGTTAAAGCTTGTGATTGCTCACGTAAAAATACAATTTGAAATCAATTCACAACAGTTGACCTGCAAATGAATTATCTATAAAACTTGTGATTGCTCACGTAAAAATACAATTTGAAATCAATTCACAACATGGTTTGCTGCCATAATTAAAAAGATTTACTTGTGATTGCTCACGTAAAAATACAATTTGAAATCAATTCACAACATACTTTATACCGGTCATTAACTGAACACGCTTGTGATTGCTCACGTAAAAATACAATTTGAAATCAATTCACAACATAAAAATAATAGCCGTAAATAAGCACAAACTTGTGATTGCTCACGTAAAAATACAATTTGAAATCAATTCACAACCGTCATACCGAACTCAATACCTTTAATCGTCTTGTGATTGCTCACGTAAAAATACAATTTGAAATCAATTCACAACACGGTAAATGTTAATTCCCATCCATCGTATCTTGTGATTGCTCACGTAAAAATACAATTTGAAATCAATTCACAACAGCGTTTAAAGTGTTGTTTTGCGCTTGAACCTTGTGATTGCTCACGTAAAAATACAATTTGAAATCAATTCACAACAGCAATTCCGACCGCATTTTCAGCAACAAGCTTGTGATTGCTCACGTAAAAATACAATTTGAAATCAATTCACAACAGGTATCGATTGCAAAAGCTACAGTTTATTCTTGTGATTGCTCACGTAAAAATACAATTTGAAATCAATTCACAACTATATAGGTTGCCTTTAGGTTGCCAAAAACCTTGTGATTGCTCACGTAAAAATACAATTTGAAATCAATTCACAACGTTCCTGATACCATTAATGCATTTAAAAAACTTGTGATTGCTCACGTAAAAATACAATTTGAAATCAATTCACAACAGTCTGTAAAGTATACTCTTTAAATCTGCCTTGTGATTGCTCACGTAAAAATACAATTTGAAATCAATTCACAACAGTATTGAGGATTAAAATTCTCCTGCTTGCCTTGTGATTGCTCACGTAAAAATACAATTTGAAATCAATTCACAACCGTTCGAGGGTTTACTTGTGAACCTATATTCTTGTGATTGCTCACGTAAAAATACAATTTGAAATCAATTCACAACCGAACCTAGTATAGAGGTTATCGCACTTTACTTGTGATTGCTCACGTAAAAATACAATTTGAAATCAATTCACAACGAGTTGGGTGGTGTCCTGTATAATCCTTTTCTTGTGATTGCTCACGTAAAAATACAATTTGAAATCAATTCACAACAAAGTGGATATGCAAGAATAATATTATTGACTTGTGATTGCTCACGTAAAAATACAATTTGAAATCATCTTAAAACAAATATACCTATTGTTGCCTGAACACTATATTTTGGAATGATTCAATTCTATTGTCACCCAATTTGTTACCTTTAAAAAAGAAACCCTGTAAATCATTGATTTACAGGGTTTTAAGTGGAGTCGGAGAGAATCGAACTCTCGTCCAAACAAGTCACCAAAGAGTTTTCTACACGTTTATTCTTTTCTTGAATTTTCGTTCGCAAGCTGGTTAAAGAAAACCCACTTACAACTTATCTTCTTTAGTTTCAATTATGCGACAAAGCGGCACCTAATCTATCTTGACATTTACGATGTCTCAAATGGAACGCCGTCAATCAAGGCTTTCCGGAGACATAAAGCTCGTACACCTAGTGTACCGAGGCTTAATCCTACTATAATTCGGATTAGGCAGCTAAAGCGTAGTTATTCTCGCCGTTTAAAAAGTTGACTTAGCCTTTTACGTGTTTCAAAATCATTACACGACGTGCTTACCGTTTAATTAATCTCGCTGTCAAAACCAGTCGACCCCAATTAAAGATACTTTTTTTAGTGCGTTACTCTATTTCGCTTTAGCTTCATAGTGTCGGGCTTTCCGCTATATCTTTTGCCAAAAAAAATCAAAAGGATGTCGCTGCAATCCCTAACGCGCCAACCAAGAAACCTGATAACAAATTTCAAGGACTACAAAGCTAATACAATTTAAAGAGTTAACAACAAAACCCTGTCCTTTTATGAAAATATTATAATAAATAAAACGATAGTGTTTTAAAACCATAAAACGTAGACGTAAAATAGTAATAAAAGTATCACCGCTACTATAATATTTGGCGCACAGGCTACGCTCAAGGCAATGCAAAACCGTATGCTATTACCACTACGATAAAATAAATAAAAGGTGTCACCACCACGCTACATAGCGAAAACGACACCCCAACGGTGTTTATGTAACCCGTAATGGTGCGCAGGACTTAAAAAGTAATTATACAATTGTGTGGGTTTCTAATACAAATTGTTGTTAACAATTTAATTTAACAGTATTTTAGCAAGGCCTTAAAACCAGGCGTAACTTTAAAACCAAGAACTGTCTATGAAGTTTGCTATTATTAAAGAGCGCAAAAATCCCCCAGATCGTCGGGTAGTGTTCTCCCCTCAAGCATTAAAAATAGTGCAACAAAATTATCCTGAAGCCGAAGTGGTTATCGAAGCTTCAGATATTAGAGTGTTTCCAGATGCCGACTATAAAAAAATGGGCTTTACAATCTCTAACGATATTAGTGACGCCGATATTCTATTTGGCGTTAAAGAAGTACCTATCGCGGCTTTAATTCCCAATAAAAAATACTTTTTTTTTAGTCACACCATAAAAAAGCAACCCTATAACCGAGAGCTTTTAAAGGCTATTTTGGAAAAGAATATAGAATTATACGATCATGAAACCATTGTAAGACAAACGGGATCGCGACTTATTGGTTTTGGGCGTTACGCTGGGCTCGTTGGTGCCTATAATGGGTTTAGAGCTTTAGGACTTAGAGATAAACTATTTACATTACCAAAAGTAGAAACACTAAAAGATCTTACTGCTGTAAAAGCCGAATTGGATAAAATTGTTATTCCTAACATAAAAATAGTACTTACCGGAACAGGTAAAGTCGCTAAAGGCGCACGGGAGATATTAGACCACCTAAATATTAGGCAAGTTGGTGACGCGCTGTATTTAACATCGCCGTTTTCAGAGCCTGTCTATTGCTTAGCCGATGTTATGGAATACAATAAACGTACGGATGGTAAAGTAGGCGATAAGTACGAATTTTATAAAGATCCTGCCGGTTACGAAAGTAATTTTATGCCGTACGCTGAAGAAACCGATATGTTTATAGCAGGTCATTTTTATGGGGACGGTGCTCCGTTTTTATTCACCCGAGAAGATGCCAGAAATCCTGAGTTTCGTATTAATTTAGTGGCCGATATTTCTTGTGATATCGATGGGCCTGTGGCGTGTACTTTACGACCCTCTACTATTGCTAATCCGTTTTATGGTTACGATCCTAAAAACGAAAAAGAAGTCCCTTTCGGTACTAAAAATACAATCACCGTAATGGCAGTCGATAATTTGCCGTGCGAATTACCAAAAGATGCCAGCGAAGGGTTTGGCGAAGCTTTTTTAGAACACGTTATTCCCGCGTTCTTTAATGACGATGAACGCGGTATTTTAAAACGAGCGCGTATAACTACCAACGATGGGAAATTAACGCGACGTTTTGCGTATCTGCAAGATTATGTAGACGGTAAAGAGTAAGTTTTTTAAACTATAAAATATAAAACCACGTGGTAGTCACGTGGTTTTTTGTGTTTAGACGTATTTTCTATGGTATTGATAAATATTCTGACTAAGTAAATAGAGCTATTGGACACGTTATTCCATTTACAGGAGAGAATTTTATATAGAGCAACTCTTTTTTGAACGCGTCAGGCTTGTGCGCTGGGGCGTAGTTTTGGGCAACGTATACAATAATACTTAGTAACGAATTTTTAATCGCATTAGGCCTCGGTTTTGGTTATTATACTTTCGGACTAAACGATCCACGGGTACAGAGAGGCTAACTATAGAAAAAAGAGTAATGACGGTGTTAGCGCAATAGTTAATGGTCGCAAAAAAACACAACCATACACACGAATGCTACTCGCGTTTACCCCTAACTATTGGCAGTTTACTCCGCTTTTTTAAATGTAACAGTTGCGCCCTCTGGGTTGGATAATTCCAAATGAGAATCGGTAACCTTATACTGTGTCGAGGCTTGTAATTTTTTACGGTACAGCTTTTCTTTATTATCGGGGCAAGCCATTAGCGTGCTCATCCCGTGTTTAAAACGAAGAAGGTCATTTTCCGAGAAAATAGTACCGCCCAAACCATTGCACCCGCTAAAGCCAGAATATGTTTTGTTTACGGTGTCTATAATTAAGAAGGGAAGCTTCTCGTTAAAATCGGAAACAGAAACAGCAACGTTGCCTATAGATTCCAAAATCCAAGTGGCGTTCAATCGGTAGTCCATAACATAATTACCAAAACCTTCGAATGTTTTTGAAGTGTTGTCTTTTTTATTAGTGAACTCTACCGTTGTTTTATAGTTTGGTTTAGACTGCTGGTCTTCGGTTTCTTGTTTAGCAATTGTTACTACCACATCACCTAAAGCAGTAGGGCCTTGGTAGCGTTTTATATTGGCATCTGCTGCACGAATAATTGCTGGCATTTTAATTTTAAAATTCTCGAAAGCACTGTCTTCCGATGAGAATGAAATAAACTGATTCGAAATATCTAGCGTCCATATAGAATCTGACCCAAAACCAATAAAGTAAGTAGATATAGGTTTTGTAAGATCACTATCGCTTGTTTTATCATTGCTAACTTCCGATTGCGTCGTGTTTTCGGAAGGCGTAGCTGTATCGCTTTTACAATTAAAAAGAACTACGAATAGGGTACACGTAAGAACCGAAACTAGAGATTTGTTCATATAGGGCTATGGGGAATTATAATGTATTTATCGTTTTTCTAATAGCAACTAAGTTAGACAATAAGTGTTCTAAATTATCCAAGTGCAACATATTAGCACCATCACTTTTTGCGTTAGCAGGATCGAAATGTGTCTCTATAAAAAGGCCGTCGACATTATTAACGATTCCGGCACGGGCAATAGTTTCTATCATATCTGGTCGGCCACCAGTAACACCTGCACTTTGGTTAGGCTGTTGTAGCGAGTGGGTAACGTCTAGAATGGTTGGTGCATACTCGCGCATCGTAGGGATGCCTCTAAAGTCGACAATCATATCTTGGTAGCCAAACATAGTGCCACGGTCGGTAATCCATACCTTCTCGTTACCTGCGTCTTTTACTTTTTGTACAGCGTGTTTCATTGCTTCCGGACTCATAAACTGTCCTTTTTTAAGATTCACCACTTTGCCTGTTTTTGCAGCCGCAACAACTAAATCTGTTTGTCGCACTAAAAACGCAGGAATTTGTAATACGTCTACATATTGTGCAGCTAGGGCAGCATCGCTAATTTCGTGAATATCGGTAACGGTAGGGATATCGAACTTTTCTGAAACTTTTTTAAGAATTTCTAGTGCCTTCTCGTCTCCAATACCCGTAAAACTATCTATACGGCTACGGTTTGCTTTTTTAAAGCTGCCTTTAAAGATGTAAGGGATTTCTAATTTGTTGGTAATAGTTACTACTTTTTCAGCAATGCGATAGGCCATTTCTTCGCTTTCTATGGCGCAAGGACCGCATAATAAAAAGAAGTTATTACTAGTGGTATGTTTTATTTTTGGAATCTCTTGAAGTGTCATAAGCTTTTTTTATAATAATACAAAGATACTATTTGTAATGGTACTGAAAACTTTTTTTTAGGACGGAAAACGGCTCGTTTTTAGCGGCGCATTAGCGATAGTAGCGGCATCCTTTTTAATGCTTTAAAGTATTAAGCATTAAAAAGATATAGCGAATAGCGCGGTCCTTTTTTTTGATAAAAGAAGAGGGAATGCTATAAATAAAAAAAATGTATTATTTATTCATTTTTTATAATTAACTTTGCAGCCTTAAAAAAAAGCATCAAGTATATGGCTAAGATTATAAACATCGCAATTATTGCACACGTAGATCACGGGAAAACAACGTTGGTAGACAAGATTATGTACCACTGTCAACTGTTTCGTGAGAACGAAAATAAAGGAGATTTAATTCTTGATAATAACGATATCGAGCGAGAGCGTGGTATTACGATTACGTCTAAAAACGTGTCTGTTATCTATAAAGATACTAAAATTAATATTATCGATACTCCTGGTCACGCCGATTTTGGTGGTGAAGTTGAACGTGTTTTAAATATGGCCGATGGTGTTGTTTTATTAGTAGATGCTTTTGAAGGGCCAATGCCACAAACGCGTTTTGTACTACAAAAAGCAATTGATTTAGGGTTAAAACCTTGTGTCGTTATTAATAAAGTAGATAAGGAAAACTGTACTCCAGATGAGGTACACGAAAAAGTGTTTGACTTAATGTTCGAATTAGGAGCAGAAGAGTGGCAGTTAGATTTCCCTGCAGTTTATGGTTCAGCTAAAAATAACTGGATGAGTGACGACTGGAGAAATGAAACGACTAACGTTGAACCATTATTAGATATGGTTGTAGAGCACGTACCGGTTCCAAAATTTGAAGAGGGTACAACGCAAATGTTAATTACTTCTCTAGATTTCTCTTCGTTTACAGGTCGTATAGCGATTGGTAGATTACAACGTGGAAAATTAGAAGAAGGACAACAAATTTCGTTAGTAAAACGTGATGGGTCTATTGCGAAAACTAGAGTTAAAGAACTTTTTATCTTTGAAGGGTTAGGTCGTATAAGAGTAGACAGTGTGCAAACAGGAGATATTTGTGCGGTTGTAGGTATTGAAGGTTTTGAGATTGGTGATACTATTGCTGATATAGAAAATCCTGAGGGATTAAAATCGATTGCGATCGATGAGCCTACAATGAGTATGTTATTTACTATTAACGATTCGCCTTTCTTTGGAAAAGACGGAAAGTTTGTTACGTCTCGACATATTAAAGAGCGTTTAGAAAGAGAATTAGAAAAAAACTTAGCACTAAGACTTGGTGAAACAGGTAGTGCCGATAAATTTATGGTGTATGGCCGTGGGGTATTACACTTATCGGTATTAATCGAAACGATGCGCCGTGAAGGGTACGAATTACAAATTGGGCAACCACAAGTAATTATAAAAGAAATTGATGGTGTTAAATGTGAACCTATCGAGGAATTAACTATTGACCTTCCTGAAACTGTTTCGGGTAGAGCGGTAGAGTTTGTAACTATGCGTCGCGGTGAAATGTTAAGTATGGTAGCAAAAGGAGATAGAATGATTTGCGAATTCTTAATTCCATCTCGTGGTATTATTGGTTTACGTAATCAATTATTAACGGCAACTGCGGGTGAGGCTATTATGGCACACCGTTATAAAGAATACCAACCGATAAAAGGAAGTATTCCAGGACGTGTTTCAGGATCTTTAGTATCTATGGAAAACGGAACGGCGATTCCTTATTCTATCGATAAATTACAAGACAGAGGTAAATTCTTTGTAGAGCCAGGAGAAAATATTTACGAAGGTCAGGTTATTGGTGAGAACTCTCGTCAAGATGATATGGCTGTAAATATTACAAAAGCTAAAAAACAGAGTAACGTACGTTCTTCGGGAGCAGATGATAAAGCGAAAATTGTACCAGCAATTAAATTCTCTTTAGAAGAAGCTTTAGAATACATTCAAAAAGATGAGTATGTTGAAGTAACACCAAACCACTTACGTATTCGTAAAATTTGGTTAAAAGAAGCAGATCGTAAACGTAACAAGATTGTTTAATTTACAGGCGCTTTAAACTATATAAAAGAGGAACTCTACTACAGAGTTCCTCTTTTTTTATACCTGTAAATTTCAATTCCATTTTGAATTAAGTTTTTCGCTATATTAACTTAAATTAAAATGCGATGGAGTTATTTGGTATTACAGGTACAGAGTATGTTGGTTATTTGGCCTCTATTATGGTTTTAGTATCGTTTATACTGAAAGATGTGGTAAAACTACGACGCGTTAATATGGTGGGCTGTTTCCTGTTTGTAGTGTATGGTTTTTTAATACCGTCGTTGCGCGTGGGTTTGCCAGTAATTATTGCTAATGGCGCTATATTTTTAGTTAATTTATACTATGCTGTTTTAAAACGACCTTAGTTTTAGACCAGAAGTACGACAGCCTTTTAGTAAACTGCGTGCGAAGTAATTTTTAGGCGCGTGTTCTAAGTGTTCTTTTTTAAGAAAGTCTGCTAAGATTTTCTATATTTACAAAAAACACTTATATGTACAGTCTTTATTTCGATCCAGGATTAGGAGCTATGATTCTTCAAGCTGCAATAGCGGCCGTAGCTGGAATTATATTGTTTTCTAAAAGCGTGATGTATAAAATTAAATTGCTTTTAGGGCTATCAAAAAAAGAGGACGATTTGTTTGACGATATTAATGTCGACGATTCTGAGACCGAAAACAAACCAGGTAGTGACCAGTAAAGCTATTCATTCGTCTTCGTTTAGAGATCCTTCGGGTTACGTGTTTACCGACAATGGCGTTATTAAGCGCGTTATTAATCCTGTTTATTTCGACCAATATAAGCAACTGAAGTCTTCGGGGTTTTTTAAAACCCTTTTTAAAAACGAACTTTTAGTAATGCATAAAGAGTTGTCGGCTTCAGACGATGAGATTATTATTCAGCCGGAAAATATTCCGTTTATTACTTATCCTTATGAGTGGTGTTTTAATCAATATAAAGAAGCGGCATTATTAACGTTGAAGCTTCAGAAGTTTTGCTTAGAACATCAGTTTTCTTTAAAGGATGCCTCGGCTTTCAATATTACGTTTCACAACGGAAAGGCGATTTTTATCGATACATTGTCCTTCGATTTTTATCAAGAAAACACCCCGTGGCGTGCCTATAAACAGTTTATAACTCATTTTCTAGGGCCTTTGGTATTAGCTCATTTTCACGGTTCGGAAATGTTAAAATTGTCAAACAATTTTCTCGATGGTATTCCTGTAAAAACAATCGCATCGTTATTGCCATTTAAGACTAAACTCAACCCGTTTTTATATTCAAACATTTACTTGTTAGCAAAGTTTGAAGATAAGCATAATGAAGATTATAAGGGTGAGGCGAAAGCTGCAGAGTTGTCTAAAAAAGGACAACTAAATATTATTGAAAGCCTATATAACTACATTAAAAAACTGGAGCTTAAAGAACCCTCAGAGTGGGGAGAATATTATAATAAAACCAATTATACAGATGATGCTTTTGTTTTAAAATCGACGATTATAAACCAATGGGTAGCATCACTTAATACTAAAACATTAATAGATGTTGGGGGCAACGACGGTACTTTTGTAAGACGTATTGCCGCAACTTTGCAACACGCTTTGGTATGTGATATAGATAATAATGCTGTAGATTTTAATTATAAGCAAATAAAGAAAAACAAAGAAACTTACATTACTCCCTTTGTTTTAGACGTTTTAAATCCCTCTGCGGCTATCGGTTTTAATAATCAAGAAAGGCAGTCGTTTATAGAGCGTATTGCTGCTTTTAAACCCGATGTAACATTGGCATTGGCAGTAATTCACCATATGTCTTTATCGGGGAATGTTCCTTTTAAAAATTCGGCAGCTTTTTTTGCTTCGTTTTCAAAACATCTCATTATCGAGTTTCCGGAGCGCGACGATTCTTGGGTACAACGACTATTAAAATCTAAAGGCGAGTTTGAGTCTTATTTTGATTTTTATAATCTAGATAATTTTATAGCGAGTTATAGTTCATACTATACTATTGTAGAACAAAAAAATATTGAAGGTTCTAAGCGCACGTTATTCTTATTAAAACGTAAAGATGAATACAATTAGAGTACTATTTTATGCCTTTATCGACAGTGAAAAACAATACCCTCTTTTAGCGGCATTTGCTTCAGGATTATATCCGCTTTTGTACTATTATAATGCAAACTTCACCCTTATCAACTCATGGAGTCAGTTTGCTTTTTTTATAAGTCTGTTTTTAATACTTCCAATGGTGGTGTTTTATGTGGCTTACGTTGTTATTAATAAAATCAACGGGTTAAAAAAGTACGGCAGTCATCTCTTAGCTATATTAAACTTCTCTTGGCTAGGCTTTTTAATTCTGTTAAGTACCGAAGGCTTGAAGTTAAAACTATTGGCCGTCATTTTAGTGATCGCCTTTATTCTGGGTTTTATTTTGCATAACCATTTAAAAAAGGCCGTGGTACTACAGTTGCTATTAGCAGCTTTTGTAGCTGTTAAGCTTATTCCTGATGCGCACAGACACCTTACATATACCGATGATTGGGCGAAACAACCAGATGCTATCGAAGAGGCTGTGTTTAAAAAGAAACCAAATATATATGTTATACAACCTGATGGCTATGCTAATTTTTCGGAATTAAGAAAAGCACCTTATAATTTTAATAATAATGAGTTTGAACAATTCTTAAGTACCAGTGGGTTTAAATTATATGAGGGCTTTAGAAGTAACTATTATTCGACATTAAGTTCTAATAGTTCTATGTTTTCAATGAAGCATCATTACTATAACACTCCAAAAAAAGGAGCCAACGAAGTCTACAATTCTAGAAAAACCATTGTTGGGAGTAATCCCGTGTTAACGGTCTTAAAAAACAATGGTTATAAGACTTTTTTAATGTTACATAAATCTTATTTATTAGTTAATAGAGCGAAATTAGGATACGACTATTGTAATATCGGTCATAGTGAATTATCTTTTATGGCGAGAGGGTTTGGTGTGGTTAAAGATGTTGAAAGTGAATTGCCTTCAGTAATAAAAAATAATGCGACGACTACTAATTTCTTTTTTATAGAACAGATGTCGCCAAGTCATATTTCTACTTATAAATCTGATTCTAAAGGCAAAGATGAAGAGCGCGAAGGCTATTTAAAATCCTTGGAAAAAGCAAATGTTTGGTTGAAAAGTATTGTGCGTACTATTGAAGATAACGATAAAAATGCTATTGTAATAATAGCCGCGGATCACGGCGGGTTTGTTGGATTGGACTATACATTCCAGTCAAAAACAAAACAAGAAGATAGCTCCTTAGTGACATCAGTTTTTACAACACTGTTTGCCGTTAAGTGGCCAGACAATAAAGCGCCAGATTATGACGATAGATTAAAAACAAATGTTAATATATTTAGAGTATTGTTTTCGTATTTAAGTGAAGATGAGTCTTATTTAAATGCGCTACAGGAGGATAAAAGCTATCTTGTTATTGAGAAAGGATCGCCCTTTGGTGTTTATGAAAGTATAGACGAAAATGGAACCGTTGTTTTTAAAAAGCTTTCCAAATAAAATAGCGCACTTTTTATAATTAAATGAGTACTTTCAGTTTTTAAAAATCTAATTTCTAAACGCTATTTTTTCAGTACAACCATACCAACCCGTCCACAAGCAACTTTGGAATACTTTTATTTCGGAAGCCAAGAACGCCACATTTTTATTTCATCGTGATTTTATGGAGTATCATAGTGATCGCTTTAAAGAGGCTTCGCTATTGGTATTTAAAAATGAAAAATTAGTCGCTATTTTTCCTGCGAATAAAGTCGGTAATACGGTGATATCGCATCAAGGATTAACGTATGGCGGATTGCTATTTGATAAGAAGCTAAAATTTAATAACGTGTTAGCTATTTTTAGAGCCGTATTAAAACAATTATCAGATGCCAAAATCACCACTTTAGGCTTAAAATTATTACCCCATATTTATGCGAGTTCACCCAACGATGAGCTCAACTACCTTATGTTTATTCTGCAAGCAAAATTAGAGCGTCGCGATGTGCTATCGGTACTACAACTTTCAGAAGCGGTTAAGCGGTCTAAAGATAGGAAAGAAGGCTGTAAACGCGGACTTAAGATGGGACTGGTAGTAAAAGAAGAACAGCAACTAGGCGGCTTTTGGAAAGATCTTTTAGAAGTGAATTTAAAAGATAAGTACGCTACAAAACCGGTGCATAGTCTCGAGGAAATTCAACAACTTAAGTCCGATTTTCCTGAAGCTATTCGTCAGTTTAATGTGTATTATAAAGACGAATTAGTCGCAGGGACTACCATTTTTGAAACCGAGCACGTGGCCCATTCACAATACATCTCAGGAAATCAAGATAATAATAAATTAGGAAGTTTAGACTTTTTACATTGCCACTTAATCGATACGGTTTTTAAAGACAAAAGGTATTTCGATTTTGGTATTTCTAATGAGAATTCCGGTAAAAATATAAATACAGGACTGCTTTATTGGAAAGAAGGCTTTGGTGCGCGTGCTATTACTCAAGATTTTTATAGTATACAAACCAGTAAATACACACTTTTAGATTCCGTTTTATTATGATTAAATTTTTAGACTTACACAAAATAAATGCGCGATTCGATACGCTATTTCAAGAACAATTTACACAGTTTTTAAATTCTGGTTATTACGTTTTAGGGGAAGGCGTCTCGCAATTTGAAACCGATTTTGCTGCCTATTGTGGGTCTAAGCACGCTATAGGTGTTAGTAATGGTCTCGATGCGTTATTACTTATTTTTAAAGGTTATTTAGAACTCGGTATTTTACAAAAAGGGGATGAAGTCTTGGTGCCGGCCAATACGTACATCGCCTCAATTATTGCTATTATTAATTCGGGATTAAAGCCTGTGTTTGTAGAGCCAAATAGCGCAACTTTTAATATAGAATCCTTGACCATCGAGGCGCATATAACACCAAAAACTAAAGCCATTTTAGCGGTGCATTTATATGGGCAACTTTGTAATATGAAAGCCATACAATATTTGTGTAAAACACATAATTTACTTTTAATAGAAGATGCGGCACAAGCGCACGGAGCAGAAGATGATGAAGGTATTCGTGCGGGTAATTTTGGCGCGGCAGCAGCTTTTAGCTTCTATCCTAGTAAAAACCTAGGAGCGTTAGGAGACGCTGGTGCTGTAACCACAAAAAACGAAGAACTAGCAACCGTTATTAAACAATTACGTAATTACGGTACTTCTTCTAAGTATGTAAATGAGCGACTAGGTACTAATAACCGGTTAGACGATATACAAGCCCGGTTTCTAAAAGTAAAATTAAATATTTTAGACGACGATAATGATAAAAGGCGTGCTGTTGCCAAACGGTATTTACAGCGTATTGCCAATGAAAAAGTGACGCTGCCCTACTATAGCGGCACTAAAAACCACGTGTTTCACTTGTTTGTCGTTCTGGTGCAAAATCGCGAAGCATTTATAAACTATTTAAAAGAAAATGGCGTGGAAACAGCTGTCCATTATCCTATTCCTCCACACCACCAAAACGCGTTAAAAGCTTACAAAGAATTGTCTTTGCCTATCACCGAAAAGATACATCAAAATTGTGTTAGTTTACCAATAAGTCCGGTGTTGCAAATCAGTGAAGTCGATAAAATAATAGACCTCGTAAATGACTTTTAATTGAAAAACATACTTCAATATTTAAACACGAATGTTTTAATTAAGATCGCATCGCTTAATTCTATTACTGTAGTTATTAAAATTATAGCAGGATTTTTAACCTCAAAAGTTATCGCTATCTTTTTGGGGGCTGAAGGTTTAGCGTTAGTTGGAAATTTAAGAAATTTTGTAACCGCAGCTCAAAGCTTTTCTATTTTGGGGCTTTATAATGGTGTTATAAAATATGTCGCACAGTTTAAAAATAATGCTGTAGCGTTAACTAAGACGTTATCTACTGTTTATTATTTGGGATTTATTTCTACATTTTTAGTGTCTTTTCTCTGTTATTTTAATGCGGATTTATTAAGTAGTCATATTTTTCAAGACTTTTACGATTTTGCATATATCATAAAAATATTTGCTATTGCACTTCCGTTTTACGCACTAAATAGGCTTGTTTTTGCTATTTTAAATGGACTTTCTAAGTTTAAACATCTCATCTTTCTTAACGGTTTAGGTCAGGTGTTCGGTGCTACGATTACCATTTTATTAATATGGCAACGGCAATTGGAAGGTGCCTTAATTGCAGTAGTGACAACAGAGGCTTTGCTTCTTTTAATTACGCTTATCGCCCTTTTTAAACAAAAGGGGTATCTCTCTAATTTTAAGCTACGCCGATTTAGCTTACAAGTTGTAAAACAATTAAGTTCTTATTCCGGGATGGCTTTGTTCTCAGCGCTTTTAATTCCTTTTGTAGCGCTTAGTATTCGTACGTATATTATAGATACTGTGAGTTTGGAAGACGCCGGTATGTGGGAAGCTATTACGCGTATTTCTAAATATTATTTAATGTTTATTGGTTCGCTATTAACACTTTATGTGTTACCACGTTTTTCTGAAGTGACCACAGATAAGGGATTCCGAAAAGAAGTTTTTCATTTCTATAAAACCATAATGCCTATTTTCGGGTTAGGACTTATTATTATTTATTTCTTACGACATTTTATTGTTCAGATTTTATTTACAAAGGAATTTATACCCGTAGAAGATTTATTTTTATGGCAATTATTGGGTGATTTTGTTAAAGTATTAGCACTTGTTATCTCCTATCAGTTTATAGCTAAAAAAATGTTTTGGCACTATATATTAACCGAAGCCTTTTCACTTGGAGTATTGTATTTTTCTAGTTTATATTTTATAGACCATTATGGCGTAAAAGGAGCAACAATAGCACATTTTGTAACTTATGTTCTGTATTATAGTATCGTGTTACTTATTTTTGGCACCTCATTATTTGGTAATAGTCAGGAGCAAGTAGCGGACGTATAGAAGGCTCTTTAATACATAAGAGGCCTTTGTAATTTAGTATTTATAAGTGAAATAAGAGGTCAACTTTCGCTATGCGATACCCATTGGTTTACATATTGTTCTGCAACCGAAACGTAATGATGTTCTTTTTCGACAAAAGCTCTAGCGTTTTTAGAAATTTCTACAATCTTTTCCGGATTTAAAATAAGCCATTCTAATTTTGAGGCAATGTGTTGCGCATCAGGAAGTGCGTTAATTGCCACAGTGTCCTCTTCTAAATCATAAAGTTCTAACCATTCTTTTTCTGCCCCTGTAAAAACGACTTTTCCTTTTGCCATCGCTTCTAAAGCATTAAAACCTTGGTCGTAGGCGTAGACTTGATCTAAAAGAATATGAGCGTCATTAAACGTGTTAATGTATTCGTGATACGGTAAACTTCTTACCGTAACGATTTTAACAGTATTGCCATATTTTTCTTGTATTATTTTCAAAGCGTCTTCAAAAATATCATTTCCTTTTTTATAATAATTATTATCATTAATACCGTGGAAAATTACAATCTTACCTGAGACATCTAAGGGTATAAATTTAAGTCTATCCGTATTTATGGGATTAGGTATTAATCCTAAATACTTATCGTGATTATTTAAAGGGATATCGTAATCTAAGTCTGATGCTATAACGCCTTTAATGTTGCCATAAATAAATCGATGCAGTGCGTAATAAGGAGGGGTAATGTACATTAAAGCGTGCCAAAACGCTTTTTTAGTTCCTTTTTTCTCAAAATAAGGCGTTAAAATTGAATATCTAAATTTCTTTTCATCCGCATATTTTACACTCACATAATCGGTACCACACGATAATAAAAAGACGTTTTTATTATGATCGAAAATAAACTGTAATAGTTTAGTCTCTGTTTTAGGATGCGCTTTTATAGGACTTTCATTAATAAGTTGAACAACATCGTAATCGGTAAACTCTTTTTTAAAAGTATTAAATTGGCGTTCAATATCTCGCGACGTAATATCGGTTTTTGTAAGCTTATAAATAATACGTTTTATATAAAATAAGAGCCCCGAATTATAACGCATATTAAATTTTACATCCACTTTAATTTTCTTAAAACCATCGCCGTTTCCAACCACCAGCGCGGTATGACCTAGAGCTTCTAGACCTTCTTTTAAAGTATAATGTAAAGCGTTATATTCTCCAATTAATAAGATTTTCATTCACTATATTTGTTGAAAGATCAATAAAAATAAATGAATTGTAGTAATAAAAAAAAGATTTGTATCATTGTTTCTTCCTTAGGAAAAGGCGGCGCCCAAAAGGCATCGGCTAACTTATCAAAAATGCTTTTCAATCTAGGTTACAACGTTCATATTGTTAGTGTTTTAAATCATATAGACTATTCATATCAAGGCACTTTATTAAATTTAGGCGCGTTAAAAAATAAAGATAATTCTTTAATTGGTCGTTTTAAACGGCTGATGCTTTTTAAAGACTATTTAAGAGATCAAAAATTCGATGTTATAATAGATGGTCGGTCAAGGCCAAGTGGTTTAAAAGAATTAATTATTTCTAATTTTATCTATAATAAATCAAAAGTTATATACATTGTAGGAAGTTATAATTTAACGACCTATTTCCCGAAATCCAAAGTGATCTCTAAAATATTATATGGCAAGGCTTTTAAAATAGTCGCGGTCTCTAAAGAAATTAAAGAAAAAATTGAAGATGCTTTCCATTTTAAAAATGTGGGGCAGATATACAATGCGCTTCCTGAAAGAGACAGTTCGAGCCCTACTAGTATCCCTGCGTCTTATATTTTAGCCTATGGAAGATTGGTAGATGGCGTTAAAAATTACACGTTGCTTATAAACGCCTATAAAGTCTCGAGTTTAGCAAGTAAAAATGTTAAGCTTTTAATTTTGGGCTCAGGGCAAGATGAGAAATATTTGAAGGATTTAGTTCTACAATTAAACTTAAAAGAATATATTACATTTATTCCTTTTGTTACCGATACTTTATATTATGTTGAGAATGCAAAAATGGTGTGCTTAACGAGTCGATATGAAGGATTTCCTATGGTGTTATTAGAGTCTTTAGCAGCCGGAACTCCAGTGGTATCGGTAAATTGTAAATCGGGTCCCAAAGAAATTGTAAGCGATGAGTACAACGGTCTCTTAGTCGAGAATAACAACGTTACCGCTTTTGCAGCAGCATTAAATAGGATGGTTGAAGACGAAGCGCTGTATCGCTTATGTAAAGCAAATACAAAGAAAAGTGTTGAAAAATTTTCAATTGAAAACATCTCCAAACAATGGAATGCTTTAATTGAAAGTGTTTAAAAAAATTGAACTTATTTATGAAAAATAATACTATTCATTCGGTGTCTATCATTGAGATTCCTAAAATAATAGACGAAAACAGAAGAGGTAATTTATCGGTTATTGAGAAGAATATATTGCCTTATAAAATAGAGCGTGTGTATTATTTATACGATGTTCCAAGCGATGCTCATCGGGGCGGTCATTCGCATAAGGCGTGTAACGAATTTTTAATTCCTATTAGTGGTAGTTTCGATGTGGTCTTAAAAGATGGTGAATCTAAAAGAACCGTGACCTTAAATAAACCCAATAAGGGGCTGTTAATCGTGCCTGGTATTTGGCGCGAATTAGAGAATTTCTCTTCGGGAGCGATTTGCTTGGTTCTTGCTTCTAACGAATACGAAGAAACCGATTATATTAGAGATTACGATATGTTTTTAGAGCACAAAATTAGATAGTTTTTCTGGCTTTAAAACACATATAACTAATACGGTACACTTGTAAAATAGTGATATTTGGGTTGTTCCCTATAAGTTGTTTTTTCATAGAAGCTCCAAACAGTTTATAAAACCAACGGCCAACACCAATTAGGTTATTTGCTTCTATTTTTATAAAAAGTTTTAATAAATCGTTGTCGTGCGTTACTATATTACCTGCATTTTTTAGTTTTAAAAGGGTTAAAGCGGCGTGTTCATTTTTATTTAAATACTGCGTGCTTTCCTCAATTCCCAAATGGTACACTTCATTATCTAAATGCAGTACTTTACAGTTGTTTTCTTTTAAAAGTGCGCCAAAAAAATTATCATAGCCGTAACCTTTTTTCTGGTTCATAGCTGTATTAATTTTAGTAAACACTTCTTTTTTAATTAGGCAGTTTGCAGAAATTATAATTTTAAACGGCGTTTTGTTTCTTATTATAGCAGGTACTTGCTCTTTCGTTTTGCCATATTTCCAACGTAGCATTAAAGAGGTTTCGGGTGGGGTGTTGTAATAATAAAATCCACCAAAAACAGCATCGTAATCTTTAGGAAGGCACTCCAAATAATTAACTATAAAAGTGGAGTTCTTTGGGAGCACATCAGCATCCAAAAATAGTAACCAATCGAATTTTGCTTTTTGAGCTAAAACCTGTCGGGCTTTAACACGGCCCTTATTTTCTTTAAAGCGTAAAATAGAAGTGTAATCTAAAGGCGATATCTCCACGTTAGGCTGCGTACTGCCGTCTTCCAATACTATAATTTCAAAAGGGACATTAGTAAGCTCGAGTTGTTTATGTATGCTATTAACAAGCTCGGTAATCTTGTAGTTATATGTAGGGATTAATATTGAAATCATAGGTTATTACAAGTGTTAAAAGTACTGTTTTTAAGTGTAGTTTTAAATTTAAATAGCCTCTAATTTATCCATTAAGTTAGAAGATATAATGTTAAATTGCAGACAGGAATTTAAATAGGTTTAGACGTGGACATTCATAAAATATCAGACTTAATATATACCCAAATCCTTAAAAATAAGGAGGAATTAACGGTTCAGTTTAATACTACAAAAGGAACTATTGGTTTTTTTTATGTCGATAATCTATTGCCACAAGAATTAGCGGAACAATGCTATGGCGTTTTTCCGGATCCTTCCGAAATGCGCGTGTTAAAATCTATAAAAGAATTCAAGCATGTCTCGGCACAAATGAACAAGCACCATCCGTTATTAGAAAAAGTAATTTATGCGTTTCAAGACGAGAAAATCGTTAGCTTAATAGGGGAGATCTGTGGTATTGAAAAACTGTATCCAGACGATTCACTTTACGCAGGGGGTCTATCTTTAATGGCCAAAGATAATTTTTTGAATCCGCATTTAGATAATTCTCACGATGTTGAACGCGAAAAATGGCGTGTTTTAAACTTGTTGTATTATGTCACTCCCAATTGGAAAACTGAAAACGGCGGGCATTTAGAGCTTTGGCCCGACGGCCCTAAAAAAGCGCCGTTAGTTTTAGAAAGTAAATGTAATAGATTGGTCGTAATGGCAACGCACCAAACGTCTTGGCATTCGGTGACTAAGGTGAATGTTGCAGCGCATCGTTGTTGCATCTCTAACTACTATTTTAGTGATGTACCGTTAAAAACATCGGATAGCTTTCATATTACAAAATTTAGAGGACGGCCGCATCAAACGTTTACTAATTTGGTTTTGGATGTTGATGCTAATTTGCGAATGCTAGTTAGAAAAGTCTTTAAAAAGGGCATTCGTAAAAACCCTCATATTTATAAGAAGTAATCCTTAGATTATGAAGCACCCTATTGAAATAGTTATTACGGTTACCATAGGATATCTATTAGCTGTTTTTCAGTATGCTTTTAACCGAAGTTTGTGGCTTGATGAAGCTAAACTGGCTTTAAACATTATCGATAAAAATTATTTGGAGCTAACTGATCCTTTGCACAGTGTGCAAGTGGCTCCTGTTTTATATTTATGGATCACCAAGTTTTTTACAAGTATTTTGGGCAATAGCGAATATGGTTTGCGGTTATTTCCATTAGTGTGTTTTTTTATTTCAGTAATTTTAATGATTAAAGTGGCGCGACAGCTCACCTCAAACAGAGTGGTTATTTGGTTTGTCACTGCACTATTCTGTCTGTCTCCAACGCTAATTTTTTACGCCTCGGAAGTGAAACAATACGGTGTTGATGTTATGGTTGTTTTGTTGTTATATTATCTTTTTTTTAAGCCGTATAAAGACGAAAAAACTAAATTAATCACTTTAAGTCTGGTAGGTGCTCTTTGTATATTCTTATCTAATATTTCGGTTATAGTCCTTTTTACCATCGGGCTTTATGTCTTATTTTTTCAACGAAAATCACTTAAAACATTACTTATTCCGGGCTTTGTTTGGCTGTTTGCTTTTGGTGTTTATTTTATTTTGTTTGTTTATAATCATCCTAGTACAGCTGGAATGCAAAAGTATTGGACTGATGCCTTTATGCCGACAAATCCGTTTTCGTATGAGTTTTGGCGCTGGGGTTTATTTACATTAAAACATATTTTTACTTACGTTTTGGGAGGTACATCACAACTTGTTTTATATGGGGTGATTGCTATTAGTTTTTTTATGGGGCTTTATTTTATACTTAAAGACAAAGCCTACACCTTATTGTTTTTTATATTTGTTCCTATCGCGACTCACCTTATATTATCGGCACTTAAACTTTATCCGTTTTCAACACGGCTGTTAGTGTATCAAGTGCCATTATATGTGCTTGTATTGGGCTATGGTTTAGGACGCTTATATAGTGAGGGTGCTAAACACTATAAAAAAGAAGTGGTGGCAACGGTGGCCGCGTTACCTATTTTAATCTATGTGGTCATTCTATCGTTTAAACTGCCGTATCAAAAAGAACACGTAAGACCTATCTATCAATTTGTTACTGATAATATTGAAGTTAATGAGCATATTTACATCTATTCAGGAAATAGAAATGCGTACGAGTATTACAGCCAAATAGGAGTTGTTAATTTTAAAAATAAAGTAATTTTAGGCGCTAATAATCGTAAAGATTTCAGTTTACATAATCAGCAATTAGCCACTTTAAAAGGACGTGTATGGTTGGTATTCTCTCATAAATATAAGTCTAAAACGAGTAAAGCGCTCGAAGAAGATTATATTCTGAACTACCTAAAAGAGAAGGGGGGAGTTGTTATAAACCTGATTGAAAAAGAAAATGCTTCTTTGTACTTAATGGCGATGCATTAAACTTGCGTTTTCCTTTGTACCACTTCAAACACTTGATTTTCATCGCATTTTAAGGTCTTACTCGGGTATTTTAAAAGCAATGCATAGTCGTGGGTTGCCATTAATATGGTGTTGCCATTTTTATTAATTTCTTGCAACACTTCCATAACTTCCACACTTGTTTGCGGATCTAAATTCCCTGTAGGCTCATCGGCTAAAATAAGTTCCGGATCGTTTAATAAAGCGCGAGCAATTGCAATACGTTGCTGCTCACCACCAGAAAGTTCGTGAGGGAATTTAAAACCACTCGTTTTCATTCCTACTTTAGTTAAAACGCTTTCAACTTTATTTACCATTTCCATTTTATCTTTCCAGCCCGTAGCTTTTAAAACAAAGAGTAAGTTATCGTTTACAGTACGATCGGTAAGTAATTTAAAATCTTGAAATACCACACCAAGCTTACGTCTTAAAAACGGAATGTCTTTTTCTTTAAGTGTTTTTAAATTGAAATCGACGATTTGTCCTTCTCCAATTTTTAATGGTATATCGGCATAGAGTGTTTTCATAAAACTACTTTTTCCAGAGCCTGTTTTACCAATGAGGTAAACAAAATCCCCTTTGTTAATTTTTACATTAACATCGGACAAAATAAGACTGTCACCTTGAAAAATAGACGCATCTTTAAACTCTAAAACTGTATTAGGCATTGTGTTTATTTCATTTTTTTAAGCTGAAAAACCGTTATCGGAACCCCTCTTAAATTAAGAGCACAAAGTAATCAATAATTGCTTAAAAATGAAAAGTAAATACATTATTTGAAACAATATAGTGTTAAACTATCCGCCGTCGTTTATCTGATAAATGAAAGGAGAACTTTTTTTGTTACGTCCTTTGTAGTGAATAGAGACAGAATTAAGGTTTCCTGATTTTTAATGATAAGTGATATAATTATAACAAAATTCTAACGTTAACATTTTAAGATATAATTATCTTTGAAATTAAATTTAAAACCAAATAGTCAATGACTAAAAAACATATTTTCTACAGCATATTAGCCATCGGGTTTAGTATTCAGGTTTCTGCTCAGGAATCTGCGACGTACACCAACGATTTGGTCGATTATCAACGGGCATTAACATTGTACAACAATCAGCAATATTTAGCTGCACAAGCCGTATTTAATACCATTCAAAAAGATACGGACGAATTAAATATTAAGTCAGATTGTGCGTATTATATCGCGAATTGCGCGGTGCGATTAAATCAGCAAAACGCCGATACCTTAATCGAAGAGTTTGTCGAAGATTTTCCAACCAGTACCAAACGTAATACCGCTTTTGTAGATGTCGCCGATTACTATTTTCAAAATGGAAAATATGCTTACGCTCAAAAATGGTATGCTAAAGTAGATGAGAGTGCTTTAAGTCGTGACGATCGTGAAACGTTTCAGTTTAATAATGGGTACGCTTCGTTTACCACTAAAAATTATAAAGACGCAAAGAAATATTTAAGTAAAGTACAAACGTCCCAAAAATATGGGTCTCAGGCCAAGTATTATATTGGGTTTATGGCGTATGAAGGAGACGATTATCATGAGGCCAATGCCTATTTCGATCAGGTGAGCGATCAAGAACGATACAAAGAAAAGCTGTCTTATTATCAAGCCGATTTGAACTTTAAATTAGGGAAGTTTGAAAAAGCGATTGCATTGGCAACAGAACAATTAAGAACGGGTGATAGAAATGAAGCGTCAGAATTGTCTAAAATTATTGGTGAGAGTTATTTTAATTTAGAACAGTACGACGCGGCCATTCCGTATTTAAATGCATACAAAGGCAAAAAGGGAAAATGGAACAATACCGATTATTACCAGTTAGGTTATGCGTATTACAAGCAGAAAGATTACGATAAAGCCATTTCAGAATTTAACAAAATTGTTGGAGGCGATAATAGTGTGGCACAAAATGCCTACTACCATTTAGGGGAAAGTTATGTAAATCTGAATAAAAAGCAAGAGGCTTTAAATGCCTTTCGTAATGCCTCTCAAATGGATTACGACTTAAAAATTCAAGAAGACGCGTGGTTAAACTATGCTAAAATTAGTTATGAAATAGGAAATCCGTACCAATCGGTTCCGCAGGTATTAACGCATTATTTAAATAACTACCCGAAATCGGGTTACACGGCCGAAATAGAAACCTTATTAATCGACTCCTACATTACTTCAAAAAACTACAAAGAAGCTTTAATATTATTAAAAGGCAAAAACAGTTTCGAGTATAAAATGGCGTACCAAAAAGTGGCATTTTATAGGGGTTTAGAATTGTATAATGACAGCAATTACCAAGACGCGCTAAAAATGTTCGAAGGGTCTTTAGGTGAGCAGCAAAACGAAAAATTTACAGCCAGAGCAACCTTTTGGAAAGCGGAAACCGATTATAACCTTTCGAATTATGAGGATGCCCTAATTGGTTTTAAACAATTTCAGCAACAAGCATTAGCAGCCGCAACTGAAGAGTTTGAAAACTTAGACTATAATTTAGCCTATACCTATTTCAAACTAAAGAACTATCCGCAAGCGATAAACACGTTCAATCAATTTGTAACGTCTAATAAAAAAGAAGAGGTGCGATTAAATGATGCCTACCTACGTTTGGCAGATGCGTATTTTGTGTCTAGTCGTTATAATGAAGCGATTTCAACGTATGAAAGCGCACTTCAAGTCGGTAAAATTGAAGCCGATTATGCCTTTTTTCAACAAGCGATTAGTTACGGGTATATTGGTGAAGACGCCAAAAATATTGGGGAGTTAGTACGTTTTATTTCTAAATATCCAGAATCGAAATTACGAGACGATGCGATGTATGCATTGGGTAATGCTTACGTTAAAAATAATCAGAATGACAAAGCTTTAGGTGTTTACGACCGTTTAAGTGTAGATTATAAAAACAGCGCGTTTGTATCGAAAGCACTTTTACGTCAAGGATTAGTGTATTATAATGACAATAGAAATGAGTTAGCATTAACGAAATTTAAAAAAGTGGCACGTGAGTTTCCTAGTTCGCCAGAAGCGAATCAAGCAGTATCGACAGCGCGATTAATTTATATCGATCTAGGTCAGGTAAACGACTATGCAGCTTGGGTTCAGACTTTAGATTATGTTCAAGTAACCGATGCCGATTTAGATAATGCAACTTACGAAGCGGCCGAAAAACAGTTTTTAGATAACAATACTAACAATGCCCTTAAACAGTTTAATCTGTATATTAATCAGTTTCCAGAAGGCCTTCACTCTAAACAAGCCCATTTTTACACCGCGCAACTGTATTTTAAAAAGGATCTAAAAGACACCGCAAAACCTCATTTTGAATATGTTGTAAATGCCCCTAAAAGCGAATTTACTGAAGAAGCGTTGTTGCGTTTATCGCAAATTATATTAGACACCAAAAATTGGAATGAAGCCATCCCCGTTTTAAAACGACTAGATGTTGAAGCGAATTTCCCTCAAAATAGTGTGTTTGCACAATCTAATTTAATGCAAGCCAATTACCAGCTTAAAAAGTATAATGACGCTGTAAATTATGCTGAGAAAGTATTAGCGCATTCCAATTTGGATAATAAAGTGAAAAGTGATGCGTATGTTATTATTGCACGCTCGGCAATGCAAACAGGAAACGGCAATAAAGCACAATTGGCTTACGAGAAAGTAGCGTTAACAGCCACGGGAGAAACTGCTGCCGAAGCGCTTTATTACAATGCCTTTTTTAAAAATGAGGCAGGACAGCACGACGCTAGTAATACCGTCATTCAACGTTTAGCGAAGGACTATTCGGGTTATAAATTTTATGGTGCTAAAGGCTTAATTATTATGGCAAAAAACTATAATGCTTTAGGCGATGCGTTTCAAGCCACCTACATTTTAGAAAGTGTGACTAAAAATTTCACCGACTACAAAGAGGTTGTTGCCGAAGCACAAGAGGAATTAAGCAAAATTAAAACCGAACAAGCAAAAACTAATGCTTCAGTACAATCTGAAGATTAAAAAGCTAAGGCTTTAATTCAATCACCATTATTAAAAAATAAACACAACTATATGTTTAATAAAAAACAGCAAATTTTAAGCATCGCTTTATCATTGATGGTATCGCTTGCATTTGCACAAGAACGCGAACAAGACACGTTGCGACCGGGAGTTATTGACGTGGTTAAACCGTATACGCCAACTATTTCGGATGCTTTTAAAGTAAAAGAAGCTCCGGTTTTAGACGACGATGAGACCTTAACTAAAAAGAAGATTGAGTACAATATATTTTCTTTTCCCGTAGCGTCTACGTTTACACCTGCCAAAGGAAAAGCAGCTGTTGTAGACAAAGCAAAACGCGTAAAATTATTCAATAATTATGCGACTTTGGGAGTCGGGTCGTACACGACAGTTTTAGGAGAAGTATATTTAAATCACGAGTTAAGCCGCGATGAGAATATTAGCGCTTATGTAGGGCATCATTCTTCGGGTGGTGGTATTGACGATGTGTTGTTAGATGATAATTTTATGGATTCTAAAATGACTCTTAATTATGCTAATAAGGGTCGAGATTTAAGCTGGAATGTTGGTGGAGGTTTTCAATTTCAAAACTATAACTGGTATGGCATTCAACAAGGTTTATATACGCAAAGCACTGCTGATTCTTTAGATGTTTCTCACAATTTTACCACGGCACACATTACTGGAGATATTCGTTTTGAAGAGTCTTATGTCGATGATATTTCGGTATTATTTAGACGTTTTGGTGATAACCAAGGGTCGGGTGAAAACAGAGTGACAGCTAAAATAGGAGGCGTTATACCTGTCGCTGATGAGGCTATTTCTACGGTAGTAAATTTCGATTATTTAAGCGGAAGCTTCGAGAGAAACTATTATACAAATACGGCTATCGATTATAGCAATTTTCAAGTGGGTTTTACGCCAACCTATCAACTTAAACAAGACGATTTAACACTTGATATCGGCATCACAGCAACACTTTTAAATAATACAGAAGCGAGTGAGAGTAAATTTTATATTTACCCAAATATAGAAGCGACGTATCGTGTTGTGGATGAGATTGTCATTGCTTTTGGTGGAATTAAAGGCGGATTGATTCAGAATTCTTACCACGATTATGCGAACTTAAATCCGTTTGTATCGCCAACATTATTTATTGCGCCCACCGATAAACAATATGATGCCTTTTTAGGAGTAAAAGGAAAGATTTCGAATACAATGAGTTACACTGTTAGCGGAAATTATAAGGCCGAGAAAAATAAAGGACTTATTATAAATAATGATATTACAGCTACTGAAGAAGATTATACCTACGGAAACTCTTTTGGGGTGGTTTATGACAATGTAAACACTTTTAGTTTTTCGGGAGGGTTGAATGTCGATTTAAATCGCAACTTCACTTTAGGAGTAAAAGGAGAGTATTTCGCTTACAATACCGATGCTGAAGCTGAAGCGTGGAATTTACCAGGAATTAAAGTATCTGTTTTAACCGATTATCAAATTACTGACCAATGGTTTGCAGGCGCAAATTTATTTTTTGTCGGGGAGCGTAAAGATTTATATACTGCACCAAATTTAATCACTCCATTGACGACTGTTGTCGATTTAGATAGTTACTTCGATATTAATGCGAACGTTGGGTACCATATTAACGATCGCTTATCGGTGTTTGCTAAAGGAAATAATTTAGTAGGCGAGACGTACCAAAAATGGCAAAACACGCCGGTTCAAGGTATTCAAGTTTTAGCAGGAGCAACTTACAAATTCGATTTGTAATCTATTCAAATCAATATACATAAATAGAAAAAGCCTCAATTTGAGGCTTTTTTTATGCGTACATTTACCATAATCATTAAATTACACTATTACATCTGCAACTTAATTATGAAAAACTACTTTTTCCTTATAGTACTGCTGACATTATCTGCGTGTCGAAATAACAAAACAGAAGTTGACACCATTGTCTTAAACGCTAAAGTGTATACTGTAAACGAGGCTTTCGACACGCAAGAAGCCTTTGCTATTACCGATGGTAAATTTATCGCTGTTGGCACTGAGGCATCTATAAAAAATAGATACACGGCCAAAGAAGTAATAAATGCGGAGAACCAAACCATAGTCCCGGGGTTTATCGATGCACATTGTCATTTTTATGGCTTAGGAATGAATTTACAAAAAGTCAATTTAGTGGGGACCACTAGTTTCGACGCCGTTATTGAGCGTGTTAAAACTTTTCAAAAAGAAAACAACTCACCTTATATTTCTGGTCGTGGTTGGGATCAAAACGATTGGGAAATAAAAGAATACCCAACCAAAAAAGAATTAGATAGTTTGTTTCCTAATACTCCCGTAGCATTAACACGTATCGATGGTCACGCGCTGCTGTGCAATCAAGCGGCTTTAGATATATCGAATATAACCTTAGAAACAAAAGCAACTGGCGGAGAAATATTAAAAGAGAACGGAGAACTCACGGGAGTTTTAATTGATAACCCTATGGAAATAGTATATGCTACGTTTCCAAAAGCGACCAGGAAACAGCAAATAGAAGGGGTGTTAGATGCTCAAAAATATTGCACCGCATTAGGTTTAACAAGCGTTTCCGATGCTGGTTTGGACCAATCCGTTATAGAATTAATAGATAGTTTACAACAAACGGGCGATTTACAAATGCGCGTGTATGCGATGGTGAGTAATACCAAAGAGAATTTAGATTATTACCTCACCCAAGGCAAAATCAAGACACCGCGTTTAAATGTACAATCGGTGAAAGTCTATGCCGACGGAGCATTGGGTTCGCGTGGAGCAACGCTAAAAGCACCGTATAGCGATCAACACAATCATTTTGGAAATATGGTTATTGGAACTTCTGAATTTGAAGCTTTAGCGGTTAAAATAGAAAAAGCAGGTTACCAAATGAATACGCATGCTATTGGCGATTCTGCAAATCGGTTTGTGCTACAAACGTATGAGAAAACACTTCAAAATAAAACAAATAGACGTTGGAGAGTAGAACATGCGCAAATTATTACGGATAATGATTTTGAGTATTTTAAAAATGAAAATATTATTCCATCGGTGCAACCTACACACGCTACAAGCGATATGTATTGGGCTGAAGACCGATTAGGTTCAGAGCGTGTTCGTGGTGCTTATGCGTATCAAGAACTCTTAGAGGCTAGCGGTAAAATAGCCTTAGGAACCGATTTTCCGATAGAGCAGGTGAGTCCGTTATTAACTTTTTACGCTGCGGTAGCGAGAAAAGATACCGATAACTATCCAGACAATGGTTTTCAGAAAGAAAATGCACTAACCCGAGAAGAAACTTTAAAAGGAATGACACTTTGGGCGGCCTATTCTAATTTTGAAGATGAAGAAAAGGGAAGTATTGAAGTCGGTAAGTATGCCGATTTTATTATATTAGATGCAGATATAATGACCATTGCTGAGGAAAACATACCAGAAATAACAGTACTACAAACCTTTATTAATGGTGTGAAACAGTAAATGAAATACAGCTAAATTTGATGAATTAAATATAAAACTATGAAACTATTGTATGCTTTGTTATTGAGTTTTTCGTTGCTAACGTCGGCCGTTGCCCAAGAAGACGGCTATGTCGTTGCGGTAAAAGTATGTATAGAAAATAATGGCACACTAGCGTATTACGATACTGTTTTAGACGCTATGTTTTTAGATTTTAAAACCGAATTTCAAGCGAATAACATCCCCGATTCTGTGTGGAAAATAGTAGAAAAAGAAAAAGAGTATGCTAAGAACGGACTAGCAACGATGTTATCGCGCGCCTATAAAGAACATTTTACGCTGCAGGATTTAGAGTTGATGAATGAGTTGTATACTTCAAAAGCAGGACGTAATATGTTGCAAAATAGATCGCTTTCAAAGAAAGATAAGGCGTATTTAGATCGCTTTTATAATAGTGCTACTGGTAAAAAAATTCAAAATACTCAAAGAGAAATGAGCGCTTCGTTAAGACGATTGGCAAAAATATGGATTAACAATACATCAAATCAAGTAGCAGAAGTGCTTTCTGAAAAGGGATATTCGTTTTAAGGTTAGAATTTACCCCCACAACCGCGCTAAATAATCAAAATGCTCACCTTCGTGTACCATTTCGCAATATAAACCTGCAGATGCAGCGGCGATGTGTAGCGACGAGAAATCGAGATAGAGCCATTTCATAGGGACTTCTTCTTCGTCTTTATAGCTTAAAAAATAATCGACTTCTCCGTGGTAGCCTTGGTGTAAATCTTGCCAAAAACCCCCGTCTTCGTCTTCAAACATATAGGTGATGTCGCTAGAATCTATTAAAATCTGGCCTCCTGGATTTAGTAAGCTTTTTAAATGCTTCAGATATTTTGGGATATTTTGAAACGTTTGAAAAATTCCGGTACCATTCATTAACAGTAAAATAGTATCGAAAGTTTCGGTTTCTTCTAATAAGGCAATATGCGCGAAGTGGTTAACGCCTCGTAATTCACAGACACGAATTGCGCCTTTAGAGCTGTCTATAGCTTTAACTGTAAAACCATTATTTTGTAAGTATAAACTATGGTTTCCAGCGCCAGCGCCTACATCCAAAATAGCGCCTTTTACCAATGATAGCGCCTCCTGTTCTATAAATGGCATAGCGTCAAAACTTCTAAATAAATAGGGGATAGGAAGTGTGTCTTCTTCAGAGATACTGGTTGAGGTAATAATATCTTCTGTATAATTATTATTCTGATAATCTAATAATGCGGTACCGAAAAGGTCTTTCATTTAAAAAATGTGTTTCATTTCCCTCTAAAACGGAAATCTCTTTTATACTTTTGTACAATGCAAGACGAAATTAATAATCTGCCAAAGTTGGCCAAAGATAAGCATAAGGAGGACACCGCGTTTTTTACAAAGCTAAAAAAAAAGCCGCCCAAACAATTAGATTATATTATGCAGGAACTCCACGACAAAGAGTTTCAGCGTACCGACTGTTTAGAGTGTGCAAACTGTTGTAAAACAACTGGGCCACTATTTACCGACAAAGATGTAGACCGTATAGCGAAGCATTTTAAAATGAAAACACAGCAGTTTGTTGATCAGTTTCTGCGGGTTGATGAAGATAATGATTATGTGTTGCAGTCTGTACCTTGTACATTCTTGGGGGCAGATAATTATTGTTCTATTTACGAGGTGCGACCAAAAGCGTGTCGGGAGTTCCCACATACCGATCGTAAAAAATTTCAACAAATTTCAAACATTACGCTTAAAAATGTAGCGATATGCCCTGCTGCCTATAATATTGTAGAGGCTATGAAAGCGCGAATAAAGTTTTAAAATAAGGCGGCTTTTAATTATAAATATAAAATTCATTATATTTAGTAACTATTAAAAAACCGACTGATGAAAAAAGCTGTCATAATTTTACTTATTACTGTATTATCCACAACTATTGTAAAGGCTGATAATTGGTTAAGCTCTTTAGAAGACGCTAAGAAAATAGCTTTAGGAACAAATAAGTTAGTTTTAGTTGATTTCTGGGCGTCTTGGTGCGGACCATGCAAACGAATGGATGCAGAATCTTGGCGTAAGGATGACGTTAAAATATTAATGCAAAACTATGTTTCTGTTAAAATAGATTTAGATACTAATAGAGCTTTAGCTGCTAAATATAGCGTTAAGGGTATTCCTTATATTTTTATAATGGATGGAAATGGGAAAGTAATTTATCAGCAAATGAGTTACAAGAGTAAAAGTGACGTCATAAAATTATTGACTAAATATGCTTTAAGCACAGCGTTTTTAACCCAAGATCTCATTAATTATTACACAAAAGAAAATTTTGCCAATACCTTTAGATTAGCTTACAAATATCAGGATTATTCTATGTATTTAGATGCGGATTTAAGATCTGATTTTCTAGAAGTTTCAGCGGCTTATTTTAAAGAAGCAGAGAAGTCTTTAAAGGAGAGTGAAATTAGTGATAAACATTTCTTTACACAGAAAATGGAATTATACAACATTCAAAAAAATCTAATTCTTGATAAATCTAAAAAAGCCTTAAAACAACTTGAGAGGATAAATAAGAAGAATCTTAATACGAAAAATATTAATTTTTATAATTTTCTATATTACATAGCCTATAAAGATACTGACAACATCAAGGAAGCAACAAAGTTAAGGGCGCAAATATCAGAAAACAATTTAAAAAAAGCAGCACATTTTTTTAAAACGTAGCACGCAGAATGGAGTCTTTAATTAATTATTTCGAAAGTATACCTACGCTTCATAGAAGTGTTCTCTTGGTTGGAGGTATTACTTTATTTTGGCTATTAGAAGGCGCTTTGCCGCTTTTTAAATTCAAGTACAAAAAGTGGAAACACGCGTGGCCTAATTTGTTTTTTACGCTTACCACAGTAATTGTTAATTTTACATTGGCTTTTTTATTGCTAAAAACAGCCGATTGGGTGACGCTGAATAACTTCGGACTAATAAATTGGTTGCCGGAAATGCCACTGTGGCTATACGCTATGCTAGGCGTTTTATTATTAGATTTTATGGGTGCTTACGTGGCGCATTATGTCGAGCATAAAGTAGAACCGTTATGGAGGATTCATTTGGTGCATCATTCCGATCATAATGTCGATACAACAACGGCTAATAGGCATCATCCTTTAGAAAGTGTGATACGGTTTGCTTTTACGCTTTCTGGAGTATTTATAATCGGTACCCCCATTGCTATTGTGTTTTTATATCAGTCTCTATCGCTTGTAGCGACTCAGTTTACGCACGCCAATATAAAAATGCCTAAAACAGTAGATAAAATATTAAGTTACGTGTTTATCTCTCCAGATATGCATAAAGTACACCATCATTATAAACTGCCTTATACCGATTCTAACTACGGTAATATTTTTTCCATTTGGGATAGGCTTTTTGGTACCTATATGGAACGAGACCGCGAGCAGATTGTTTACGGTATCGATACGTTTCCAAATGCCGCTGGTAATGCCAGTTTAAAGTACTTATTAAAACAGCCCTTTCAAAAATACAGGCTTCCTGTGGCCGACTATAAAGTTCCCGTTAGAAGCAAGTCGTAGAGTGATGCTCTTAAAAATAAAATCGCGTAATGTACGTTGAAACTACAGTGATTAATTGAAAGTGCTTTCTTAGCAGCGCATAGTGGCCAATTAAATGGGTGTTTTCTCGCTTTTACTAAGGTTCTCGACAACTTTAACTTAATTTAAGATTTTGTAAACGCATAATATCCTTTAGATACTATACTTTTGCGGCCCTAAAATGTGTTGAATCTTCAGCAACAAATTTAATTGATATTATTTTTTAAATAATGAAAAAGGGCAAAACGATATCTGTACTTTTCTTATCATTCTTGATAAGTGTCTTTGGGTATTCTCAAGATGGGGTGTATACGGTTATAGATAAAAATAAAAATGACAATAATTTAGACCTTAAACAAGAGCTTAGTCCGCATTTAGATACGCTCTTATTAAAAAGTGACCAGCAAATTTTACGTGTGCGCTTTTTAAGTCATAATCTTAAAGAAACGAGAACTATTGATGTTGTTTCAAAAGTAGTGCGCATCCCCTTATATCATTTCGAAGAAGGCCGTTATACCATTGCAGTTTATAATGGACCAAAAATTATTGTGCTTGGTTTTAATCGCCTACTCCCACTAGCTAAACCCGAAGATTTCGATTTAGATTTAGAGAAAAGCATCTTAAGAGCCAGTTTATCTGCGTCCGAATTAAAATCTAAAGGAATAGAGCCTTTCAAACCCTCAAAAGCAAATCAATTAAATAACTTAGAAAAACCGACAACGCGAGCTGCTGGCACCCGGAAGCCATCTAAGGATAAATCTCCCATAGAATTGCCTAATCAGAACGCTCACAAAAATAAGCCAGAGGAGAAGATTGAATATAGTATTACCGTAAAAAGGAACCTTGATCGCGAAATGGAAACCCGCGAGGAGTTCCGCGAGCGCAGCGTGAGACCTAACGGTAAAAAATATGATTAGTTATATATAAAATAATGCTTCCTTAACGTTTCAAAATCTTCTAAGCCACTTTTCCAGGACGCTTTTATTTCTGCTTCAGTTAAACCGGCTTCAATTTGTTGTTGTAGCTTTTTTGTGCCCGCTAATTTTGTAAAAAAACCATTGCTAATAAAAAATTCAGATTTGTTTTTGGTAGTCTTATAAGCGTTTATGAGATAGCTTAAATTTAAATGATCTAGCGGTTTTTCCGTCGTTAAATTATAACCGTAGCAAACTTTGTTTTCATATTTAGGGTATTTCGCACCGGCATTGGGTTTTGGTTTAAATTCAAAAGTAGTGTTCGATAAATACGGCGACCCATAAATTTGGAATTGTAAATCCGTACCACGACCAGCACTTACATTAGTACCTTCAAAGAAACATAAACTAGGGTAAAGATTTATAGATTTATCGTTAGGTAAATTGGGCGACGGTTTAATAGGTAAGCTATACGGCACTTTGCGATTATAGTTTTTAACAGGAATAACTGATAACTCGCAGTGCGCGTTATTGTGTAACCACTGCTCTCCATTAATCATTTTAGCATATTCGCCAATCGTCAATCCGTGAACCACCGGAATGGGGTGCATTCCCACAAAGCTTTGGTGCTGAGGTTCTAAAATAGGGCCGTCGATATAATGACCATTAGGATTCGGTCTATCTAAAATAAGTACAGGAATATCTTGCTCCGCACACGCCTCCATAACATAATGTAATGAAGAAATATACGTGTAAAAACGGGCGCCTACATCCTGAATATCAAAAATTACGATGTCAATACCCTGCAATTGTCCGGGACTAGGTTTTTTATTTTTTCCGTAAAGCGAGACAATAGGTAAACCTGTTTTAGTATCGATACCATCTTTTACTACCTCTCCAGCATCAGCTGTACCACGAAAACCGTGCTCGGGAGCAAATACTTTTGTAACCTCTATGTTTAAATGGAGTAACGAATCTACTAAATGCGTGTAATTTGTTTCCGCTTCATTTTTAAAAATAACCGAGGTTTGGTTGGCCACAATAGCCACACGTTTACCGTTAAGAAGTGGTAAATAGCGTTCGGTTTGGTTGGCACCCACACTACACTTTGGTGTTTTATCAGTTTTAGTCGTTGGAGATGTAGTAATTCTCTCTTTTTTGGGACGCGTATTTGCGTTCGACTCACTTCCGCAAGAAAACCCTAAAAAAAGAAATAATAAAACAGTATTTTTGAACAAAGTTAATTCCATAATTATAATTTGAATTTCGAATATTTTATAGCTAAACGTTTCATAGACTCTAAAACGTATAAAAGTAGTATATCGGCACCAATAATAAAAATTGGTATCGTTGCAATTGCATTAGGTATTATTGTTATGCTTATCGCGATCGCCACCGGTATGGGTTTAGAGCAGAAAATTAGAGAAAAAGTAATTGCTTTTAATGGGCATACCATTATCTCTAATTACGATACTAATAATTCGCAAGAAAGCATAAGACCAATTAGTAATGATCAAGCGTTTTATCCAGAGTTTACTTCGGTAAGCGGCATTAAGCACGTGCAGGGCGTGGCAACAAAATCGGGCGTTATTCGAAAAGAAGAAGCGTACGAATACGTAATGGTAAAAGGTGTGGGCGCCGATTATGATTGGACCTATTTTAAAGACTATTTAGTAGAAGGCCAGTTGCCCGACTTTACTGGAAAACGTAACGAAGAGCTTTTAGTATCGCGTTATTTAGCCAAACGCTTACACTTAAGTGTGGGCGATAAAATTAGTACTTACTTTTTAAAAGACGACCAAAACAAGCCGCCAAGCATAATTAGTTATAACATTGTTGGTATTTATAATTCGGGCTTTAAAGATTTCGATGAGTTATATGTTATCGGCGATATTAAGCACCTACAGCGCCTAAACCAATGGGAAAACAACCAGGTGGGTAATTTTGAAGTCTTTATAGACGATTTCGATCAATTAGATAAAAAGGACGAAGCCATTTACCAAGCGATTCCGTCGACATTAAAAACCGAGAAAGTATCCGATAGATTTTATACTATTTTCGAATGGATTAGTATTTTCGAAAAGAATATTTATGGTATTATAGGTATTATGATTCTTGTAGCCGGCATCAATATGATCACTGCTTTGTTGGTTCTTATTTTAGAGCGTACCCAAATTATCGGTATTTTAAAGGCCTTAGGAAGTAGTAATCTTAGCGTTCGCAAAATATTTCTTTACAACGCTACTTACCTTATCGTTGTCGGTTTATTTTGGGGAAATCTTATAGGCTTATCGTTGTTGTTTGCTCAAAAACACTTCAATTTATTTCCTTTAGATCCCGAAACGTATTACGTAAGTTCTGTGCCGGTGTATCTCAATTTGGGTTATATAATAACGCTTAATTTAGGCACCTTCATTCTGTGTATGGCAATGCTTTTAATTCCGTCTTATATTATCACAAAAATTTCACCCGTAAAAGCCATTCGGTTCGCATAGCAGGTTTTGGGCGTTACCTAAAGGTCGGGCTCTCGCTAGTCGCTTCCCAATAAAAAACCGGGAGAGCTCCAACAATAGCTCCATCCCTAACGCATTTATCAGCCTATATTTAGCAAAATAGCTAAGAATTCTTTACTTTTGCCGCAGTAAAAAAAGACTATGGAATACGCAAAAAATATACTAGAAACTATTGGTAATACCCCATTAGTAAAGATCAATACACTAACCAAAGATTTACCGTGTTTGGTACTTTCAAAATACGAAACCTTTAACCCTGGAAACTCGGTAAAAGACCGTATGGCGGTACAGATGATAGCCGACGCAGAAGTCGACGGCCGTTTAAAACCCGGTGGAACAATTATAGAAGGCACGTCTGGAAATACCGGAATGGGACTAGCCTTAGCAGCTATTGTAAAAGGCTACAAATGTATTTTTGTAATGGCCGATAAGCAATCTAAAGAAAAAGTAGATATGCTTAAAGCGGTAGGTGCAGAAGTTGTGGTTTGCCCCACGGCTGTAGACCCAGACGATCCGCGTTCGTACTATTCAGTATCTAAACGATTAGGAGAAGAAACACCAAATTCTTGGTATGTTAATCAATACGACAACCCAAGTAATACAAAGGCACATTACGAAAGTACAGGGCCAGAAATTTGGAAACAAACCGATGGTAAAATCACACACTTCGTGGTTGGTGTTGGAACTGGAGGAACAATTTCGGGCGTTGGTAAATATTTAAAAGAACAAAACCCAAATATTAAAATTTGGGGCGTAGATACATATGGTTCTGTCTTTAAAAAATATCACGAAACTGGTGTTTTCGATGAAAACGAAATCTATCCTTACGTAACCGAGGGTATAGGCGAAGATATTTTGCCAAAAAATGTTGACTTTTCAATTATCGACGGTTTTACTAAAGTAACCGATAAGGATGCGGCTGTTTACACACAACGCTTAGCCAAAGAAGAAGGGATGTTTCTAGGTAACAGTGCAGGTGCAGCTATAAAAGGGGTGTTGCAACTTAAAGAGCATTTTACAAAGGACGATGTGGTAGTGGTTTTATTTCACGATCACGGTAGCCGTTATGTAGGGAAAATGTTTAATGACGATTGGATGCGAGAAATGGGATATATCGAATAGTCGGTTTACTTAGAAAATCATAAATCCTTACTGATCGATAAAAGATAGTAGACCGTTTTGTGAGTAGAACCTAGAACCAAGACTTAATTCTAACTTTATTCTTAACTATGATTTACTAAACAGTAATTTTCTTATCAAATAGTAGTGAAATTTCTTATTGTAAAGAAGTTACTTTGTTTTTAATTAGACAGTATTAATATAAAAAAAAGTATGGCCTAACAGCTATACTTTTTTTTATGCTTATACGCAATGAGAATTTTTTCTATAGTTTTTAAAACTAATTACTTAAATTAGTAAGATGCAAGAAGATTTCTTACATTATATATGGAAACATAAAAAGTTTCAAACCGATGCGCTTTTAACCAGTAATAAGCAACCCGTATTACTTAGTGCGGTTGGTGAGCACAATCTTAATTCTGGACCCGATTTTTTTAATGCTAAACTTCAAATTGGGGGACAGTTATGGGCTGGAAACGTAGAAATTCATATAAAATCTAGCGATTGGTATGTGCACCATCACGAAACCGATTCTAATTACGACAATGTTATTCTTCATGTGGTTTGGGAGCACGATGCCGAAATTTTTAGAAAAAACAACACGGCAATACCTACTTTAGAGCTAAAACATTACGTGTCTACAGATGCGGTTGCTGCTTATAAAGCTATTTTTAACACAACGCAACAGTGGATTAATTGCGAAAAAGAGTTAGGATCGGTGTCTTCTTTCGTTGTCGATAATTGGTTAGAGCGCTTGTATATTGAACGTTTAGAGCGCAAAGCAAATGCTGTTACCGAGGTTTTAAAACACAATAAGAATAACTGGGAAGCGGTATTATTTAAATTACTTTGTAAGAATTTCGGACTTAAAGTAAACGGAGATGCGTTTAATAGTCTCGCCAACTCTATCGATTTTTCGGTGTTACGCAAACAACAATCCAAAGTACTTAGCTTAGAAGCTTTATTGTTTGGTCAAGCTCAACTGTTAGATGGTGATTGTCAAGATCCTTATTTTTTAGAGCTCACTAAGGAATATGCTTTTTTAAAACAAAAATTTGCATTGAAAACACAATCGGTAGTGGCGCTGCAGTTTTTTAGACTCCGTCCACCAAACTTTCCAACCATTCGGTTATCGCAATTAGCGCAGGTGTATTTTAAAAATCAGAACGTGTTTTCGAAAGTAATTGAAGCCAAGACGCTGAAAGAATTTTACGACTTATTTTCTGTGGAGACTTCAAACTATTGGGAAAGCCACTACACGTTTAATAAAGCATCAAAAAAAGTAAAAAAGAAAGTCACGAAAGCGTTTATCGATTTGTTGTTAATCAATACCATAATTCCTTTAAAATTTAGCTATTCAAAATATACGGGACAGCCTATTGAAGAAGAATTGTTGTCGCTAATTGGATGTATTTCCGCAGAAAAAAACACTATTGTTAAAACGTTTAGAAGTTTAAATTTAGACGCTAAATCTGCTTTAGAATCTCAAGCAGTCTTACAACTAAAAACAGAATATTGCGATAAGAACAGATGTTTACAATGTGCCGTAGGAAATACGCTGCTAAACGCAAGTATTTAACAGTGTATTTATAATTTGATGTGTGGACTGTAACAATTTTTAGTAAATTGCGCTATGACTATTTTTTATAAACCAGTATTGTTTTTCCAAAAACATGGCTATTACGTCTGTCAGCGTATTGCCGATAGATTTGGAATACGGGCCAAGGTGGTAAGGACTTCTTTTATGTATCTTACTTTTGTAACCTTAGGTTTTGGTTTTGCGTTATATCTTTTTCTTGCCTTTTGGATACGCATAAAAGATTTTATTTATTCTAAACGAACATCGGTTTTCGATTTGTAATTTATGCAAAACTCCATTATTTTATTTTTTAGAACCAAAATATATACGGCGCTAACACTACTTGCTTTAGTGCTATTATGTGGTATTTTAGGTTTTAGAATGATATCTGGGTTTTCATGGATTGACTCTTTATATATGACGGTAATTACAATTACTACCGTAGGATTTGGAGAGGTACAGCCTTTGGACGATGCCTCAAAAATATTTACAGTTTTTCTTATATTATCTAGTGTTATTATAGTCGGTTATGCCTTAACGGTGATTACCGAATACATCTTAAGTGGCAAAAATCTCGAAGAATTAAAACAAAAGAAGATGCAGAAAAAAATTGATAGTTTAAACGACCACATTATTATTTGTGGTTATGGCCGAAACGGAAAGCAAGCCGCTAAAAAGTTATTAAATTATAAAAAATCTTTTGTTATTATTGAACAAGACAAGGCAATTATCGATAAACATCAAACTGAAGATATTTTGTTTGTTTTAGGTAACGCTAATGAAGATGAGTTACTTTTAGAAGCAGGAGTAGATAGAGCGAGCACATTAATTTCGGCATTACCCAGCGATGCAGATAATTTGTTTGTAGTGCTTTCTGCTAGACAAATAAATAAAAATCTGACGATTATTAGTCGCGCTTCTGAAGAAACATCTTATAAAAAATTAAAATTAGCAGGTGCCAATAATGTTATTTTGCCCGACCGTATTGGAGGCGATCATATGGCATCTTTAGTGGTTGTTCCAGATTTAATAGAGTTTATAGACAACCTTTCAATTGTAGGAGAATCTAATATTAATATCGAAGAAATTCACGTTAACAAACTGTATAATGTTAGGGCTAACGTAAAGACTATTAAAGATTTAGATTTAAGAAATAAAACGGGGTGCTCTGTTATTGGCTTTAAAGGTAGTAATGGGGATTACGTTGTAAACCCAGAGGCAGAAACTAAATTAGTGCCCAATTCTAAAGTCATTGTTTTAGGGCGTCCTGAACAAATTAAAAAATTAAATATAATATATAATTTAGATTAGATCACACTATTTTAACTAGCATGCTTTAAATACTCACCAATTTTTTGCATATTGCTAACCTTTTACTAACAAATAATTAACATATATCTTATTATGAAGAAATTTCTTCTGTCATTTTTTTTAATTATAATACCCTTTATAATAGTTGCACAGGATTTTGAGATTGTCGGCGAAACTCTAAATCCTTCAAAGGCTATAAACGATGGTGTTATTAATATAGCGGTTGAAGGCGGAGTCGCGCCTTTTACATACCGTTGGAATCAACAAAGCACCTCTTTAAAGTCTAATACGGCAGTCGGGCTTACGGAAGGTGTTCCTTATACTGTTATTGTAACCGATGCCGAAGGCGAGAGTCAAACGGCTGTTTTTACAGTAGATTCAGAAGCCATAACAGAAGTTTTTAATGGTTTAATGACGCCGGCCGTTAGTACCTTGGGCTCTGTGCTCTTTTGGGATCCCTTTGCCGCCGTAGGAGTTTATGACCCTGTGGTCTACGCCGATGAAAGACAAATAGGAATACCTGATTGGACAAACGATGTAGAAAACAAGTATACCCTTAAGACATGGCTTAAAGCTGATGGTGCGAAAGTAATTAAAGGCGAGCCCATAGCTGTTATTACAGATCAAGCGGGGATAGAGCTAATAGTTAAATCTTCAGGTAAAGGAGAATTACAACATAAAACAGGCGAAGGAGAAGTTATTTATAACTCCGACAATGCACAACACGTTATTCAGCAAGGTGCACATTATTTCGCCATCGTCAAATACGATGAGCCTGTTGTACTAACACACCCCAACGGAGACCCGCTTACAAAACCAATATCTTTTATCGTTATTTGGTTAGTATTCGGGGCTTTATTTTTTACACTTAGAATGGGTTTCATCAATGTTCGTGGATTTAAGCACGCTATCGATTTAGCTCGTGGTAAATATGACGACCCCGATGCACCAGGGCAAGTAACGCATTTTCAGGCCTTGGCAACTGCTGTTTCTGGAACTGTTGGTTTAGCTAATATTGCTGGTGTTGCAGTGGCGGTGTCTTTAGGAGGCGCTGGAGCAACATTTTGGATGATTGTTTGTGGATTATTAGGTATGTCTACTAAATTTGTAGAATGTACTTTAGGTGTCAAGTATCGCGATATACTTCCCGACGGCAGAGTCTTTGGTGGACCAATGAACTATTTACGTCACGGTTTTGAAAAACGAAATATGAAAGGTCTTGGTAAAGTTCTAGCAGGAATGTTTGCCGTTTTAGCAGTTGGTGCTTCCTTTGGTGGTGGTAATATGTTTCAAGCCAATCAATCTTTCGAGCAAATGTCAGGACAATTTCCAGTTCTTGCCGGTCACGGATTTTACTTTGGTATTGCAACAGCACTACTAGTCGGTGTTGTAATTATTGGTGGAATTAATAGTATTGCCAAGGTAACGGGTAAAGTAGTGCCAATAATGGCTTCTCTATATATTGTAGCTGCGCTTGCGGTTATTATAATGAATATTCAAAATATCGGACCCGCATTTTCTGCTATCGTCGATGGTGCATTTAGTCCGTCTGCTTTAAAAGGTGGTGTTGTTGGTGTTTTAGTGGTAGGTTTTCAGCGTGCAGCGTTTTCAAATGAAGCCGGTGTAGGTTCCGCAGCAATTGCGCACAGTACAGCAAAAACACATAACCCACCATCTGAAGGTTTTGTGGCGTTACTAGAACCGTTTATAGATACAGTAGTCGTGTGTACATTAACGGCCTTAGTATTAATCTTTACAGGTATGCACGAAGTTGAAGGTTTAGCAGGAGCGCAGTTAACATCTGATGCTTTCGGAAGCCAAATATCTTGGTTTCCTTATGTCTTAGCTTTAGCGGTATTTTTATTCGCTTTCTCAACAATGATCTCTTGGTCTTACTATGGAATGAGAGCGTGGACATATTTATTTGGAAAAAGCAAAAAAATTGAGTTTATTTATAAAATGCTATTTTTAGTGTTTGTAGTTATTGGATCGTCGGTAAGTTTAGGAGCTGTTCTTGATTTTTCAGATATGATGATACTTGCGATGTCTTTCCCTAACATTATTGGACTGTATATGATGTCTGGTGAGGTAAAAGAAGATCTAGCTATCTATTTAAAGAAATTAAAAGCAAATCAATTGTATAAAAAGGTAGGTAAAAATTAAAACATCACTATGAATTTTTTTAAATCCCATTTCGTTTATTCCAAAAAACAACGAAATGGGATTTTTTTGTTTCTATGTCTCATCTTTGGTTTGCAATGCTTCTATTGGTTCGTGATTCCTAAATTTTTCGCCACTCCGGAATCCCTTGTTAATGATATCGAATTACAACAATTTTATAAAGAAATGGATTCTTTAAAGGCAATAGCTATACAGAACAAACAACCCAAAAGATACCCTTTTAACCCTAATTACATCCAAGATTATAAAGGCTATACTTTAGGGATGACACTCGAAGAAATTGATCGGTTATTAGCGTTTAGAGCTCAAAATAAATGGGTGAATAGCGACAAAGAATTTCAGAAGGTGACTCAAGTCTCCGATTCACTTTTAGCTGAAATAGCACCGTATTTTAAATTCCCAGAATGGGTGACGCGACCAAAGTCTAAAACTAATTTTAAAACGCGTTACAGTAATGCACCTAAAACAGACGCGCAGAAAGAAGATCTAAACACCGCATCGGCACTTCAGCTTCAAAACGTATATGGAGTCGGCGAAAAGCTGTCCGAACGTATTATTAAATACAGAACAAAGCAGGTCGGTTTTGTCTCATTAATAGAGCTTCAAGAGATTTATGGTTTGTCTCCTGAGGTTATCGAAAATATTAAAAACAACTTTAGTGTTAAAACGCCTAAAACAATAAATAGAGTTAACCTTAATACCGCCACTAGTGAAGAATTAGTGACTATAAAGTATATCGATTATGAAATAGCTTTTCATATTATAGAACAGAGAATACTAAGAAATGGGTTTAAAAATTATGAAGAATTAACAAAAGTAAAGGACTTTCCTCTTAAAAAAATTGAGATAATTAAGTTATATTTGGCGATAAATTAGATTATAACAAACTATCGAATATTATGGATAAAAGGTACTTTACCGAAGAGCATCAACTTTTTAGAGAAAGTTTACAAGAATTCTTAAAGAAAGAAGTGGTGCCACATATAAACAAATGGGAGGAGACAGGACATATTGAACGTTTTATCTGGGAGAAGTTTGGTGAAATGGGGTTTTTTGGAATCGCATATCCTGAAGAATTTGGCGGATTAGATTTAGATCTTTTTTATACTGTTATATTTTTAGAAGAACTTCAGAAAATAAATTCTGGTGGTTTTGCAGCAGCAATGTGGGCACACGCTTACCTTGCAATGACGCATTTAAATGCAGAAGGCGGACAAGGGATAAAAGAAAAATATCTTGCTAAAAGTATCACCGGAGAAATGATTGGTGCTATGGCTGTTACAGAACCTTATGGAGGTAGTGATGTGGCAGGAATGCGTACAACAGCCGTTAAAAAAGGAGATACTTACATATTAAACGGTTCTAAGACTTTTATTACTAATGGTGTGTACAGCGATTATATAGTAGTTGCTGCGAAAACAAGTCCAGAATTAGGGAATAAAGGGATTAGTATGTTTGTTGTAGACAGAGACACAAAGGGTGTTTCGGCAACAAAATTAGATAAACTAGGTTGGAGAGCTTCAGATACTGGAGAAATTGCTTTCGATAACGTAGAGATTCCTGCAAGCCATTTAATGGGTGAAGAGGGAAAGGGATTTCCTTACATAATGCAACATTTCGCTTTCGAGCGTTTAATTATGGGAGTAAATGCGCATTCAAGAGCAGAATTTGCTTTAGAATACGCTGTACAGTATATGAGTGAACGTGAAGCATTCGGACAAACAATAAATAAGTTTCAAGCGCTGCGCCATACAATGGCAGATTGTTTTGCAGATATGGAAGTGTGTAAGGAATTTAATTATTCGGTAGCCGCTCGTTTAGATAAAGGCGAGTATGTGGTTAAAGAAGCAACGATTTCTAAATTGCGCTCTACGAAAATGTCTGATGACGTAATTTACCAATGTTTACAGATGTTAGGTGGCTACGGTTATATGGAAGATTATCCAATGGCGCGTTTATTAAGAGATAGCCGTCTAGGACCAATAGGTGGTGGTACCTCTGAAATCTTGAGAGAGATTATCGCAAAAATGGTGATTGACAAGAAAGAGTACAAGCCAGCAGTTAAGCATTAATTGCAATTATCGCGTTGCGAGAATGATTTTGCATTCGCAAAAAGGGTAATTGACAAGAAAGAGTATAGGCCAACAGTTAAGCACTAAGAAGATTAGTGATTTTAGTTAGCGCATATTTCGCTAATGAAAGTACGTTGGAATACAAATAAAATAGGGTGTTTGCCAAAAGGTTCGTATTTTGGCAGTCATCCTATTTTTTGGTTTAAATCGGAATTAGTATTTATAAATAAATCAGTTATAATTATATCTTTTTATATGAAAGCGAATACCACTAAGTACCTATTAAGTCTCTTCTTTTTTGCTGTTAGTTTGTCTGCCTTTTCACAAAAAGAATTAAAAAACAAGATTGTCGATTTTATGACTTTAGCGCCTTTGGAAAGCGCTAGCGTTTATATACAAAATACGACTATCGGGACCGTAAGTAACCCGGATGGGAAGTTTGTTTTGTTAGTGCCCAAAGCTCACGTTAACGATACTTTGGTTGTGTCTTCTATTGGGTATAAGAGTTATAAAATGGCGGTCTCTCTTTTCGATAATACCAAAGAAGTGTATTTAGAAGAAGATATCGCTTCTCTAGAAGAAGTACAGTTAGTAACGACGCCACGACCAAAAACAGGCAACGAAATTGTATTGCGATCCTTGGAAGAATTGCCAGAAAACTTACCCGAAAAGCCCTATATGCAAAAGGGCTTCTTAAGACATAAAGAGCGTAATAAAAAAGAGTTTAAATGGCTCATAGAAAGCGCGATTACACTTTACGATTCTAGCTTTCAATCGCCCACTTCTAAAAACTTAAAAATTAATGTAGATCAAGTTCGAAAAAGTTATGACCTCCGCGATATCGATAGTACATTAACGTATACAGCGTATTTAAAATATAAAAATCCATCCTTAAACTTAAGAAACAAAAATTTACGTCGCGATACGATTAAGACCTCAAATTTAATAAAAGCTATTAAGTGGAACGACACTAGAATAAATGGCTTAGAAACGTTATTTAAGGGCAAATTGAACATTATTAGAAACTCTAATACTTCCGCAGGTCTATTCAATAAAGAAATATTAGAAACGCATCATTTCGATTTAGATACGATTCTTGTAGATGAGGGGAGAAAAATTTATAAAATCAAAATTTCTGAAGGTCGAGAGCTTATCGACTTAAAAACAAAAGGGATTTATAACGGTGGTTATAGTGCAGAAGGATTATTGTATGTGTACTACGATACTTACGCAATTAAGCGTATAGAATATAATCTGGTGGCGAAATCTGCGGCTCAAAGAAGCAGAAGTAAGACATTATTTGGCACAACAGTAAATCATAAATTAGTGATTAACTATATCGAGTACGAAAATAGAATGTACCCCAATTTTGTCTCTTACGAAACGCCAAAATTGGTTAATGTAGGGACCAAAGTAACAACAAGTGCTATTGCAAAAGCGAATAACAAAAACGAACCAGAAGTAGTGCCTAATAACGACGAGCGCTTTTATTATGCGGTTCAAGAATTATTGTTTTCTGAAATTATTTTAGATGAAGAAAAAATAACCGAAGCACTTAGCAAGCCTTGGGACGCCGATATTTTTGCAGCTAAACCCTACAATAAAACGTTTTGGGAAAGCTACAATACGTTGTTAGAGAGCGAAGAAGACGAGAAGTTAATTAAAGATTTAACGAAGCGTTCAACACTTTTCAAAGAGTAGTTTGTGGCTTCGTGCTATGATTTACAAAGTGAAAAAACGTGCAAAGAAGGTTTTAAAAATAACTTTTATTTTTGGTACTATTTTTTCGTTTTTATGTTTAGGGACAAAAAAACGAAAATTTAAAGTATTAAGCTTTTATGCCCATAATTCCTGATAAAGTCACAGTAAGTATAAAAAACACACTAAAAACATAAACCGTAACACTTTATTTCCTCACCCCCAATTGAGTAAAATGCTTTGTTGTAGTGCGACTGGTTCTTTTAAAAAAGTAGTATCTTTAAAAGTCAGTATAATTCGAATGTTAAAAAAATGTCATTACCAGCCTTTATAGATTATTTAACTTTAGAGAAACACTACTCCAAGCACACCGTAACTGCGTATTCTAAAGATATCGAATCGTTTCAAGTGTTTGTTGAAAAGCATTATGATGACACGAGTATAACAGGTGTTAATTATTCGCAAATAAGATCTTGGATTGTGGCGTTGGTAGAAACTAAAATTTCCAACCGGAGTATAAACCGAAAAATATCGTCATTGCAATCGTATTATAAATTTCTTTTAAAAGTGGAAGATATCCAAGTTAATCCTCTCGCAAAGCACAACGCCTTAAAAACCAGTAAAAAGATTCAAGTCCCTTTTTCGGAAGCTGAAGTAAATTCCGTTTTAGATGGTATTAGTCATAGTAAATCGTTTGAGGGTATTCGGAATAAGTTAATTATAGAATTATTTTATTCCACTGGAATGCGACGTATAGAGTTGATAGAATTACGTTTGTCTAGTATCGATTTTTCTAACAAAACAGTAAAGGTATTAGGGAAGCAAAATAAGGAGCGCTATATTCCGTTATTGGAAAGTGTAATACTAACCCTTCATTTGTATCTTGAACAACGTCAAGTACTTGAAAACATTAAGGATTCGTCCTCTTTATTTTTAACAAAGAAGGGCGTTAAAATCTACGAAACTCTTGTTTACAGAGTAATTAATGAGTACTTTAGTGAAGCCTCCTTGAAAGCAAAAAAGAGTCCGCATATTTTAAGACATTCCTTTGCGACACACTTATTAACTCAAGGAGCGAATTTAAATGCTGTTAAAGAGCTTTTGGGACACGCAAGTTTGGCTGCGACACAGGTGTATCTTAATAATAATATTTCTGAATTAAAAAAGGTATATTCAAACGCCCACCCGAGGAGTAAAAAGTAAACACGCATTAATTGTTTAATTTAAAAAAAAATTAAAAGTATGAAGGTGAACACACAATCCGTAAATTTTAACGCAGATCAAAAGTTACTTGATTTCGTTCAGACAAAAATGAATAAGTTAGATTTGTTTTATGATAAGGTCATCCAATCAGATGTTTATTTAAAGGTGGAAAACACGAGTGATAAGGAAAATAAAATATTTGAAGCAAGAGTAAGTGTACCTGGAGATAGTTTAATAGTGAAAAAACAATGTAAAACCTTTGAGGAAGGTGTAGATATTGGCGTTGCATCGTTAGAAAGACAGTTAAAAAAGCGAAAAGATAAATTAAGAGCATAATTATGATAAAAAATTTGCTAAAAATGTTTTGATTAAATAAATAAATATATACATTTGCAGTCCGTTAGAAATAGCGGACTTTTTTTATACGTAGAAAAAGAGTAAAAAAGCCGATGTAGCTCAGCTGGCTAGAGCAGCTGATTTGTAATCAGCAGGTCGTGGGTTCGAGTCCCTCCATCGGCTCAATAAAACAAAAGGTAGGAAACTACAATTTGTAACGTTCTTTAAAAGAGTGATAAGTTTTAAAATTGGGGAGATACTCAAGCGGCCAACGAGGGCAGACTGTAAATCTGCTGACTACGTCTTCGCAGGTTCGAATCCTGCTCTCCCCACAATTTTAAAGTTTAAAAAGGAATTAAATAATTGCGAGAGTAGCTCAGTTGGTAGAGCGTCAGCCTTCCAAGCTGAATGTCGCCGGTTCGAACCCGGTCTCTCGCTCTAATATTTAGCCGGTGTAGCTCAGGGGTAGAGCGTTTCCTTGGTAAGGAAGAGGCCACGGGTTCAATTCCCGTCATTGGCTCAAATTTTAAAGGCATTAAAAATTAGAACACTAATATTATTATATAACTAAGATTAAATTATTAAAACATGGCAAAGGCAACTTTCGATCGTTCAAAACCACACTTAAATATTGGTACAATTGGACACGTAGATCACGGTAAAACAACTTTAACTGCTGCTATTACTAAAGTATTAGCTGATGCAGGGTATTCAGAAGCGAGATCTTTTGATCAAATTGATAACGCACCAGAAGAAAAAGAAAGAGGTATTACAATTAATACATCTCACGTAGAATATGCAACACTAAACCGTCACTATGCGCACGTTGACTGTCCAGGTCACGCGGATTACGTAAAGAACATGGTAACAGGTGCTGCACAGATGGATGGTGCTATCTTAGTCGTTGCGGCTACAGATGGTCCAATGCCACAAACTCGTGAGCATATCTTATTAGGTCGTCAAGTAGGTATCCCAAGAATCGTTGTATTCTTAAACAAGGTGGATATGGTTGATGATGAAGAACTTTTAGAATTAGTAGACATGGAAGTTAGAGAATTACTTTCTTTCTATGATTACGATGGTGATAACGGACCTGTTGTTTCAGGATCTGCACTAGGCGCACTTAACGGTGAGCAAAAATGGGTTGATACTGTTTTAGAATTAATGGAAGCGGTTGATAACTGGATTGAAGAGCCAGAAAGAGAGATTGATAAACCTTTCTTAATGCCTATCGAGGATGTATTCTCTATTACAGGTCGTGGAACTGTAGCAACAGGACGTATCGAAACAGGTATTGGTAAAACAGGAGATCCAGTAGAAATAATTGGTATGGGAGCTGCAAAGTTAACCTCTACAATTACAGGTATCGAAATGTTCCGTCAAATATTAGATAGAGGTGAGGCTGGAGATAATGCAGGTATCTTATTAAGAGGGATTGAGAAATCTCAAATTTCTAGAGGAATGGTAATCTGTAAGCCAGGTTCTGTAACACCACACGCTAAATTTAAAGCTGAGGTTTATATCCTTAAAAAAGAAGAAGGTGGACGTCATACTCCATTCCATACTAACTACCGTCCTCAATTTTATGTTCGTACAACGGATGTAACAGGAAACATTTCACTTCCAGAAGGAGTTGAGATGGTGATGCCTGGAGATAACTTAACTATTCACGTTGAGTTAATTCAAGCAATTGCGATGAATGTTGGTCTTCGTTTCGCTATACGTGAAGGAGGAAGAACAGTTGGAGCTGGTCAGGTAACTGAAATTTTAGACTAAAATAGTCTCAAAAATATAAGGTTAAGGTGTCTAAAGTAATCAAGACACCTTAGCTTTTATCTACGGGTTTAGCTCAGTTGGTAGAGCACTGGTCTCCAAAACCAGGTGTCGGGAGTTCGAGTCTCTCAACCCGTGCAAATTAAAAATGATAACGTTTAAATTTATCTTTTAAAAAATAGATTAAAAATGGCTGGAATAGTAAATTACGTAAAAGAATCATTTGGCGAATTGAAAAACAATGTGACTTGGACTCCTTGGTCTGAGGCTCAAAGCTTAACTATTTTGGTTGCTGTATTTTCAATTATATTCTCTTTAGCAATATGGGGAGTAGATTCTGTTTTCAGCAAAGTGGTAAGTTTTTATTTTAGTGTAATAAACGGATAAGATAAGTATTTATGGCTGAAGTAGGAGAGAAAAAATGGTACGTTGTAAGAGCGGTAAGTGGTCAAGAACATAAAATAAAAACCTACATCGAGAATGAAATTGCTCGTTTAGGAAAGCAAGACTATGTAGAGCAAGTATTAGTTCCTACAGAGAATGTTGTTCAAATTCGTAACGGTAAGAAAATAACCAAAGAAAAGGTGTATTTTAGCGGTTACATTATGATAAAAGCCAACTTATCAGGAGAAATTCCACATATTATAAGGTCTATAACTAATGTTATTGGTTTCCTAGGGGCAACAAAAGGAGGAGATCCATTACCGTTACGACAATCTGAAGTAAACAGAATGTTAGGTAAAGTAGATGAATTGACAGTAGATACAGATGCACACGTTGCAATTCCTTTTACAAAGGGAGAGACTGTAAAAGTAATAGATGGGCCATTCAATGGATTTGATGGTGTTATTGAAAACATAAACGAAGAGAAACGCAAGCTTGAAGTGATGGTGAAGATTTTTGGAAGAAAGACACCATTAGAATTAAGCTATATGCAAGTTGAAAAAATATAATAATTGTTACAATAAAGATGGGATTAATCTAAGCTTCCAAAAATAGATTAATGCCGAACTAAATTATTAAAAATGGCAAAAGAATTAAGTAAAGTAGTTAAGTTACAAGTAAGGGGAGGTGCAGCGAATCCGTCGCCACCGGTTGGACCCGCTTTAGGTGCTGCTGGAGTTAACATCATGGAGTTCTGTAAGCAATTTAACGCTAGAACCCAGGATAAATCTGGTAAAATATTACCGGTTGTTATTTCTGTGTACAAAGACAAATCGTTTGAATTTGTTATCAAAACACCTCCAGCTGCAGTACAATTATTAGAAGCGGCCAAACAAAAAAAAGGATCAGGTGAACCACATGCACGTAAAATTGCAAAGGTATCTTGGGATCAAGTAAAAACTATAGCAGAAGATAAAATGCCCGATTTAAATGCATTTAACATAGAATCGGCTATGAAAATGATTGCTGGAACTGCGAGATCTATGGGTATAACTGTTAAAGGTGGTCAAGCACCTAATTAACCTAAAAAGATTTTAAAAAAATGGCAAGAATAACAAAGAAACAAAAAGAAGCAGTAGCTAAAATCGAAAAGGATAAAGTATATTCTTTAACTGAAGCTTCAGTTTTAATAAAAGAAATTACTAACACTAAATTTGATGCGTCTGTAGACTTAGCTGTACGTTTAGGAGTAGATCCTAGAAAAGCTAACCAAATGGTAAGAGGTGTTGTATCTCTTCCTCATGGAACAGGTAAAGATGTGAAAGTATTAGCATTAGTTACTCCAGACAAAGAAGCAGAAGCTAAAGAAGCTGGAGCAGATTTCGTTGGTTTAGACGAGTACCTTGATAAAATAAAAAATGGTTGGACAGATGTAGATGTAATTATTACTATGCCAAGTGTTATGGGTAAATTAGGACCTTTAGGACGTGTATTAGGACCTCGTGGTTTAATGCCGAATCCTAAAACGGGTACTGTAACTATGGATATAGCTAAAGCGGTTACTGAAGTGAAAGCAGGTAAGATTGATTTTAGAGTTGATAAAACAGGAATCGTTCACGCAGCAATCGGTAAAGCTTCTTTTAGTGCTGATAAGATTCAAGAAAATGCAAACGAATTATTAACAACATTAATGAAACTTAAACCAACTGCGGCAAAAGGAATCTACGTGAAGAGCATTTATATGTCTAGCACAATGAGTCCAAGTATCGCTGTTGACACTAAAATTGGTTAGTAGTTAAAACTTTATATTATGACAAGAGAAGAAAAAGCACTAGTAATTGAAGAATTAACTGCACAATTAGCAGAGAACGCTAACATTTATTTAGCGGATATCTCAGGGTTAAACGCAGTAAGCACTTCAAATTTACGTCGTGCATGCTTTAAAGCAGACATAAAATTAGCAGTAGTAAAAAATACGCTACTTTCAAAAGCAATGGAAGCTTCAGATAGAGAGTTTGGAGACTTACCAGCAACTTTAAAAGGAAATACATCAGTAATGTACTCTGAAACTGGAAACGCTCCAGCGAAGGTTATTAAAGCTTTTAGAAAAAAATCAGATAAGCCTCTATTAAAAGGAGCTTTTATTGAAGAAACAGTTTATATTGGGGATGACCAATTAGACGCTTTAGTCGATATTAAATCTAGAGAAGAATTAATTGGTGATATCATAGGATCATTACAAGCACCAGCTCAGAACGTTGTTTCTGCACTTAAATCAAGTGGAGAGAAACTTTCTGGAATTCTTAAAACATTATCTCAGAAAGAGGGATAGTCAAATAAGTACGCACTTATACAAATATATATTAAATTAAAATTATTAAAACGGTAGAAAAATGGCAGATTTAAAAGATTTCGCAGAACAATTAGTTAACCTTACAGTAAAAGAAGTTAACGAATTAGCAACTATATTAAAAGATGAATACGGTATCGAACCAGCTGCTGCTGCAGTAACAATGGCAGGTCCAGCTGCAGGTGGCGAAGACGCTGCTGAAGCTCAGACTGAATTTGATGTTATTTTAAAAGCGGCAGGTAGCGCTAAGTTGGCTGTTGTAAAATTAGTTAAAGAATTAACTGGTTTAGGTTTAAAAGAAGCAAAAGGTTTAGTGGACGATGCACCAAGCCCAGTTAAAGAAGCTGTTTCTAAAGACGAAGCTGAAGCATTAAAAGCTCAGTTAGAAGAAGCAGGAGCAGAGGTTGAGCTTAAGTAAGCTTTACACAGACAATTAACAAAGGTTTAGGTCTAGGGCAGTGCTCTCAGACCTAGACCATTTGTCGTATATAGCCGCGAGCTATAAACAAACATTTTTTTTTAATCAAAATTTCGTCCATTGATGTTAGTAACACAAGCTGAAAGATTAAATTTCTCGTCTATTATCAATAGAACTGAGTATCCAGATTTTATGGATATTCAAATAAAGTCCTTCCAGGATTTTTTCCAGTTAGAAACAAAATCTGAAGAAAGAGGTGATGAAGGGCTTTATAATACCTTTCTAGAAAACTTTCCAATAACAGACACTCGTAATCAATTCGTATTAGAATTCTTAGATTACTTCATAGATCCACCAAGATACAGCATAGAAGAATGTATCGAGCGTGGGCTTACTTATAGCGTTCCACTTAAAGCAAGGTTAAAACTGTATTGTACAGATCCTGAACATGAAGATTTTGAAACGATCGTTCAAGATGTATACTTAGGTACTATACCCTATATGACACCTTCAGGTACATTCTGTATTAACGGTGCAGAGCGTGTGGTTGTATCTCAATTACACAGATCACCAGGTGTTTTCTTTGGTCAGTCTTTCCATGCTAATGGTACAAAATTATATTCAGCAAGAGTTATTCCTTTTAAAGGGTCTTGGATTGAGTTCGCTACTGATATTAATCAAGTGATGTATGCGTACATTGATAGAAAGAAAAAATTACCAGTAACAACATTGTTTAGAGCTATTGGCTTTGAACGTGATAAAGATATTTTAGAGATCTTTGATTTAGCTGAAGAAGTTAAAGTTTCAAAATCTGGTCTTAAAAAATATTTAGGACGCAAATTAGCTGCACGTGTATTAAATACATGGCATGAGGATTTCGTAGACGAGGATACAGGTGAAGTTGTATCTATCGAAAGAAATGAAATAGTATTGGACCGTGATACTGTTTTAGATAAAGATAACGTCGAAGAAATTTTAGAAGTAGGGGTTAAAACTATTCTTTTACATAAAGAAAGTGCAGAACAAGGCGATTACGCTATTATTCATAACACGCTTCAAAAAGATCCAACAAACTCAGAAAAAGAGGCTGTTGAACATATTTACCGTCAACTACGTAATGCAGAGCCGCCAGATGAAGAGACTGCACGTGGTATTATAGATAAATTATTCTTTAGTGACCAACGTTACTCTTTAGGAGAGGTAGGACGTTATAGAATGAATAAAAAATTACAGTTGGATATTGGAATGGATAAGCAAGTGCTTACCAAAATTGATATCATTACTATTATAAAATATTTAATCGAATTAATTAACTCTAAAGCAGAGATTGATGATATTGATCATTTATCTAACCGTCGTGTACGTACAGTAGGAGAACAATTATCTCAACAATTTGGAGTTGGTTTAGCGCGTATGGCGCGTACTATTCGTGAGCGTATGAACGTTCGTGATAACGAAGTGTTTACACCTATAGATTTAATTAATGCAAAGACCTTATCTTCAGTAATTAATTCCTTCTTTGGTACGAACCAGTTATCTCAATTTATGGATCAAACGAATCCTTTAGCCGAAATTACGCACAAGCGTCGTTTATCAGCATTAGGACCAGGAGGTTTGTCGAGAGAAAGAGCAGGATTCGAAGTACGTGATGTTCACTATACGCACTATGGTCGTTTATGTCCAATTGAAACTCCTGAGGGACCAAACATTGGATTAATATCGTCACTATCTGTATTTGCTAAGGTAAACTCGATGGGTTTCATCGAAACACCATACCGTAAGGTAACAAATGGAGTTGTAGATATTAATAGCGAACCTATATATTTAAGTGCCGAAGAAGAGGAAGAGAAATTAATCGCTCAAGCAACGGTAAAAGTTGATGAGAACGGTAAAATTCTTCACGATAAAGTTATTGCACGAATGGAAGGTGATTTTCCGGTAATTGATCCTTCAAAGGTTGATTATACAGATGTTGCACCAAACCAAATTTCGTCAATTTCGGCTTCTTTAATTCCTTTCTTAGAACATGATGATGCCAATCGTGCATTGATGGGATCTAATATGATGCGTCAGGCCGTACCATTATTACGTCCGCAGGCACCAATTGTTGGAACCGGATTAGAAAGAAAAGTAGCATCAGATTCTCGTGTTTTAATTAATGCACAAGGACCAGGTGTTGTACAATATGTAGATGCTAACGAAATCGTTATCAAATACGAAAGAAGCGAGGATGAAGCTAAAGTTAGTTTTGAGAGCGATACGAAGTCTTATCCCTTAGTAAAGTTTAGAAAAACAAACCAAGGAACCTCTATTAACTTACAAGCAATTGTTAAGAAAGGAGATAAAGTTTCTAAAGGACAAGTATTATCTCAAGGGTATGCGACTGAAAAAGGAGAACTTGCCTTAGGACGAAATATGAAAGTGGCCTTTATGCCTTGGAAAGGGTATAATTTTGAGGATGCCATTGTAATTTCAGAAAAAGTGGTGCGTGAAGATATCTTTACGTCTATACATATTGATGAGTATTCTCTTGATGTAAGAGATACAAAACTAGGTAATGAAGAGTTAACAAACGATATTCCTAACGTTTCTGAAGAGGCTACTAAAGACCTTGATGAAAACGGAATGATTCGTATTGGAGCAGAGGTGAAACCTGGAGATATCTTAATTGGAAAAATTACGCCAAAAGGTGAAAGTGATCCAACTCCAGAAGAAAAACTATTACGTGCTATTTTTGGTGACAAAGCTGGTGATGTGAAAGATGCTTCATTAAAAGCATCTCCTTCATTACATGGGGTTGTTATTAATAAAAAATTATTTGCTCGTGCGGTTAAAGATAAACGTAAGAGAGCTCAGGATAAAGAAGATATCTCTCAATTAGAGAAACTTTACAATACAAAATTTGATGAACTTCAGGCTTTATTAGTCGATAAGTTATTCACTATTGTAGGAGGTAAAACTTCTCAAGGTATCTTTAACGATTTAGGAGAAGAAGTATTACCAAAAGGTAAGAAATTCACCCTTAAAATGTTAAATGCTGTCGACGATTATACACACTTAACAGGTGGTACTTGGACTACAGATGAGCACACAAATAAACTAATAGCTGATTTAATTCACAACTATAAAATAAAAGAGAACGACTTACAAGGTTCACTACGTCGTGAGAAGTTTACTATTTCGGTAGGAGATGAATTACCAGCAGGTATCATTAAACTTGCAAAAGTATATGTTGCTAAGAAACGTAAACTTAAAGTCGGTGATAAAATGGCAGGACGTCACGGTAACAAAGGTATTGTTGCGCGTATCGTTCGTCAAGAAGATATGCCTTTCTTAGAAGATGGAACTCCTGTAGACATCGTATTAAATCCACTTGGTGTACCATCTCGTATGAACATTGGGCAAATTTATGAAACTGTATTAGGATGGGCCGGTCAAGATTTAGGACGTACGTTTGCAACACCAATTTTTGATGGTGCAACAATCGATCAAATTAACGAATTTACAGACAAAGCTGGAATTCCAAGATACGGACATACCTACTTATATGATGGAGGAACAGGACAACGTTTTGACCAACCTGCAACTGTTGGAGTTATTTATATGCTGAAATTAGGGCATATGGTGGACGATAAAATGCACGCACGTTCTATAGGACCATACTCATTAATTACACAACAACCTCTTGGTGGTAAAGCACAATTTGGTGGTCAGCGTTTTGGAGAGATGGAAGTATGGGCACTAGAGGCATACGGTGCATCGAGTACTCTAAGAGAAATCTTAACAGTAAAATCTGATGATGTTGTTGGTAGAGCTAAAACTTACGAGGCAATCGTAAAAGGTGAGCCAATGCCAGATCCAGGATTACCAGAATCTTTCAACGTACTTATGCACGAATTGAAAGGATTAGGATTAGACATTAGATTAGAAGAATAATAGATATTCCCGCGGAAGCGGGAATCTTTTAGATTGAAGTGCAACCTTCAACTATAAAACAACAAAAGTATTCAGCATTATGGCAAGAAAACAAGATAAGAATACAGTACAGAGGTTTAATAAAATCTCAATTGGTTTAGCGTCACCAGAGTCTATTTTAGCAGAGTCTAGAGGTGAAGTTCTAAAACCTGAAACTATTAATTATCGTACACATAAACCAGAAAGAGATGGTTTATTCTGTGAGCGTATTTTTGGTCCTGTAAAAGACTACGAATGTGCTTGTGGTAAATATAAAAGAATTCGCTACAAAGGTATTGTTTGTGACCGTTGTGGTGTAGAAGTAACAGAAAAGAAAGTACGTCGTGATAGAGTAGGACACATCAACTTAGTTGTGCCTGTGGCTCATATCTGGTATTTCCGTTCTTTACCTAACAAAATAGGTTATTTATTAGGGTTACCATCTAAGAAATTAGATATGATTATATACTACGAACGTTATGTAGTTATACAACCAGGTAATGCTAAAAATGCCGAAGGAGAACCATTACAAAAAATGGATTTCTTAACTGAAGAAGAGTATCTAAATATTATGGAAACTCTTCCTCAAGATAATAATTACCTTGAAGATTCAGACCCTAATAAGTTTATCGCTAAAATGGGAGCTGAATGTTTAATTGAATTATTATCAAGAATTGATTTAGACACTTTATCTTACGAATTACGTCATAAAGCCAATACAGAAACGTCTAAACAGCGTAAAACTGAAGCTTTAAAACGTCTTCAAGTAGTTGAAGCATTACGTGAGTCTAATTTAAACAGAGAGAATCGTCCGGAATGGATGATCTTGAAAGTAGTGCCAATTATTCCACCAGAATTAAGACCTTTAGTGCCTTTAGATGGTGGCCGTTTTGCGACTTCAGATTTAAATGATTTATACCGTCGTGTAATTATTAGAAACAATCGACTTAAAAGATTAGTTGAAATAAAAGCACCAGAGGTTATTTTACGTAATGAAAAACGTATGTTACAAGAATCTGTTGATTCATTGTTAGATAACACGCGTAAATCATCTGCTGTAAAAACAGATTCTAACAGACCATTAAAATCACTTTCAGATTCACTTAAAGGTAAGCAAGGGCGTTTCCGTCAAAATTTACTTGGTAAGCGTGTTGATTATTCTGCACGTTCTGTAATTGTTGTAGGACCAGAATTAAGATTATTCGAATGTGGTCTTCCTAAAAATATGGCTGCCGAACTTTACAAACCATTCATTATTCGTAAATTAATCGAAAGAGGAATTGTAAAAACTGTAAAATCAGCTAAGAAAATAATAGACAAAAAAGAGCCTGTAGTTTGGGATATCTTGGAGAACGTTCTTAAAGGACATCCAGTATTACTAAATCGTGCTCCTACGCTTCACCGTTTAGGTATTCAGGCTTTCCAGCCAAAACTTATTGAAGGTAAAGCGATACAATTACACCCATTAGTGTGTACAGCTTTTAATGCCGATTTCGATGGGGATCAAATGGCGGTGCATTTACCATTAGGACCAGAAGCTATTTTAGAATGTCAACTATTAATGTTGGCGTCTCATAATATCTTAAATCCAGCAAATGGTTCTCCAGTAACTGTACCTTCTCAGGATATGGTACTTGGTTTATATTATATGACCAAGTTACGTACGTCTACACCTGAAGTTAAAGTAATAGGAGAGGGGTTAACTTTCTACTCTGCTGAAGAAGTAAACATTGCTTACAACGAGCAACGTGTAGATTTAAATGCGCAAATTAAAGTAAGAACAAAGGACTTTAACGAAGCAGGAGAATTAGTACTTCAAATTATTGAAACCACTGTAGGACGTGTACTCTTTAACGAAACAGTACCAGCTGCAGCAGGATATATAAACGAAGTATTAACCAAAAAATCATTAAGAGATATTATTGGTGAAATACTTAAAGTAACAGGTGTACCAGCTACGGCTGATTTCTTAGATGAAATTAAAACTTTAGGATACAAATTTGCATTCCAAGGTGGCCTTTCATTTAGTTTAGGAGATATTATTATTCCACCAGAAAAACAATCTATGATTGATGGTGCCAACGAGAAAGTCGATGGTATTATGGTGAATTACAACATGGGACTTATTACCAATAACGAACGTTACAACCAAGTTATTGATATCTGGACGTCTACAAATGCAGAACTTACAGAGCTATCTATGAAACGTATTCGAGAAGACCAACAAGGGTTTAACTCGGTATATATGATGCTTGATTCTGGAGCCCGTGGATCGAAAGAACAGATTCGTCAGTTAACAGGGATGCGTGGATTAATGGCGAAACCTAAAAAATCTAACGCCGGTGGTGGAGAGATTATTGAAAATCCGATTTTATCTAACTTTAAGGAAGGACTTTCAATTTTAGAATACTTTATTTCTACGCACGGTGCGCGTAAAGGTCTTGCCGATACCGCATTAAAAACTGCCGATGCAGGATATTTAACACGTCGTTTAGTAGATGTCTCTCAAGATGTAATTGTAAACAGTGTAGACTGTGGTACATTAAGAGGTGTAGAAGTAACGCCGTTAAAGAAAAATGATGAAGTTGTTGAGAAATTACAAGAACGTATTGTTGGTCGTGTAGCGCTTAATGATGTTTTTAATCCTTTAACAGATGAGTTATTAGTGTCTGCAGGAGAACTTATTGATGATATTATTGCTGGTAAGATTGAAAAATCTCCAGTGGATAGCGTAGAAGTACGTTCGCCGTTAAGTTGTGAAGCCAAAAAAGGAATCTGTGCTAAATGTTACGGTCGTAACCTTGCAACCAATAAGATGGTGCAACGAGGTGAAGCCGTAGGTGTTGTGGCTGCACAATCTATTGGAGAGCCAGGAACACAGTTAACACTTCGTACATTCCACGTTGGTGGTATTGCAGGTAACATTTCGGAAGAAAATAAATTGGCTGTTAAATACGATGGTAAAGCAGAAATCGAAGAATTAAAAACTGTAAAAGGTCAAGATTCTGACGGTAATGACATAGATATCGTTATTTCTAGAACATCAGAACTTAAATTAGTAGATAAGAAAACAGGAATTACATTAAGTACTAATAACATTCCTTATGGTTCTACTATTTTAGTTAAGAATGGAGACGCTTTAAAAGCAGGTGATGTTGTTTGTTCTTGGGATCCATATAACGGTGTAATTATTTCTGAATTTGCTGGTAAAGTGAGATATGAAAATATCGAACAGGGTATTACTTACCAAGTGGAAATTGATGAACAAACTGGTTTCCAAGAGAAAGTAATTTCAGAATCTAGAAATAAAAAATTAATACCAACTCTAATTGTTGAAGACGGTAAAGGAAATCCATTCCGTTCATACAATTTACCAGTGGGTGCCCATATTATGATTGACGATGGAGAAAAAGTTAAGATTGGTAAAATCTTAGTTAAAATCCCACGTAGATCGGCAAAATCAGGAGATATTACAGGAGGTCTTCCACGTGTAACAGAATTATTCGAAGCACGTAACCCTTCAAATCCAGCAGTTGTTAGTGCAATAGATGGTGTTGTATCTTTTGGTAAAATTAAGAGAGGTAATCGTGAGATTATTATAGAATCTAAATTAGGGGATATTAAGAAATACTTAGTAAAGTTATCAAGTCAGATTCTTGTACAAGAAAATGATTTCGTAAAAGCGGGTATGCCTTTATCTGATGGTTCTATTACACCAAACGATATCTTAAACATTAAAGGCCCAGCGGCGGTACAACAGTACTTAGTTAATGAGGTGCAAGAAGTGTATAGATTACAAGGTGTAAAAATTAACGATAAGCACTTTGAGGTTGTTGTAAGACAAATGATGCGTAAAGTTCGAATTATTGACTCTGGAGATACCATCTTCTTAGAAGATCAATTGGTTCATAAAGCTGATTTTATTGAAGAAAACGACGAAATATTTGGTAAAAAAGTTGTTGAAAATGCAGGTGATTCTACGACCTTAAAAGAAGGGCAAATTATTACGCCTTTCGAATTAAGAGACGAGAATTCATTATTACGTCGCGAAGACAAAGCTTTAGTTGAAGCTAGAGATGCACAGCCGGCAACAGCAACGCCTATATTACAAGGTATTACAAGAGCTTCGTTACAAACGAAATCATTTATCTCTGCAGCTTCTTTCCAAGAAACTACAAAAGTTCTTAACGAAGCGGCGGTAGCAGGTAAAGTGGATCACTTAGAAGGTCTTAAAGAAAATGTAATTGTAGGACATAGAATTCCAGCAGGTACAGGAATGCGTACGTATGAAAACATTATTGTAGGATCTAAAGAAGAGTTTGACCAAATGATGCAAGCTAAAAAAGAAGTTAATTATAACTAGATAAAACGTACCATTTAAGAGGTAAATATGTTTTGAATGGCACGCGTATAATTTATACCAACGCAGGTTGGGATAGTTCTTCAAATAATTAAAAAAGTCCTGCAGAGTATGCAGGACTTTTTTATTTTAATAATTTTATTAATGATAAGACTTCCTCTAAAGTGGAAGCGTAAACAAGTTTACGATGGCAGATAATAAAGACACTAAACCAAAACAAGGGCAAATTAATATTGAGTTAGATGAGAAAGTTGCAGAAGGCACTTATTCTAACCTCGCAATCATCAATCATTCGGTTTCAGAGTTTGTAGTCGATTTTGTAAGTATAATGCCAGGAACTCCAAAGAGTAAGGTGAAATCAAGAATTATTTTAACTCCTCAGCATGCAAAACGTTTACTTAAAGCGTTAAGTGAAAATGTACAACGCTTCGAGAAAGCGCACGGTGAGATCAAAGATTACGATCAGCCTCCAATTCCTCTAAATTTTGGACCAACGGGTCAAGCTTAAAAGAAAAAAAGTCCTTTTTGAAAATTCAAAAGGACTTTTTTTTTACTATTTTTTTTATTCTGAAACTGAATATTTCAATTTGAGTTATAATCACGAAAAATAGAGCGATTTTAAAACACGTTTAACAGCGTATCTGTTCTGTCTTAAAATCTTATGTGGTTAAGTAATATATTCTTTCTTAAAACCACTTAAAATCAAAATTTACTGAAATTCTGACGTATAATGGAATTTTATACTTGGATATTTTTGTTGGGTCATTTGTAAAGAAAATGAGGAATCGGCTAAGAAAACTAACTGATCGTCTTTGTCTTTTGCTAAATAGCGATGTTTAACTCTTAAAAACTCTTTATATTCTTCATTTTTAGGATCTGTAGGTTCTACCCAGCACGCTTTAAATACATTTAAATTTTCGTAGGTGCATTTCGCTCCATATTCGTGTTCTAATCGGTATTGAATAACCTCATATTGAAGCGCTCCAACGGTTCCAATTACTTTTCTACCGTTTAATTCTAAAGTAAATAATTGAGCAACCCCTTCATCCATCAATTGGTCGATTCCTTTATATAATTGTTTAGATTTTAAAGGATCGGCATTATTAATATATCTAAAATGTTCTGGTGAAAAACTTGGTACCCCTTTATAATTAAGGTATTCCCCTTCCGTTAAGGTGTCACCAATTTTAAACGTCCCAGAGTCTTGTAACCCCACAATATCGCCGGGGTATGAGATGTCTACAATTTCTTTCTTTTCGGCAAAAAAGGCATTTGGACTAGAAAATTTTACTTTTTTATTATGTCTAACATGCAAATAAGGGGTGTTTCTTTTAAACTCACCCGAAACAATTTTAATAAAAGCCAAACGGTTTCTGTGGTTAGGATCCATATTGGCGTGAATTTTAAAAACAAACCCAGTAAATTTATCTTCGTTAGGTTCTACCCAGCGCTCTTCACTTTTCTTTGGTCTTGGTTTCGGGGCGATATCTACGAAGCAATCTAAAAGTTCACGAATTCCAAAACTATTTAAAGCCGATCCAAAAAACACGGGTTGCAAATTGCCGTCTAAGTACTCTTGCTTATCAAATTTTGGATAAATTCCGCGAACTAATTCTAATTCTTCCCGAAGAGTTTCCGCAGCCGAATCTCCGATCAATTTATTTATTTCTAAAGAATCTATATCAGAAATTTCAATCGTTTCTTCAATATTTTTCCGGCTATCGCCACTAAATAAATTAATATTATTCTCCCAAATATTATAGATGCCTTTAAAGTCGTATCCCATCCCGATAGGAAAACTTAAAGGAGAGACTTTTAAATTTAATTTTTGTTCAATTTCATCAAGTAATTCAAACGCATCTTTACCTTCACGATCCATTTTATTAACGAATACAATCATTGGTATGTTTCGCATTCTGCAAACTTCAACTAATTTTTCAGTTTGCTCCTCGACACCTTTGGCTACATCAATCACCACGATAACACTGTCTACAGCGGTTAGTGTTCTAAAGGTATCCTCAGCGAAATCTTTGTGTCCTGGCGTATCTAAAATATTTATTTTTATACCGTCATATTCAAACGCTAAAACAGAGGTAGCCACACTAATTCCACGTTGACGTTCTATTTCCATAAAATCACTCGTCGCTCCTTTTTTTATTTTATTGCTTTTTACTGCACCAGCTTCTTTAATAGCCCCTCCAAATAAAAGTAGTTTTTCGGTTAGTGTTGTTTTACCAGCATCGGGGTGAGCAATAATACCAAAGGTTCGTCGTCTGTTGATTTCGTCTTGAAATTTCATAATCATAAATTTGCACAAATATAATGCAGTAATTCTGAATTCTCTAAACTGCATTGTATTTCTTTGAATGGATAGGGATTAAAATTATTTTATACTGTTTATAGAAAAATAATAATGAAAACTGAATAGAAAATTTCTCTGAGTCGGAGTCAATTAATTCACGATTCACTCGTTTTGACGTGTAAATAAGTATTTCATCGAATAATATTTTCTTTTTAACTTAATTTTAACTTTTTTTGTTAAAGATCAAGAATTTTATAGCAACAAAAACTATTAATAGCAAAACATTATTTTGAATACCTCCCTAAAAGCCCTGTTTTTCAATATATTTCAAACTTCATACGACGCCGTTTTCATACTCCAGAGAAGCGAAGTAATCCGTGAGTTTAAATTAGGTTTATCCCTGATTTACTTAAGCGATTATTTTACATCGAAAATTGAAGGTAATAATATGAGAATATTATTTCAAATAATAGATCCTTTGTTTCTTCCTTCTTTAAGGTTAATTCCTACATTTAAATGTGTTTTTAATAAGCACTATTAACGCACGTTATAAACTTTTAGTTATCCAGGTAACTTTACCATTTCCATTTTAATTTTATTTCTATTCTTTATTGAATAATTAAGACATAAGATATTTATACCCTAATTATTATGAAATTTTTTACTCAAAGATCAATAATTTGTTTATTCCGTAATTCATTATTGGCATTATTTTTTATATCATTTAGTTTCTCTGGTTTCGGCCAGACATCTATTTCTGGTGTCGTTAATTCCTATGCATCGGTAACCAGTATGAGCGCTGGTAATTGCGATCCTTGTGATGCTAACTGTACCGATACAATTACTGTAAGTGATAGTGCTAGTTTTTTTGCTGATGATAAAGCGTTAATAATACAAATGAAGGGGGCAGATTTAGATATAACTAACTCAAGTTCTGGAGGTTCTATTACAGCTATTAACCAAGCAGGAAATTATGAATTTTTTGAAATAGAAAGTGTTTCAGGAACTACTATAACTTTAAAATATCCTCTTGTTAGATCTTATAATTTTTCTGGAAAAGTTCAAATAGTTAAAATACCAAATTACAACGAAGTAAATATAACAGGTACGCTTACTGCTCCAAATTGGGATACAACAACAGGAACTGGTGGGGTTGTTGTTCTTTCTGCAGATGAAATAACCTTTAATGCGAATATCGATGTTAGAGGTAAAGGTTTTAAGGGTTTAAGAATGACGGTTAATGGTACTCCAGATAACTGTACTCTCAATCCTCTTACTCAATTTATATTGCCAAGCACTAATAACTCCTCATATATTAGAGGGGAAGGGATTGCGGTTTCAGTATCTACTACTAACAGAGGAAGAGCGCCTAGAGCTAATGGAGGTGGATCTGGTGTTTCAGGAGATTCTGGAGGAGGAGGAGGTTCCAATTTTGGAGCAGGTGGAGAAGGAGGAAAAAGGTGGTGTAATGTAAATGGAGATAATGCCGGTGGGATTGGAGGTTTGTCTATGACACCTTATTTAAGTCAGGATAAAGCCTTTTTAGGGGGTGCTGGTGGTCCCGGTTTTATAACGACAAGTAATTTTTCTTCAGCTGCCAATGGAGGAGGGATTGTAATACTTTTTGCAGAAACTATTATTGGTAATGGCTACGGTATTGAAGCTGATGGACTATCTCCTACTGCTGTTATGCCTAACGGTCCTGCCGATGGAGGTTCTGGCGGGGGAGGAGGAGGAACCGTTATTTTGAAAGCGGAAAACTTTACATCCAATCTCACGGTAAATATAAATGGAGGAGATGGAGAAGATCTGATAACTAACGTTCAACACGGACCAGGTGGAGGAGGTGGAGGTGGCGTATTACTTTTTTCAAAAGCTGCGCTTCCTGCAAATGTTATCGTAAATAGTACTGGAGGTGATGGGGGTGTTCATAATGATGGTGCTAGAAATGGATCTCAAAATGGACAAGCTGGAGGTGAAATTTCTCTATTTATACCTATTGAAAACCCTAATTATAACGGAGACCCAGATAATGATGGCGTATCAGAAGATTGTGACTTAGATGATGATAATGATGGCATTTTAGATACAGATGAATATGATGCTAGTTTGTCTGATCCATTTGGAGATAGCACTGGAAACGGAACTCCAAACTACTTCGATCCTTCAACTCCTAGTTTTATTGATGCAAATAACGACGGAATTGATGATAGATATGATACGGACCTTGATGGTGTTTTAAATCAGTTTGATACGGATAGTGATAATGATGGTTGTCCAGATGCGTTAGAAGGTGATGGTGGTTTTTCGTTGACTGATATTAATTCTAGCGGACAAATAAATAGTTCAGTTGATGCAGTTGGTGTGCCAACAAGTACAGGAACAGGAACTTCTCCACAAATAGACTCAGATGGAAGTGCTACAAATGATGCTGTATATAGTGATTTATGCGATAATGACGATGATGGTAATCCAAACGGAACAGATCCATTTCCTAATTCTCCAACAGCTCAAGATGATTATGGAACAGCAACTCTAGGGGTTGCCACTGCCATAAATATTTTAGACAACGATGATTTCTTAACAAATTTAGAAGCTAATAATATAGGAACTACAGCAATTTTAGATACTGGCACTGGTACCGCTACTGGAATTATTCAGTTTGATGAAAATACGGGAAATTTAATTTATACTTCGGGAGCACTCGAAACAATAGGTGACATAGTAACGGTAATTTATAACGTTTGTAATACAGACCCTAATCCAGATGTTTGTGCTACCGCGACCGTCAATATAACTATTGTAGGAACTAATCAGGCTCCAGTAGCTATCACAGATAATTATTCAATAGATGAAGATACAACTGTTCAATTATTGCCGTTAGCCGGGGACAGTGACCCAGATGGAGATGATATAAACATAGATTCTATCAATGGTGTGGCTTTAACTCCAGGTATAGCGCAACAAATAGCAGTTCCTAATGGTTTAGTAGATATAGATAATTTAGGTGTAATAATTTTTACTCCCGCCGCGGATTATAATGGACAAGTTACATTTCCTTATGTAATTAGTGATGTGAATGGCGTAACAGCAACGGCAAATCAAATTATTGATGTTGCTCCAGTTGCAGATATTGTAGCCGATACCGATACCACACCAGAAGACACAGCAGTGACTACGGTTGTGTTGGATAATGATACGTTCACAGGAATCTATGGTACAGATTATACAGTTACCAGTACAACGATTTCAGCGAATGGAACCACTACTATTGAGGCAGATGGAACCATTACGTACACACCAGATGCAGACTTTAACGGAACGGATACGTTTGATTACACAGTAACTGTAACAAATTCTAATGGAAGTACAACAACGGAAACAGCAACAGTAACTGTAACGGTTAACCCAATCGATGATGCAAATGACGACATAGCAACAACGGATGAGGATACAGCAGTAACTATAGATGTCTTAGATAATGATGGCTTCCAAGGAGTTTACGGAACGGACTATGAAGTAACAGATGCAACAGCTCCAGCAAATGGAACTGTAGTTATTAACCCTGACGGAACAATAACCTACACACCAGATGCAGACTTTAACGGAACGGATACGTTTGATTACACTGTAACTGTAACAAATTCTGATGGAAGTACAACCACAGAAACAGCAACAGTAACCATTATGGTAACGCCAGTAAATGATGCACCAGTAGCAGTAGACGATAATTATACCGTTTCAGAAGAAAGTACAGTAATATTAACACCATTAGATTTAGATAGTGATATTGATGGTGATATTTTAAGCATTGTTTCTATAAATGGAACATTATTAACACCAGGAACAGTGCAAGTTATCACGACTCCAAATGGAACAGTGAATATAGATGCAGCAGGTGTTATTACGTTCACACCGAGTGATAATTACAATGGTACGGAGACCTTTGGATATGTCATTACTGATGGTACAGCTACAGCTACAGCCAACCAGATTATCGAAGTAACCGCAGTAAATGATGCACCAGTAGCAGTAGACGACAGTTACAGTGTTGCAGAAGAAGGTACAGTAACCTTAACACCATTAGATTTAGATAGTGATTTAGATGGCGATATCTTAACGATAGTAAGTATTAATGGTATACCATTAACACCAGGAACAGCACAAACAATAAATGTATTAAACGGTACTGTAAGTGTTAGTGATACCGGTGTTATAACCTTTACAGGAGATACCGATTTTAACGGAACAGTTATCTTCCCATATGTCATTACCGATGGTACAGATACAGCTACAGCCGATCAGATTATTGAAGTAAC